>NZ_JBVKAI010000002.1:210172-721924 GCF_055639495.1 Streptomyces sp. NPDC039424
CCCCGGCCGAGGCTCCGGTCCCAGACCTCCGTAGGGCTACCGCCCCAGTCCCCGCCAGGGCTCCGCGCTAGATCTCCGCGGGGCTGCGCCCCAGACCTCCGCCGAGGCTGCGCCCCAGCACCCCGCCAATGCTGCACCCAGACCCTGGTCAGGGCTCCGCCCCAGACCTTGGCGGGGCTGCGCCACCAGACCTCCGCGGGCTACCGCCCCAGTCCCCGCCAGGGCTCCGCGCTAGATCTCCGCGGGGCTACCGCCCCAGCCCCCCGGCCGAGGCTCCGGTCCCAGACCTCCGTAGGGCTACCGCCCCAGTCCCCGCCAGGGCTCCGCGCTAGATCTCCGCGGGGCTGCGCCCCAGAACTCCGCCGAGGCTGCACCCAGACCCTGGTCAGGGCTCCGCACCAGACCTTGGCGGGGCTGCGCCACCAGACCTCCGCGGGCTACCGCCCCAGTCCCCGCCATGGCTCCGCCCTAGACCCCCGCGGGGCTGCGCCCCAGACCTCCGCCGAGGCTGCACCCCCAAACCCCCGCCAAGGCTCCGCCCCAGACCCCCGCGGGGCTGCGCCCCAACACCCCGCCGGGCTGCGCCGCAGGTCCCGCTTCGGGGGGATCGGGCTCGGGTGCCGGGCGGGATGAGGGGTGGTGTGCCTGCTCATCGACCGGGCCGGGGGGCTGGGGGCGGAGCCCCCAGGGGGTGTGTCAGCGGCCGGCTTCCTTTGATACCAGGGCTACCGCCTCGTCGACCTCGTCGGTGACGTGGAAGAGGAGGAGGTCCTTCTCGGCTGCCTTGCCCTGGGCGATGAGGGTGTTTCGGAGCCAGGAGATGAGGCCGCCCCAGTACTCGCTGCCGAAGAGGACGATGGGGAAGCGGGTGACCTTCTGGGTCTGGACGAGGGTGAGGGCCTCGAAGAGTTCGTCGAGGGTGCCTAGGCCGCCCGGCAGGACCACGAAACCCTGGGCGTACTTCACGAACATCATCTTGCGGACGAAGAAGTACCGGAAGTTGAGGCCGATGTCGACATAGGGGTTGAGGCCCTGCTCGAACGGCAGCTCGATGCCGAGGCCGACCGAGATGCCGCCGGCCTCGCTGGCGCCCTTGTTGGCCGCCTCCATGGCTCCGGGGCCGCCGCCCGTGATCACCGCCCAGCCGGCCTCCACCAGCCCCCGGCCGAGGCGGACGCCGGCGTCGTACTCGGGCGAGTCCACCGGCGTACGGGCCGAGCCGAAGACGCTGATGGCGGGCGGGAGTTCGGCGAGGGTGCCGAAGCCCTCGATGAACTCCGACTGGATGCGCAGCACACGCCAGGGGTCCGTGTGGACCCAGTCGCTGGGGGCGCGCTCGTCCAGCAGGCGCTGGTCCGTCGTGCTCGAGGTCACCTGGCTTCGCCGCCGGAGGACCGGTCCCAGGCGCTGCTCCTCCGGTGGCTGCTTCTTGCCCTCGGGGTTGCCGGTAGCCATGTAGCGCTCCCTCCGCTTGCCAGGTCTTTCCACCTCAGCGTAGATCGCCGGGGGTTACGGACGGGGGACTTACGCGTGTCCGGTGAGCCAGGCGCGCAGCCGTTCCTCGCCCGCCAGGATCTTCGCCGTGTCCACCCGTTCGTCCCGCTTGTGCGCCAAGTGGGGGTTGCCGGGGCCGTAGTTGACGGCGGGGATGCCGAGCGCCGCGAAGCGGGACACGTCCGTCCAGCCGTACTTGGGCTGCGGAGTGCCGCCCACCGCCTCGATGAACTCCGCCGCCGCCGGGTGGGACAGCCCCGGAAGGGCCCCGCCGCTGTGGTCGTCCACCACGAACTCCTCGACACCGCAGCCGGCGAAGACCTCGCGGACGTGCGCGATCGCCTCCTCCTCCGTACGGTCCGGCGCGTAGCGGAAGTTGACCGTGACCACGCACTCGTCGGGAATGACGTTGCCGGCCACGCCGCCCGTGATGCCCACCGCGTTCAGTCCCTCGCGGTACTCCAGGCCGTCGATGACCGGGTAGCGCGGCTCGTACGAGGCCAGGCGGGCCAGGATCGGGGCCGCCGCGTGGATCGCGTTGGAGCCCATCCAGCCGCGCGCCGAGTGGGCCCGCTCGCCCGTGGTCTTCAGCAGGACCCGCAGGGTGCCCTGGCAGCCGCCCTCGACCTGGCCGTCAGAGGGCTCCAGCAGCACCGCGAAGTCGCCCGCCAGCCAGTCCGGGTGGGCTTCGGCGACGTGCCTGAGGCCGTTGAGGTCGGCGGCGACCTCCTCGTTGTCGTAGAAGACGAAGGTGAGGTCGCGGTTGGGGGCCGGGACCGTCGCCGCGATACGCAGCTGCACCGCCACCCCGGACTTCATGTCGCAGGTGCCGCAGCCCCAGAGCACGCCCTCCTCGTCCAGCCGCGAGGGCACGTTGTCCGCGATCGGGACCGTGTCGATGTGGCCGGCCAGGATCACCCGCTCCGCCCGGCCCAGGTTCGTACGGGCGATCACGTTGTTGCCGTACCGGTCGACCGTCAGGTGCGGCAGCGCGCGCAGCGCGGTCTCGACCGCGTCCGCGAGCGGCTTCTCGGTGCCGCTCTCCGAGGGGAAGTCGACCAGTCGCGCGGTGAGCGCGGCGGCGTCCTGCGTGAGGTCAAGGGTGGTGTCGGCCATGGAGCCGACCCTAACCTGCCACCCGTACCCGGCGCGGGGCCACAGCGGGCTCCAGTACCCTCTACGCGTGTCAGAGCCGTCCCCCACTCCCAAACGTCGCGGCCGCCTCTTCCGTTTCGGGGCGGCCTTCGTGGTCCTGTTGGCCGTCGCGGGCTACCTCGTGGTGCAGTACGTGACCGGAGGCGCCGGCGCTCCGGGCTGCAAGGTCGTCGCGACCGGCGACGACGGGGCGTCGTACGAGTTCACGCCCGAGCAGGCGGTGAACGCGGCCACGATCGCCGCCGTCGGCACCGGGCGGGACATGCCCGAGCGGGCGGTGACCATCGCGCTGGCGACCGCGCTGCAGGAGTCGGGGCTGCGCAACATCGCGCACGGCGACCGGGATTCGCTGGGCCTGTTCCAGCAGCGGCCCTCGCAGGGCTGGGGCACCGAGAAGCAGATCATGGACCCGACGTACGCGGCGGGCATCTTCTACGAGCACCTGGCCAAGGTCACCGACTACGCGAAGCTGCCGCTCACCGTGGCCGCGCAGCGCGTGCAGCGCAGCGGCTACCCGGAGGCGTACGCCAAGCACGAGCCGGACGCCACGCTGCTCGCCGCGGCCCTGACGGGGCAGGCGGCGGCCACGCTGACCTGCGACGGGCGGCCGGAGACCCAGGTCGCGGCCCTCGGTCCGGCCGCGGTGCGGGCCGCGCTGGTCCGGGACTTCGGGCGCGACGCGTTCGAGGAGGCCGGCGCCGAGGTGAGCGGCGGGAAAGCGGCGACGCCGTCCCCCGGGGTGACCGCCGAGGCGCGCGGGCGGACCGTGACCGTGCCGGTGCCCACCGACGCGGGGGCGGACGGTACGAAGCCGAAGCGGACCGCGCGGGAGCGCGGCTGGCAGCTGGCGCACTGGGCGGTGGCCAACTCCTCGGCGCTGCACATCCAGCGGGTGTCGTACGCCGGGCAGGAGTGGGCCGCCGGGAGCACGGACAGCCGGTGGCGGGCCGCCGGATCGTCGGGCGCCGGGGGTGCGCAGGCGTCCGCGGGTGCCGTGCGGATCGAGACCGGGCAGTAGTGCGGACGCTCACTCGTCGGGGTTGCGCCGGGCGGGTGGGGAGTACCGGGCGCGCAGGTATTCGCGCGGTCACCCTCGCGGTCCGTCAACCCCTTGGGGCGACCGGGCCGTAAGGATTCTGCGGAAGGCCCCGACGGGCACCCTTTGCCCGCTTTTATCCACAGTAGATAATGCGATGCGTTATCAAGTCTTTACCTTCGGCCTCCGCAACCTTCGCGGGACTCGAGCGGTAGTCACTGCGTCCGAGTCCGGACGACCAGTTCATCCGTTCCCTTCCGCGAAGGAGCATCATGTCCCTCCCCCTGACCCGCCGGATCGCCCGTGCCGCGCTGCTTGTAGCAGCGGGAGCGGCCGCCGGGGTCGGTGCGGCCGGCTCTGCCGGCGCGGCCACGAACCTGCCCGCCGCCCCGGACCTCGGCGGGGTGTCCGCCCTGGACGGGGCGGGCGCCGGCAAGGCCGTGGACGGCGCCGCGCAGCACGTCAGCGGGCTCGCCGGCGACACCGGCAGCCAGGCGGTCAAGAAGACGGTTCCGGCCGCGGGCAAGACCGGCGACCAGGCCGTGAAGAAGGCGGCGCCGGCGGTGCAGAAGACCGCCGGGACCGCCGGCGGTGCGCTGGCCGACACCGCGTCGACCGCGACCAAGGGCGGCCTGCCGACGTCCTCGCTGCCCGCGCAGGGTCTGCCGCTCGGCTGAGCGCCCGGTTCCGGCCGGTGACAGGGGGCTCAGGGTTCTTACCTGGGCCCCTTCACCGTGTGCGCGCGCTACTCGGCGAGCCTCCGCACCGCGGCCGCGACCCGCTCGTCCGTCGCCGTCAGCGCGACGCGTACGAACGTGTCCCCCGCCGGGCCGTAGAAGTCACCCGGCGCCACGAGGATGCCGCGTTCGGCCAGGTGGGCGACCGTGGCCCAGCAGGACTCGTCCCTCGTGGCCCACAGATAGAGGCTGGCCTCGCTGTGTTCGATGCGGAAGCCGTGGGAGACCAGGGCGTCGCGCAGGGCGGTGCGGCGGGCCGCGTAGCGCTCGCGCTGTTCGTGGACGTGGGTGTCGTCGCCCAGGGCCGCCACGACCGCCGCCTGGGTGGGGGCGGAGGTCATCATGCCGCCGTGCTTGCGGATCTCCAGGAGCGGGCCGAGGACGGCCGGGTCGCCGGCCAGGAAGGCCGCGCGGTAGCCCGCCAGGTTGGAGCGCTTGGAGAGGGAGTGCACGGCCACGAGGCCGTCGTACGAGCCACCGTTCACGTCCGGGTGCAGGACCGAGACCGGGTCGGCCTCCCAGCCCAGCTCGATGTAGCACTCGTCGGAGACCAGCAGCACGCCGTGCTCGCGGGCCCAGGCCACGATCCGGGTCAGCTCCTCCTCGGCGAGGACCTTGCCGGTGGGGTTCGACGGCGAGTTCAGCCAGAGCAGCTTCAGGCCCTCGGGGTCCAGCGCCGTCGGATCGTCGTAGGCCTCGTAGTCGGCGCGGGCGAGGCGGGCGCCGACCTCGTAGGTCGGGTAGGCCAGCCGCGGGTAGGCGACCCTGTCGCCGGGGCCGAGGCCCAGCTGGGTGGGGAGCCAGGCGACCAGTTCCTTGGAGCCGACGATCGGCAGGACGTGGCGGTGGGTGACCTCGCGGGCGCCGAGGCGGCGCTCGACCCAGCCGGTGATCGCGTCGCGCAGCGCCGGGGTGCCCCAGACCGTCGGGTAGCCCGGGGAGTCGGCCGCGGCGATCAGGGCCTTCTGGATCAGCTCGGGGACCGGGTCGACCGGGGTGCCGACGGACAGGTCGACGATGCCGTCGGGGTGCTCGGCGGCCGTCTTCTTGTACGGCTCCAGCTTGTCCCAGGGGAAGGTCGGGAGGCGGTCGGAGACTGCGGACACGGGATCAGGCTCACTTTCTTTCACGGCGAACGCCTGTTACGGCAAACGCCTCGGTCCCGTGCGGCGGCGATCAGGGCTGATCTGGCCGTACGGGACCGAGGCGGCGCGAATGCGGGCCGCTCTTACTGGTTCTGCGGCGGGAGCGCGGCGACGAAGGGGTGGTCGCGCTCGATCAGCCCCAGCTTGCTGGCACCGCCGGGAGAGCCGAGCTCGTCGAAGAACTCGACGTTCGCCTTGTAGTAGTCCTTCCACTCCTCCGGAGTGTCGTCCTCGTAGAAGATCGCCTCGACCGGGCAGACCGGCTCACAGGCACCACAGTCGACGCATTCGTCCGGGTGGATGTACAAGGACCGCTGGCCCTCGTAGATGCAGTCGACCGGGCACTCCTCGATGCACGCCTTGTCCTTGACGTCGACACAAGGCTGCGCGATGACGTAGGTCACGCTGTCGTTCCTCCTCGATAGGGCGCTGGCGGGCCTCCTCAGGCTCCGCCGCCTGGCGCGCGGGAGCGCGGCGTCGTCGATGCCCGCCCCTAGTATCTCCGTTCTTGGGCATGATCCGAACAGGAGGGGTGAACTGACCTGTGGAAATCTCGGCCGCTGGGCGCTTCGAGGTCCGTGTCACCGCTGCTGACGTGGGCAAACGGGTCTCGGTGCGGCGCTTGAGCGACACTGAAGCACCGGGAGAGAAGTTCACCGACACGGTGGGTGTTCTCACATCATGGGACGACGGCGTGCTGCTGATCACACAGCGGGACGGCCGGAGTGTCCGGATTCCGGAGTCCTCGCTGGTGGCGGGCAAGGTCGTACCCGCCGCGCCGGCGCGGCGGCGGGGGCCCGCCGCCTCCTACGCCGAGCTGGCGCACGTCGCCTCCCGGGCGTGGCGGCCGGTGGAGAGCGAGCGGCTGGGCGAGTGGGAGCTGCGGGCCGCAGTGCAGGAGGTGCCGCGCGAAGCGCGTCCGTGGGGGGCGGTGGCCGGGCGACGGGTGGGCTTCACCCGGCGGGCGAACAGTGTGCTTCCGGCGGGGGATCCCGGTCTGCCCCTCGACGCGGCCCTGGCGGCCGTACGACGCTGGTACGGCGAGCGCGGGCTCCCCGCGTACATCCAGACCGCCACCGGCGCCGAGGGCACCCAGGAGCTGCTCTGCGCGGAGCTGGAGCGGCGGGGCTGGGTGCGTGAGGTGACCGCCGAGCTGTGGATCGGCGCGCTGGCGCCGGTCGCCGACCGGGCGGAGGGCACCGGGGTGGTGCTGGCCCGGGAGGTGGACGAGGCGTGGCTGGCGCGGTATCAGCGCAAAGGGGTGAGTGAGGTGGCCCTGACGGTGCTGGGCAGAGGGCCGTCGGTGTGGTTCGCGACGGTACCCGGGGAGGGCGGTGGCGCGCCGCTCGCCATCGGGCGGTGTGTGGTGGACGGGCGCTGGGCCGGGTTCGCGGCCGTCGAGGTGGACCCGGACGCGCGGCGGAGCGGGCTGGCCACCACGGTGATGGCCGCGCTCGCCCGGCGGGCGCTGGACGAGGGCGCCTCGGCGGCCTGGCTCCAGGTCGAGGCGGACAACGAGGCGGCCCGGGCGCTGTACGCCGGGCTGGGCTTCACCGCGCATCACACGTACCACCACTACCGCGCGCCGGACGCCCCCGCAGTGTCGTGAGTCGTGCGTCGTGAAAGGGCATGTGCCTGCTATGCGTCCCCCGTACCCTCCCCCGCCCGAACGGTCCGCCGAGCTGCGGCAGCGGTTCGCCGAGGAGGCCCGGTCCGAACGGCCCGACCTGTCGGCGCTGTGCCTGCTGCTCGCCGCGCAGGCGGACGGCTCGCTGGACGAGGCCGGCATGGACGCGGCGCAGATGGAGCTCGACCGGCTGGCGGGGCGACTGCCGTTCAGGCCGGGCGGGCCGCGCGCGTGGGCGGTGGCGCTGTGCGAGCTGCTCGGCGACCGGTGCGGGTTCCGCGGCTCGGCCGCCGACTACCAGCGCCTGGAGTCGTCCTTGCTGCACGAGGTGCTGGTGCGGCGTCGCGGGCTGCCGATCCTGCTGTCGGTGGTGTGGCTGGAGGTCGCCCGGCGGGCGGGGGCGCCGGTGTACGGGGTCGCGCTGCCGGGGCACTTCGTCGTGGGGTTCGGGGCGGCTCACGAGCAGGTGCTCGCCGATCCCTTCGACGGGGGGCGGGTGCTGACGGGGACGGACGCGGAATTGCTCGTCGCGGGGGCGACGGGGGCTCCGCTGGATCCGGGGATGCTGGTGCCCGCTGATCCGCTGGAGGTGGTGCTGCGGATCCTGAACAACATCCGGGCGTGGGCCGCGACCCGGCCCGAGCGGTCGGACGTGGCGCTGTGGGCCGTGGAGTTGTCGCTGCTGCTGCCGTCGCATCCGGCCCGCCTGCGCTACGAGCGGGCGCAACTGCTCGTGCAGCGAGGGGACTTCGTCGGGGGCGCGGCCGAACTGGACGCGTATGCCGAGGTGGTGGACGCGGTGGACGAGACGGCGGCGGCCCGCGTGCGGGAGCAGGCCCATGCCGCGCGGGCGATGCTCAACTGACCGCGGGGCGCTACAGCCAGCCCTTCTCGCGGGCCGTCCGGACCGCCTCCGCCCTGTTGCGCACCGCCAGCTTCTGGATCGCCGTCGAGAGGTAGTTGCGTACCGTCCCCTGGGACAGGTGCAGGGCGGCTGCCAGTTCCGCGTTGGTGGAGCCGTCGGCCGCCGCGCGGAGGACCTCGCGTTCGCGGTCGGTGAGGGGGTTGGCGCCCTCGGCGAGGGCCGCCGCCGCGAGGGTGGGGTCGATGACGCGCTCGCCGGCCAGGACCTTGCGCACGGCCGCGGCGAGCTGGGCGGCGGGGGCGTCCTTGACCAGGAAGGCGTCGGCGCCCGCCTCCATGGCGCTGCGCAGATAGCCCGGGCGGCCGAAGGTGGTGAGCACGACCAGTTTGACCGCGGGCAGCTCCCGGTGGACCTGGGCGGCGGCCTCGATGCCGGTGCAGCCGGGCATCTCGATGTCGAGCAGGGCGACGTCCACGCCGTGTTCGCGGGCGGCGGCCAGCACCTCGTCCCCGCGCGACACCTGGACCACGACCTCGATGTCGTCCTCGAGGCCCAGCAGGGCGGCCAGCGCCTCCCGGACCATCGACTGGTCCTCGGCGAGGAGGACCTTGATCATGCTGCTCATGCCCCGGATCCTATGGCCACCGCGGTGGCCGTGGGGACGCGGGCGACCAGCCGGAAGCCGTGCCTGACCCGGCCCGCCTCAAGCGTGCCGCCGGCCTTCTCCAGACGTTCGGTCAGACCGGTCAGACCGTTGCCGGGGCCCTTGCCGGAGCCGCCCGACCCGTCGTCCTCCACGGCGAGTTCGAGGACGGGGCCGTCCAGGGTCTGGCGCCGCAGCACCTCCACCGTGCAGCGGCCTGCGCCGCTGTGCCGTACGACGTTGGTGACCGCCTCGCGCAGCGCCCAGGCGAGGGTGGACTCGGCCTCCTCGGGGACGCCGTCGAGGTCCGGTTCGGCGGGCACCTGGGCGACGACCCCGGCGGCGGTCAGGGCGACCTGGGCGCCGGCGAGTTCGGCGGCCAGGCGGGGGCGCCGGTAGCCGGTGACGGCCTCCCGGACGTCGACCAGCGCCTGGCGGCTGACCTGTTCGATGTCGGCGACCTGCTGGGCCGCCTTGTCGGGGTGGTCGGGCAGCATCCGGCCCGCCAGCTCGCTCTTCAGCGTGATCAGGGAGAGCGAGTGGCCGAGCAGGTCGTGCAGGTCGCGGGCGAGGCGCAGCCGCTCCTCGTTGGCGGCGAGCTGGGCGACGGTGGCGCGGGCCTTGCGCAACTCGATGGTGGTGCGGACCAGTTGGCCGACGCCGGTCATGGCGAACCCGATCAGCAGCACCAGGAGGACCAGGTTCTCGGCCTCCTCCCGGTCGACCTGGCTGCCGGCCAGCAGCATCACACCCGTGGTCGCCGGGATCGCGCCGTACGCCACCCGCAGCGGGAGGGTGGACCCGCAGGCGACGGACACGTAGCAGTACAGGCCCAGCCAGTGGCCGCCGAGCGTGAGGCACAGCAGGGTGGCGAGCGCGCCGAGGACCAGGATGAGGGCGACGACGCGTCCGGTGAAGGGCTTGCCCATGTTCCGGAAGACCAGCGACAGGTACACCCCGACGAAGGCGGTGAGGCCGATCCAGCCCGCCACGGTGCCGCTGGTGGTGTGGTGCCCGGAGAGCAGGTCCTTCACCGGCGAGCTGAGGAACACCAGCCAGACGCCGATCCACAGCACCTTGCGCCGCAGCTCGGCCCGGTTGCGGGGCGGCTGCCCCATGCGCATCAGCCGCTCCGCCCGGGGTGCGTCGGATCGCGGGTCTCGCGTCATGGCACTCACGCCTTCAGCGTGTCCTTCCGGTACAGCCAGGCCGCGCCGCCCGCGAAGAGGACGAAGTAGACGGCGAGGACGGCGATGTCCTGGGCGTGCGGGGCCTGGCTCTGTTCGATCGCCCGTCCCAGAGCAGCGTACGCGTGCGTGGGCAGCCACTCGGCGATGTCCTGCAGCCACTGCGGGAAGGTCGTGGACGGCATCCACAGGCCGCCGAGGATCGACATGCCGAAGTAGATGATCATCGTGAGGGGGCGGACCGCGTCCCCGGAGGCGACGTAGCCGAGGGCGACGCCGAGCGCGGCGAAGACCAGGCTGCCCGCCCAGATGACGCCGGTGAGGGCGACCCACTGCCAGGCGTCCAGGCGTACGTCCTTCACGGCCGCCGCGACGACGAACACGACGACGATGGACGGCAGGCTGACCACGGCCGCGCTCGCGGTCTTGGCGAGCACGTAGCCGCGGCCCGGCAGCGGGGTCAGCCGCAGCTGCCGTACCCAGCCGCTCTCCCGTTCCTTGGCGATGCGCTCGCTGTTGCCCATCAGGACGGCGGTCAGGGCACCGAAGGAGGCCATGGAGACCATCAGGTAGGTCGCCACGGTCAGTCCGGTGCCGTCGACCTTCTCGGTGGTGCCGGCGCTGCCCGCGAAGATGAGGAAGATGATCGAGGGGTAGATCACCGAGAAGAACAGGAATTTGCGGTTGCGCAGCGCGCGGGCCAGTTCCAGCTTGATCAGGCTGTTCACGACTGCGTGACCTCCTTGGCCTCCTCGGCCTCCGTGATGGCGACGAAGGCCTGCTCGAGCCCGAGCCCGGCGACTTCGAGGTTGCGGGGGTAGACACCGAGCCCGTACAGGGCGTGCACGGTGGCGTCGGCGTCGGTGGACTGGATGCGGACGGTCTGGCCGGAGCCCGCGGCCGGGCCGCTCGGGGACACGGTGATGCCGCTGAGGAACGGCAGGTCGCGCAGGGCGGCCTCGTCGATCTCGCCCTCCAGGTCGAAGGAGACCCGCCGCGCCCCCGCCTTGGCCTTGATCTCGGCGGCGGTGCCGTCGGCCAGCAGCCGGCCCCGGTGCAGGACCAGGACGCGGTCGGCGATGGCGTCGGCCTCTTCGAGGTAGTGGGTGGCGAAGAGGACCGTACGGCCCTGGTCGGCCTGCTCGCGCATGGTGGCCCAGAAGGCCTGGCGGGCGGAGACGTCCATGCCGGTGGTCGGCTCGTCCAGGACGATCAGGTCGCTGTCGCCGGCGGTGGCGAGGGCGAAGCGGACCCGCTGTGCCTGGCCGCCGGAGAGCTTGTTGACCTTGCGGTCGGCGATCTGGGAGATACCGGCGCGGGCGAGCACGTCGGTGGCCTTGTACGGCCTCGGGTGCAGCGAGCAGGCGAGCCCGACCAGTTCGGCGACGGTGACCTCGTCCATCAGCCCGCCGCTCTGCAGCATGGCCCCCACCCGCCCGGCGACGATCGCCTCGCGCGGGCTGGTGCCGAAGACGCTGACCGTGCCGCCGTCGGCGTGCTTGAGGCCGAGCAGCAGGTCGAGGGTGGTGGACTTGCCGGCGCCGTTCGGGCCCAGCAGGGCCACGGTCTCCCCCGGGTACAGCCGGAGCGAGAGCCCGTCCACCGCCCGTGTGCTCCCGTACGTCTTGCTCACCTGGTCGAACCCGACCACCGGGGTGGTGGTGGCCGCAGCTGTCGTTGTCATGCGTCCATGCTGGCCGCGGGGGCCGTGGGGCCGTCAGTGTCGGCGGTCCTGAGTGCCGGATGACAGATGTCACGTGGTGGGCGTGACATGGCGGAGGGGGCTCCCGGTGATCACCGGGAGCCCCCTCCGTCCGCCGGGCAGGCCCTAGTTCGGGTCCGTGTCGATGACGGCGATCCGGTTGGTCCTGCTCATCAGCGCCTTGCGCAGGTTGAGGTAGACGTCCTCGGGCGTGACAGCCGTCTTCTTGCCGTTGCCCCGGGTGATCAGCACGCCGTCGAAGGTCTGGCCGTAGAGCTCCTTCAGGGCCGCCTTGTCGGGGGCGTCGACCAGCTTGCCGTCGACCGCCGTCACCCGGAGGAACTTCCACAGCGAGTTCTGCGGGCTGAACTTGACCGTGTGCGCGGCGTCGGTCTGCACCGTCACGATGCCCGACATCGCGGGCTCCGCGAACTTCTTCATCATCCGGTCGACCTCGGCGTTGGAGACCGTCGGCTGCTTGGTGGTGGTCGGCACCGTGACCGGGGTCGCCGTGCCCGTCTCCACCTCGGCGCGGTACGCGTCCTCCACCGACTGCGTGGCCCGGCCGGCGTCGATGGCCTTGCCCGCCTTGCCGTACACGGCGACGGCCTTGCCGGCGTCGAACTTGATCGTGCCCTCGGTGACCGAGCCGGAGCCGCCGCCGGCGTCCTCCAGGGCCGCCTGGAGCTTCTCCTCGTCGACCGGCATGGCCGGCTCGACGACCCGGTGCTGCCCGAAGAGCGAGCCGATCACGGAGACCGGGTTGTAGTCGCTCTTCGCCGCGGCGCCGACCGTGGACTGGAAGTCGAACTGCAGGCCCGCCTGATCCGGCGTGAGGGAGACCGTCCTGCCGCCCACCGACAGCTTCAGCGGCTTGTTCACCCGGTCGCCGAAGGCGTCGTCGAGCTTCTTGACCGCCTCGTCGCGGGTGCCGCCGCCGATGTCGACGCCGAGCACCGTGGTGCCCTTGGGCACGTCGGAGTGGTTCATCAGCAGTCCGGCGCCGTAGGCGACACCGGCGAGCATGACCACGCCGCCGCCGAGCAGGACCAGCTTGCTGCGGCCCTTCTTCTTCTTGGGCTTCGACTGCGGCACGTTCTGCGCGGCCGGCTCGGGCAGCTTGGGGGGCGTGTGCGGCAGCGGCCCGTCGGTGCGCTCGCCCGGTCCGAACGGGGACTTCGCGCCGGGCGGGACGA
Source organism: Streptomyces sp. NPDC039424 (assembly GCF_055639495.1). NCBI lineage: Bacteria > Bacillati > Actinomycetota > Actinomycetes > Kitasatosporales > Streptomycetaceae > Streptomyces > Streptomyces sp. NPDC039424. The sequence continues at coordinate 222,960 of NZ_JBVKAI010000002.1, forward strand.
TGGGGATGCCGCTGGTGACGGTGTGCCCGGAGACGTTGTCCGCCGGGGAGCCGTAACCGGGTGTGCCGGGCTCGGGGGCCGGCTTCTGCGGGGTGAGGATCGCGGTGTCGTCGCTCATCCCGCCGCCGGGGCCACGGCCCGCGCCGGGACCCATGCCGGGGGCCGTGCCGGGCGCCGGGCGGGAGCCGCCGGGAGCGCCCGGGGCGACGGGGCCGCCCGGGCCGTTGAAGTCGTGGGCGTCGAACGCGGTGCCGGGGTCCATGCCGATGTCGCCCAGGCCGCCGGGTCCACCCGGTCCGCCCGGTCCGCCGCCGACAGGGGGCACCAGCGGGCCGTCCCCGGTGACCGGGCCGCCGGTCGGGCCCGCGGGGCCCTGCGGTCCGCCGGGGCCGCCGCGGCCGTGGGATCCGTTGCGGTTGCTGGGGCCGCCGGGTCCGGCCGGGCCGCCCTGACCGTTCGTACCGCCGAGGCCGCTTTGGCCGCCGCGGCCGTTCTCCGAGAAGTACGGCAGCTCGTCGCGGCGCGGCTCGCCGCTGCCGCCGGAGCCGGGGCGGGAGCCGTTGCCCAGCGGGCCCGCGGCCAGCGCCTCGGTCACGTCGAAGGAGCCGGTGCCGCCACCGTGCCCGGGCGCCACCGGGCCGCCGGTGGCCCCACCGGGGAGCCCCGCGCCGTTCGTCCCCCCGGGCCGCGAACCGCCCGGCACGCTCATGGAGCCGACCACGCCACCGGGACGGCCGCTGCCCGGACGCGCGCCACCAGAGGCACCAGGCCCACCCGGACGCGTGCCACCGGAGGCAGCCGCGGGACCCGGGCCCGCGCCCGTCGCACCGCCGGCGGCGGAACCGCCCGGCAGACCGGCCCCGTTCGTACCGCCGCCGCTCTGACCGCCCTTGCCCGGGCCGGACTTGCGGGGCGCGAACCAGTCGCTCGGCTTCTCGTCGGCGGGTGCCGCGGGCTCGGCGGACGGCTCGACGGTGCCGGTGGACGGCGCGGCGGCGGCCGGCTTCGGGGCCGGGTCCGCCTCACCGGCCGCGGCCTCGGGGTCCGCGACGGGCGTGCGCATCACGACCGGCGGAATCGGCCGCGATCCGGGGATGTTGATCCGGATGCGCGTCGTCAGCGTGGTCTCGGTCTTGCGTTCCTCCGGCTGCGCGGCCGAACGGGCCGCGTCCGTACCGTCGTCGGAAACCATGGGGGTCCCGTACGGCGGCGTGCCCGAGGGGTATGCGGCTCCGCCGCGCCCGTTGGGCCCGGAGGACGGAGTGTCAGTTTCACGACTCAAGGCAGGTTCTCCCGGTTGGCTCCGCCGCCCGTCTCGACCTCACGCGGGCAGCTCGGCGGCGCGCACCACCATACTGGCCACTTCTGGCGCTTATCCCACGACCGCTGGGGAAACCCACACCGGATACGCACGCGCGCCGCATGGCGAAGTGGTACGTCACTTGCCAAGTCGGGCGGCATCGGCCCGGGGTTGCCGCCCGGGGCCAAGGGTGGCGCAGATCACAGCCAGGGCCATCCCGCCCAGCAGGAACAGGTAGGAGCCGCCACCCGCCCCGAACAGGAAGTCCCCTTCGGGACGGCCAGCGGTGAGCAGGATGACGGCGATGACCCAGCCGGCCGCCGGCGCGACCGCCCCGGCGCGGCTGCCCAGGACGCGCGCCCCACCGAGGAACGATCCGGCCGCGCCCGCCAGGGCGAGCAGCAGCCCGCCCGGGAACCAGCCGGCCTGCACCAGCGTCCCGGCCAGGCCGGCCACCGCGCCGAGCAGGAACAGCCCCAGGCCGGCGGCGATCCGTCCGCCGGAAGGGCGCTGCAACGGCTGGGCGAGCATCGAGCCCCGGCCTGCCCCGCTCATGACGCCTCCTCGGTCCCGGCGAACAGATCGGTCTCCCGCGCCGCCGGGCGCTCGCCGCTCACCAACTCGTAGTACTCCGTGGTGAACAGGGGCTGCGCGAGCTCGTTGGAGAGCGCGAAGTACGGCGCGTCGGGGGCGACCTCGATCTGGGTGGCGTGCGCGCGCATGGCGGCGGCCTTGGCGGCGGCCTGGGCGGCGCCGTCGAGCGCGGTGGTGATCCGGTCGTCGTCGACCACGCCCGGTACGTCCTCCACGGCGGCGGACTTGGCGAAGGGCAGGCCGGGCAGGGCGTCCTTCAGCCGGGCGAAGGCGGCCTCGGCGACCGGGCGCGGGACCCGGTTCCAGTAGACCTTGGGGATCCGCCAGCCCGCCTCGGCGGCCAGCTCCACGGCTCTCATGGCGACGCGGTGAGCCTGGATGTGGTCCGGGTGGCCGTACCCCCCGTTCTCGTCGTAGGTGACGAGGACCTGGGGGCGGACCTCCAGGATCACCTCGACGAGGTGTCCCGCGGCCTCGTCGACGTCGGCTTGCCAGAAGCAGCCGGGGTCGTCGTTGTCCGGGAGGCCCATCATCCCGGAGTCCCCGTACCGGCCCGCACCGCCGAGCAGGCGGAAGTCCGCGACGCCCAGCTCGCCCATCGCGGCGCTGAGCTCGCGCAGGCGGTACTCACCCAGGGCGGCACCGGTCAGGTGCCGCAGCTCCGGCGGAATGACCTCGCCACGCTCCCCGAGGGTGCAGGTGACCAGGGTCACCCGGGCACCCCGGGCCGCGTACTCGGCCATGGTCGCGCCGTTGTTGATCGACTCGTCGTCCGGGTGCGCGTGCACCAGCAGCAGACGCCGGGCGGGTGGTTCCGTCATGCGTCCCACCCTACGAGGCGCCTCTGACAGCGCGGCGCAGGCCCGGGCCGCTCCCGGGTCAGAACTTGATGCTGCCGATCATGCTGGCGACGTTGGTCGTCAGCTCGTTGATCGTGGGGGCGACGGTCGAGGAGGCGAGGTAGAAGCCGAGGAGGACGCAGACGACCGCGTGGCCGCCCTTCAAGCCTGATTTCTTGACCAGCAGGAAGACGATGATCGCCAGCAGCACCACCGCCGAAATCGAGAGTGCCACGGCGGCTCACCTCCAAAGATCCCAGGGACGCGGGGGGTCGGACTATGGGGGTTGTAGATCGATCCAGCAATTCCATACAGAAGCCAGCAGGTTCATACCCACCCAGCGGTAGTGATCATAACTATCCGTACTCGCGCATCGCTCGGCGCACGGCCGCACAAGGGGGCGCATGGCCAATATGGTCAGGGCATGACGACCGAGCCTGACTCCTTCCCCCGACGACACGCCCGCACCCAGCGGTTCTCCCTCGGCGCGCCGCGCTCGTTCACCGTGGCGCCCGACGGTTCGCGGGTCGTGTTCCTGCGCTCGCCCTCCGGCACGGACCGGGCGAACTCCCTGTGGGTACTCGATGTGTCGGACGGCAAAGAGCGCGTGGCGGCCGACCCGCGCGCCCTGCTCCAAGGTGCCTCGGAACAGCTGTCGGCCGAGGAACGGGCGCGCCGTGAGCGCAGCCGCGAGGGCGGGGCCGGCATCGTCGGCTACGCCACCGACGCGGCCGTGGAGTTGGCGTCTTTCGCCTTGTCAGGGCGGCTGTTCACGGCCGAGCTGCGGGCCGGGACGGCGCGTGAACTCCCTGTCCCCGGGCCGGTGATCGACCCGCGCCCGGCGCCCGACGGACGGCACGTGGCGTACGTCGCCGGGGGCGCCCTGCGGGTGGTGGGCGCCGAGGGCGAGGGCGACCGGGCGCTGGCGGAGCCGGAGTCGGAGGGCGTCACCTATGGATTGGCCGAGTTCGTCGCGGCCGAGGAGATGGGGCGTTCGCGGGGTTTCTGGTGGGCCCCGGAGTCGGACCGGCTGCTCGTGGCGCGCGCGGACGACACGCCGGTGCAGCGGTGGTGGATCGCCGACCCGGCGCACCCGGGGCGTGAGCCAAACCACGTCGCGTACCCGGCGGCCGGGACCCCAAACGCGGAGGTCCGCCTGTTCGTGATCCGCCTGGACGGCACGCGCACGGAGGTCGTATGGGACCGGGCGCGCTACCCGTACCTGGCGCGTGTGCACTGGTCAGACGCGGGGGCTCTGCTCCTGGTACAGGCGCGGGACCAGCGCAGCCAGCTGATCCTGGCCGTGGACCCGGACGCGGGGACGACCCGGATGGTGCACGCCGATGAAGATCCAACTTGGCTGGAACTTTTCCCCGGAGTGCCCTGCTGGAGCCCCTCCGGACAGCTCGTCCGGGTCGCCGACGAGGGCGGCGCGCGGGTGCTGGCGGTGGGTGAACGCCCGCTGACCGGAGCGCAGCTGCACATCCGCGCGGTGCTGGACGTCACCGCCGACGACGTGCTGGTCACGGCGTCGGCCGGTGAGGAGGCGGAGTCCGCCGAAACCGGCGAGGTCCATGTCTACCGGGTCAACGAACTCGGTGTGGAGCGCGTGTCGCAGGAGCCCGGTGTGCACTCGGCCGTGCGCGCCGGGGGCGTAACCGTGCTGGCCTCCGCCACGCTTGACCGTCCGGGCACCCATGTACAGGTGCTGCGTGACGGAAAACGAACGGCGACTGTCACGTCGTACGCCGAAGATCCCGGTTTGTCCCCGCGCGTGACACTTACCCAGGGGGGCGCACGCCGAATTCCGTGCGCCGTGCTTATGCCACGGGACTACCACTCCGACACTCCCCTCCCGGTCCTCCTGGACCCCTACGGCGGTCCGCACGGCCAGCGCGTGGTCGCCGCGCACAACGCGCACCTGACCTCGCAGTGGTTCGCCGACCAGGGCTTCGCGGTGGTCGTCGCCGACGGCCGGGGCACCCCTGGCCGCTCCCCCGCCTGGGAGAAGGCCGTCCGGGACGACCTCGCGGAGGTCGTGCTGCAGGACCAGGTGGACGCGCTCCAGGCGCTCGCCGCCGACTTCCCGCTCGACCTGAACCGGGTCGGCATCCGCGGCTGGTCCTTCGGCGGCTATCTGGCGGCGCTCGCGGTGCTGCGCCGCCCGGACGTCTTCCACGCGGCGGTGGTGGGCGCCCCGGTCACCGACCTGCGCCTGTACGACACCCACTACCAGGAGCGGTATCTCGGGCACCCGGACGAGCGGCCGGAGGTCTACCGCCGCAACTCGCTGATCGACGACGCGGGACTGGTCGACCCGGCCGAGCCGCGCCGACCGATGATGATCATTCACGGGCTGGCGGACGACAACGTGGTGGTCGCCCACTCCCTGCGCCTGTCCTCGGCCCTGCTGGCCGCCGGACGCCCGCACGAGGTGCTGCCCCTGTCCGGCGTCACGCACATGACGCCGCAGGAGTCGGTCGCCGAGAACCTGCTGCGGCTCCAGCTGGACTTCCTCCAGCGTTCACTGGCATAGCGGGGCAAACACCCGCGAACTGCGTTAACACGCAGGCAACTTCACGGAAGCGGTACCGATATACGGACGCGCCAGGCTGAACAGCGTACGGCCGTGCGGGTGCCGTAAACGGGCCGGGGTGCGCCATGTCATCCCGGCCCGTTGCCGTGCTCCTCCACGGGCATCACACCCGGCGCGGAGCGCCTGACCGATACGGCCTCCTCCGCGAAGTGGCACGCCGAGTCGTGCGCCGCCGGACCGGCCGTGAGGCGGAACTCGTCGGGGACCGCGAGGGCCGGCACCTCCAGGGCGCAGCGCTCTTGTGCCTTCCAGCAGCGGGTGCGGAAGCGGCAGCCGGAGGGGATGTTCGTCGGGGACGGGACGTCACCCGAGAGGATGATCCGCTCGCGGTGTGCCCGGGCGTCGGGGTCGGGAACGGGCACGGCGGACAGCAGCGCCTGGGTGTAGGGGTGCGTGGCGTGCTCGTAGATCTCCTCGTCACTGCCGGTCTCCACGATCCGGCCGAGGTACATCACCGCGACCCGGTCGGAGATGTGCCGCACGATCGACAGGTCGTGGGCGATGAAGACGTAACTGAGCTCGAACTCCGCCTGGAGCCGGTCCAGCAGGTTGATGACCTGCGCCTGCACCGACACGTCCAGGGCCGACACCGGCTCGTCGGCGACGATGATCTCCGGGCGCAGCGCCAGCCCGCGGGCGATGCCGATGCGCTGGCGCTGGCCGCCGGAGAACTGGTGCGGGTAGCGGTTGATGTACTCGGGGTTGAGGCCGACCACGTCCAGCAGTTCCCGCACCCTTCTGCGCCGGTCGCCCTTCGGGGCCGCCTCGGGGTGGATCTCGTACGGCTCCCCGATGATGTCGCCCACCGTCATCCGGGGGTTGAGGGAGGTGTAGGGGTCCTGGAAGACCATCTGGATGTTGCGCCGTACGGCCTTCAGCGCCCGGCCGGACAGCCGGGTGATGTCCTCGCCCTTGAACCGGATCGAACCCGCCGTCGGCCGCTCCAGGTTGCACAGCAGCCTGGCGACCGTGGACTTGCCGCAGCCGGACTCGCCGACGATGCCCAGGGTCTCGCCCCGGTCCAGGCGGAAGTCGACGCCGTCGACGGCCTTCACCGCGCCGATCTGCTTCTTGAACAGGATCCCCCGGGTCAGCGGGTAGTGCTTGACGAGCCCGCTGACCTCCAGGATCGGCTCAGTCGTCGAGACGGCCATGCAGGCACTCCCTCCAGAAGTGGCAGGCGCTCCCCCGGTCTTCGGCGACCTCGTACAGCGGTGGCTCGTCGGTCCGGCACACGTCCCTGGCCATCGGGCAGCGCGGGTGGAAGGCGCAGCCCGGTGGGATGTGCGCGAGGTTCGGCGGCAGGCCCTTGATGGCGTAGAGCTCCTGGCCCTTCTGGTCCAACCTCGGGATGGAGTCCAGCAGGCCCCGGGTGTACGGGTGCGCGGGCGCCTTGTAGATGTCGTGGACGGGGGCCGACTCCACGATCCGCCCCGCGTACATCACGGCGATCCGGTCGGCCACGTCCGCGACCACCCCCAGGTCGTGGGTGATCAGGATCAGCCCCATGCGGTACTCGCGCTGCAACTCGGCCAGCAGGTCCATCACCTGGGCCTGGACGGTGACGTCGAGGGCGGTGGTGGGCTCGTCGGCGATGATGAGCGCCGGCTGCAGTGCCATCGCCATGGCGATCATGATGCGCTGGCGCATGCCGCCGGAGAACTGGTGCGGATAGTCCCGCACCCGCTGCGCCGCGCCCGGGATCCGTACCCGGTCCATCAGCTCGACCGCCCTGGCCCGGGCGTCCTTCTTCGACATCCCCCGGTGCACGACGAACATCTCGCCGAGTTGGTCGCCCACCGAGAGCACGGGGTTCAGCGACGACAGCGCGTCCTGGAAGATCATGGCCATCTCGGCGCCGCGGACCTTCCTGCGCTCCTCCTCCTTCAGTGTCAGCAGGTCCCGGCCCCGGAAGAGGATCTCGCCCCCGGTGATCCTCCCGGGCGGCATGTCGAGGATCCCCATGACCGCCTGCGCGGTCACCGACTTCCCCGACCCCGACTCGCCGAGCACCGCCAGTGTCTCCCCCGCGTCCACCCCGTAGTTCACCCCGTTGACGGCCCTGGCGACCCCGTCCCGCGTCCGGAACTCCACATACAGATCACGCACGTCCAGCAACACGACCGCTCACCTCAGCCTCGGATCGAGGGCGTCGCACACCGCGTCGCCGAGCATGACGAGGACCGGCACGGCGATCGCCGCCGCCCTTGAAGGCCACGGCAGGGCGGACACCAGCACAAGCCCTCCCCCGGCCCGGCCCGCAAAGCGCCGCCGCCGGCTCCGCGCCCGCCCCGAGCCCGACGCCGTCGACCACCCCGGCGCCATCGCCCGGAACCCCCCGCACAGCCCACGCACTCCCACCAGCACGCCCCCTCACCTCAGCCTCGGGTCGAGGGCGTCGCGTACCGCGTCGCCGAGCATGATGAAGGCGAGGACGGTGATCGCGAGGGCGCCGGAGGGCCAGAGGAGGGCGTGGGGGGCGTTGCGGATGTAGGGGGAGGCGGCGGAGATGTCGATGCCCCAGGAGACGCTGGGGGGTTTCAGGCCGACGCCCAGGTACGACAGGGTCGCCTCCAGGGCGATGTAGGTGCCGAGCGCGATGGTGGCGACGACGATCACCGGCGCTACGGCGTTGGGCGCGATGTGCCGCAGGAGGATGCGCGGGCTGGAGGCGCCGAGGGCGCGGGCGGCCTGGACGTAGTCGTTGTGCTGGGCGGTGATGACCGAGCCGCGGGCGATGCGGGAGATCTGCGGCCAGCCGAGCAGCACCATGAACCCGATGACCGGCCAGACCGTATTGCTGGTCACCACGGAGAGGAGGACGAGGCCGCCGAGCACGACCGGGATCGCGAAGAAGATGTCGGTGACGCGGGACAGGACCGAGTCCCACGCCCCGCCGAAGAACCCCGCGAGCCCGCCCAGCACGGACCCGAGCAGCGCGACCCCGAGCGTGGCGCAGACGCCGACCGTGACGGACGTACGGGCACCGTAGACGGTCCGTGTGTAGACGTTGCACCCCTGTCCGTCGTACCCGAACGGGGCGCCCGGCTGGGAGCCTTCCTGGGCCTTGGCGAGGTCGCACTGGAGGGGGCTGCCGGAGGCGATGAGCGAGGGCCACAGGGAGATGACGACGAGGAAGAGGATGACGAGCCCGGAGACGAGGAAGACGGGGTTGCGGCGCAGGTCCCGCCAGGCGTCGGACCAGAGGCTGCGCGGCTTGGCCTGCGGGCCCGTCCCTTCGGGCCCCCCGGGCTCCCCGGCCGATGGACGCTGTTCCAGCGTCACCGCCTCGCTCGCCGCCAGGTCCATCGCCCCGCCCATGCCGGTGCCCGCGACGGCGCGCTCGGGCTCGTACGGCTGCTCAGGCATAGCGGATCCTCGGGTCGAGTACGGCGTAGAGGAGGTCGACGAGCAGGTTGGCGGCCAGGAACACCAGCACGAGCACGGTCACGAAGCCGACGACCGTCTGGGTGTTCTGGCGCAGGATGCCCTGGTAGAGCTGGTAGCCGACGCCGTGGATGTTGAAGATCCGCTCGGTGACGATCGCGCCGCCCATCAGGGCGCCGATGTCGGTGCCGATGAAGGTGACCACGGGGATGAGCGAGTTGCGCAGCAGGTGCCGGGTGGTCACGCGATGCCTGGGCAGGCCCTTGGCGACGGCCGTGCGGACGTAGTCGGACCGCTTGTTCTCGGCGATGGAGGTCCGGGTCAGCCGGGTGACGTAGGCGAGCGAGACGGAGGCCAGGACCAGACCGGGCACGATCAGCTCGCCGAAGCCGGCCTCCGGGGAGACCGAGGGCTTGATCCAGCCCCACTCGACGCCGAGCAGCAGCTGGAGCAGCAGGCCGGTGACGAAGGTCGGCACGGAGATGACGACGAGCGTGGTCAGCAGCACACCGGTGTCGACGGGCCGCCCGCGCCGCAGCCCGGTGACCACGCCCAGGGTGATGCCGATGACGATCTCGAAGAGGATCGCCACGATCGTCAGCCGGATGGTCACGGGGAACGCGGTCGCCATCAGCTCGGTGACCGGCTGGCCGTTGAACGCGGTGCCGAAGTCGCCGGTGAAGATGTGCCCCATGTAGGTCAGGTATTGCTGCCACACCGGCTTGTCGAGCCCGTACTCCTTCTTCAGCTGGGCGGCCGTCGCCGGGTCGCACTGCCGCTCCCCGCACAGGCCCGCGACGGGGTCGCCCATCACGTTCACCATCAGGAAGATCAGCAGTGTGGCCCCGACGAACACCGGGATCATCTGGAGCAGACGCCTGACGACGTAGCGCCCCATGGCGGCTCAGCCGACCTTGATCTCGTTGTAGACGGGGACGCTGAACGGGTTGAGGGCCACGTTCGAGAGCCGTTCGGAGTAGCCCGCGCTGCCGTTCTGGTACCAGAGCGGGATGGCGGCCATGTTGTCCCGGACGACCTCCTCGGCCCGCTGGAAGGTCCGCACCGACGTGTCCGTGTCGGTCTCGGCGTTGGCCTGGTCGACGAGCCGGTCGAACTCCTTGTTGGACCATTTGCCGTCGTTGGAGGAGGCGCCCGTGTAGTAGAGCGGCTGCAGGAAGTTCTGGATGAGCGGGTAGTCCATCTGCCAGCCGGCGCGGAACGGCCCCGGCATCCTGTGCCGGCTGATCTGGTTGCGGAAGTCGGCGAAGGTGCCGACCGGGTTGCCGACGCAGGCCTTGTCGTCGCCGAGCGCGTTGTTGATGGAGTTGCACACGGCGTCCACCCATTGCCGGTGCGAGCCGGTGTCCGCGTTGTAGGTGATCCTGACCTGCCCGCCGGGCAGACCGCCGCCTTCCTTGACGAGCTTCTTGGCCTCGGCGGGGTCGTAGTCGCAGGCGTGTCCGCACAGGCCTTCCTTGTAGCCGCCGTCCACGCCGAGGACGGGCGAGGTCCAGTCGGTGGCCGGGGTGCGGGTCCGCTGGAAGATCGTGTCGGTGATCTGCTTGCGGTTGATCGCCATGGACAGGCCCGTGCGGACCTTCTCCGAACCGCTCTTGTCCCACTCCTTGTCGTAGTAGGGGAAGGCGAGGGTCTGGAGGATGCCGGCCGGGGTGTTGATGTAGCGGTCGCCGAGGTCGCTCTTGACGTTCTTCAGCTGTGCGGCGGGCACGTCGTCGACGAGGTCGAGGTTGCCGGCCATCAGGTCGGTGTAGGCGGTGTTGCTGTCGGTGTAGACCTTGAGGGTCACGCCGCCGTTCTGCGCCTTGTCCGCGCCCGGGTAGCCGTCCCACTTCGTCAGGGACATCTGCGAGCCCCTGATGTACGACTCGACGGCGTACGGCCCGTTGCCCACCGGCTTGCTCACCCAGGCCGCGTGGTCGGTGAAGAACGCCCGGGGCAGCGGTGCGAAGGCCGCGTAGCCCAGGGTGTCGGGGAAGCCCGAGAACTTCTGGTTGAGCTTGACGGTGAAGGTCCGCTCGTCGACGACCTTCAGACCGGACAGGGTGTCGGCGCTCTGTGAGCCGCTGTCCGGGTGGACCTTGTCGTAGCCCTCGATGTAGCCGAAGAAGTAGGCGTTCTTCTGGTTGTTCCTCAGACCGGCGCCGTAGTTCCAGGCGTCGACGAAGGACTTGGCGGTGACCTTCTCGCCGTTGGAGAAGGTCCAGCCGCCCTTGACGGTGATGGTGAAGTTCCGCGAGTCCGTGGTGTCGATCTTCTCGGCGAGCATGTTCTGGGCCGCGCCGGTCTTCGGGTCGTACTTCTTCAGACCCCGGAAGATCATGTCGAGGACCTTGCCGCCCTGCACCTCGTTGGTGTTCGCCGGCTCCAGCGGGTTCTGCGGATCGCCCCAGGAGGAGCTGAGCACCGCGCCGCCGCTCCCGCTGGCGCTGCCCCCGCAGGCCGTCGCGGCGAGCCCCACCGCCACCGCGCAGACGGCCCGTCGGGCGTGCGTGGCTCCGCGCATGGCGTGCCTCCTCCGTACCTGTCGATCACCAACCGATCACCTATCGGTCAATATCGACCGAAAAGACACATAGCGCATACGCGGCCCTCCGTTATGGAGCCTTTAGAGGGACAGATCATCCGGATGCGCGCAGCCCCGCCGGGGGCCGGTCGGCGATCACGCGTGAAGGGCGCAATGGATCTCCGCGTAACGATGCCGAAACGTTGGATTGCGACCGGTCGATGTACGCATGTCGACACACAGGCGTCCGCATATCGAACTTATTGACCGATTAGTCCTGTTGGTCCGACGTAAAGCACGGATTGATCACAGGGCGCTACCCGCGTAGCTACGGAACAGTCAAGCACGAGTAAAGAAGGTAAATAGACAACCAAGGCGACCGAGAATTTATTGACCTTGAATGAATTGCGTTGAAAAAGTCCGGCGTAGCCCGTAGGGGAGTGCCCTGCGGAGTCATCAGACCCTCCCTGGGCCAGGAGCACCATGACCCCCCCCAACTCCATCTGCGGCTGCCCCGCTCGAGGTGACCGACGAGAGCGTCGAGAAGTCGACCACTTCTCCCTCCTCGAAGGGCAACGAGAGCCGTTCTCCGGGACGGCTGGCCTGGAAGCGCTTCAAGCGCGACCGTACGGGCGTCATATCGGCCTATGTCGTGATCTTCTTCTTCGTGATCGCGATAGCGGCGCCACTCATAGCGAAGCTGTACGGCAAGGACCCGTACACCACCTACGCGAGCGATCGCCCCGAACTGCTCGACGCCTTCTCCTACCCTGCCGGTCCCAACGGCGGCATGAGTTCGGAGTTCTGGTTCGGCATCGAACCGCAGCTCGGCCGGGACGTCTTCACGTTCCTGCTGTACGGCATCCGGACCTCGCTGGGCATCGCCACGGCGGCCACGCTCCTCACGACGGTCTTCGGTGTCGTGGTCGGTGTCACGGCGGGCTACCTGGGCGGCAAGACCGACTACTTCGTCGGCCGGGTCATCGACATCCTGCTGTCGTTCCCGTCCACGCTGTTCTTCATCGCGTTCATGCCGGTCGTCTACGGCCTCTTCGTCGCGAGCACCGACAACATCCCGACCTCGCTGATCGCCTTCTCCTTGATCATCGTGCTGTCCGCCTTCGGCTGGGCGTCCATCGCGCGACTGCTGCGAGGTCAGGTACTCGGCCTGCGTGAGCGGGAGTTCGTCGAGGCGGCCAAGGTCACGGGCGCGTCTCCGATGCGCATCGTGTTCAAGGAGCTGCTGCCGAACCTGTGGACTCCGATCATCATCCAGTCCACGCTGATGCTGCCCGCCTACGTGACCGCCGAAGCGGGCCTGGCCTTCCTCGGTGTCGGTATCACCGACCCGACCCCGGACTGGGGTGTCATGATCGGCCGAGGAGCCCAGTTCTACTCCCAGGACATCACCTTCATGCTCTTCCCGGGCGTCTCCATGGTGATCTTCGTCCTCGCCTTCAACCTGCTCGGCGACTCCGTGCGCGACGCGCTCGACCCGAAGTCCAAGCGGTAGCAAGCCCCGCTCCATCCGGCCCGGTGCAAAGACGTCCGGCTGGTTCCGACCGTCCGAATTGACCTCAATAGGCAGGCTCAGCATGTCTTTTTCTCGCAGAAACTTCCTGATCGCCACCGGTGTGGCTGCGGCCTCCTCCTCCGTGCTGAGCGCCTGCAGCAGCGGTGACAGCGGCTCCAAGAACAACAAGGTGCCGTCGGTCAGCAAGGCCAAGACCATGAACATCCCGGTCGGCACCAAGGCCGACTCGACCGGTCCGGCCCCCGAGGTCAAGGGCGCGGTCAAGGGCGGGACGATCTACTCGCTCGACCAGTTCGACATGGACCACCTGGACCCGGCCCAGATCTACGTCTCGACCGAGGGCGCCATCACCGTCCCGATCATGCGTGGCCTCACCGGCTACAAGATCGACGAGAAGGGCGGCTGCACGCTGGTCGGCGACGTCGCCACCGACGCCGGCACCATGAAGGACGGCGGCAAGACCTGGACGTTCACCATCAAGGACGGCATCAAGTGGGAGGACGGCTCCGACGTCTCCATGGATGACGTCCGCCACACCTTCGAGCGCCTCTTCGCCTCCTTCATCACCGAGGGCCCGCGCTACGTCCAGCAGTGGCTGGTCGGCGGCGACAAGTACAAGGGCCCCTACGACGGCAAGAAGCTCGCCTCGATCGAGGTCTCCGGCAAGAGCATCACCTTCCACCTCACCGAGCCCCGCACCGACTTCAACTACACGCTCGCCATGCGTGGTTACTCCCTGGTGTCCAAGAAGAAGGACACCAAGGAGAAGTACGACAAGCACCCGTTCTCCTGCGGCCCGTACAAGATCGAGAGCCGCAGCATCGGCAAGTCGATGACGTACTCGCGCAACGAGCACTGGGACCCGAAGACGGACGCGATCCGCAACAACTACCCGGACAAGTACGTCTTCCAGTTCGGCTTCCAGCTCGTCGCCTCCACCGACCGCTACATCGCGGACCGGGGCAACGACCAGTACGCGATGTCGATCTTCAACGAGGTCGCCCCCGAGCGCATCGCCCAGGTCCTCACCAACGCCAAGCTCAAGCAGCGCGTCCTCACCCAGGTCGACACGGTCACCTACTACTGGCCGATCAACACCACCCGGATCAAGGACGTCAAGGTCCGCCAGGCCATCAACTGGGCGTGGCCGCACCAGCAGCTGCAGACCATCCGCGGCGGCAAGGCCACCAGCGAGCTGGCCACCACCATCCTCAGCCCGGTCACCCCCGGCTACGAGAAGTTCGACCTCTACGGCACGGACAAGAAGCCCGGTGGCGACCCGGCGAAGGCCAAGGCCCTGCTGAAGGAGGCCGGCAAGCTCGGCCAGAAGCTGGTCATCGCCTACCAGCAGTCGGACAACGCCGTGAAGCAGGCCGTCGCGCTCAAGAACGCCCTGGAGGCGGCGGGCTTCAAGGTCGTCAACAAGCAGGTCGACAAGACGACCTTCTACACCCAGATCGGCAAGGTCGACAACGAGTACGACCTGTTCGCCGCCGGCTGGAGCCCGGACTGGCCGAACGGCTACTCCGTCTTCTACCCCTGCTGGAGCGGCAAGAACATCGGCGACGGCCGCAGCAACTACGCCCAGCTGAACGACGCGAGCGTGAACAAGGCGATCGACGCGGCCGCCAAGATCACCGACGTCGAAGCCGCCAACAAGGCCTGGGGCGCCGTCGACCGTCAGATCATGGAGCTGGCGCCGGTCGTCCCGGACTACCACTCCATCCGTAACTGGATGTACGGGTCCAAGGTCGGCAACGTCATCTACGACGCCGGCAACACCTGCGTCGCGCTGTGCAAGCTGTACGCCAAGAAGTAAGCGCGCACGACCCCTCGGGGGCGGCCATGACCTGGCCGCCCCCTCCGGCCCACCCCCCGTACCCGCGGCGACGGCGCCCCGTCCGGAAAGTCACGCCCCATGTTCCGCTTCCTTGTCCGCCGAGTCTTCGGCGCGCTGGTCATCCTGTTGATCATCAGCGCCGTCACCTTCTGGCTCTTCTACGCCATCCCGCGTGACCCCGCCACGATGTCCTGCGGCAAGAACTGCACGCCCGACATGCTCAAGCAGGTCCGGCACAACCTGGGCATCGACCACCCGGTGCCGGTCCAGTACTGGTACTGGCTCAAGGGCGTCTTCGTCGGGCGCAGCTACGGTGACTTCGGCGACTGCAGCGCGCCCTGCCTCGGGTACTCCTTCGCCAACCGCGAGCCCGTCCTCGGTACGATCCTGGACCGGCTCCCGCTGACCCTCTCCCTCGCCTTCGGCTCCGCCGTCGTCTTCCTCGTCTTCGGCGTCGGCGCCGGCATGATCGCCGCCGTCAAGCAGGGCAAGTGGCAGGACAAGCTGGCCAGCTCGGCCTCGCTGGTCGCCTCCTCGCTGCAGATCTACTTCGTCGGCTACATCGCGATGTACTTCCTCGTCTCGAAGTTCGACATCCTCAGCAACCCGTCCTACACGCCGATCACCGAGAACCCGGCCGAATGGGCCTCGGGCCTGCTGCTGCCCTGGCTGGTACTGGCCCTGATCTGGACGGCCAACTACACGCGTATGACGCGCTCCCAGCTGGCCGAGACGCTCACCGAGGACTACGTCCGCACGGCCCGGGCCAAGGGACTGTCCCGCCGCAACGTCTTCTTCCGGTTCGCCTGGCGCGGCGCGATGGGTCCGATCGTCACCATCTTCGGCATCGACCTGGGCATGCTCATCGGCGGCGCGATGATCACCGAGACCGTCTTCAGCCTCCAGGGCGTCGGCCGGCTCGCGGTGGACGCGGTGGACAAGAGCGACCTGCCGATGGTGCTGGGTGTCACCCTGCTGTCCGCCGGTGCGATCGTGATCTTCAACATCGTCGTCGACGCCGTCTACGCCCTCATCGACCCGCGGATCCGGCTCGCCTGACCTCCGCCCATCCCCGACCCCCCGCATCACCCCCAGGAGCGTCACCGTGACGAGCACCGATCAGCAGCCGTTCCTCTCCATCAAGGACCTGAAGGTCCACTTCTCCACCGAGGACGGCGTCGTCAAGGCCGTCGACGGACTCAGCTTCGACCTGGCCAAGGGCCAGACGCTCGGCATCGTGGGCGAGTCGGGCTCCGGCAAGTCGGTGACCAACCTGACGATCCTGGGCCTGCACGACCGTGCCCGGACCTCGATCGAGGGCGAGATCCTGCTCGACGGCAAGGACCTGCTCACCTCGACCGAGAGGGAGCTCGAGCGGCTCCGCGGCAACAAGATGGCGATGATCTTCCAGGACGCCCTGGCCTCGCTGTCGCCGTACCACACGATCGGCACGCAGATCGGTGAGACCTACCGCAAGCACACGGGAGCCTCCAAGGCCGAGTCCCGCAAGCGCGCGATCGAGATGCTGCGGCGCGTCGGCATCCCCCAGCCGGACATGCGGGTCGACGACTACCCGCACCAGTTCTCCGGCGGTATGCGCCAGCGCGCCATGATCGCCATGGCGCTGGTCTGCGACCCCGAGCTGCTGATCGCCGACGAGCCGACCACGGCCCTCGACGTGACGGTCCAGGCCCAGATCATGGACCTGCTCAAGGACCTCCAGCAGGAGTTCGGCACCGCCATCATCTTCATCACCCACGACCTCGGCGTCATCGCCGACATCGCGGACGACGTGCTGGTGATGTACGGCGGCCGGTGCGTGGAGCGCGGTACCAAGGAGGAGGTGCTGCGCAGCCCGCAGCACCCCTACACCCTGGGCCTGCTCAACTCGATGCCGAGCCTGAACGGCCCGGTGGACGTGCCGCTGTCGCCGATCCCCGGTTCGCCGCCCTCGCTGCTGAACCCGCCCACCGGCTGCCGTTTCCACCCGCGCTGCGCCTTCGCCGAGAAGGTCCCGGGCGGGCGGTGCTCCAGCGAGCGCCCGCTGCTCGAGGTGGTCGAGGGACGCGGCTCCGCCTGCCACCTCACTGGGGAGCAGAAGAAGGAACTCTTCGCCGACTTCGCCGGAACCCGGCACAACTGACGGACACGAGACGGGACTTCACGACCATGAGCAACACCAGCCCCCTCCTGGACGTCTCCGGGCTGACCAAGCACTTCCCGATCAAGGGCGGTTTCCCGATCCGGCGCACCGTCGGCGCGGTGCAGGCCGTGGACGGCCTGGACTTCCAGGTGGCCGAGGGCGAGAGCCTGGGCCTCGTCGGTGAGTCGGGATGCGGCAAGTCGACGACGGGCCGGCTGATCACCCGGCTCCTGGAGCCGACCGGCGGCAAGGTCGTCTACCGCGGCCAGGACATCACCCACGCCAACCGCAAGCAGCTGGCACCGATCCGGTCCGAGATCCAGATGATCTTCCAGGACCCCTACGCGTCGCTGAACCCGCGCCAGACGGTCGGCAAGATCATCTCCGGCCCGATGGAGATCAACGACGTCAACCCGGCCGGCGGCCGTGAGAAGCGCGTCCGCGAACTGCTGGAGATCGTGGGCCTCAACCCCGAGCACTACAACCGCTTCCCGCACGAGTTCTCCGGCGGCCAGCGCCAGCGCATCGGCGTCGCCCGCGCGCTGGCCCTGGAGCCGAAGCTGATCGTGGCGGACGAGCCGGTCTCCGCCCTGGACGTCTCCATCCAGGCCCAGGTCGTGAACCTGCTCCAGAAGGTACAGCGGGAACTCGGCATCGCGTTCGTCTTCATCGCCCACGACCTGGCGGTCGTGCGGCACTTCTCCCAGCGCGTCGCGGTCATGTACCTCGGTAAGATCGTGGAGATCGCCGACCGCGAGGACCTGTACGACAACCCGCGCCACCCGTACACGCGGGCCCTGCTGTCCGCCGTGCCCGAGGCCACGGTCGACGAGGAGCCGCGTGAGCGCATCCGGCTCACCGGCGACGTACCGTCCCCGATCAACCCGCCCTCCGGCTGCCGCTTCCGCACCCGTTGCTGGAAGGCGACGGAGAAGTGCGCTACGGAGGCCCCGCCGCTGGTCCAGGTCGAGGGCAACAAGCCCGGTCACCTGACCGCCTGCCACTACCCGGAGACGCAGGAGACGGTTCCCGCTCCGCGCCTCACCAAAGACCCCGAGGCGGCGGCCTGACAACACCCCTTTTCCGTCAGCCGCCCCTTTCGGAACGGACATTCACGGCCCATTGACCCGAGCCCAGAACGTCCGGTCCCGGGGAACGAGGGCCCGCGCATCCACGGATGTGCGGGCCCTCTTCTGCGCCTACTCCTTCCCCGTCTCCCCCGTCTCCTCCAGCGCCGCCAACGCCGGGTCGAGCACGATGTCCTCGGCCCGCCCCTCGACCGTCGGCTCCTCCGGGAAGTGGCAGGCCGTGAGGTGGCCGGGCCCGTTTCCCGAGATCCGGACCAGCGGCGGTTCCTCGGACGCGCACATGTCCTGGGCCTTCCAGCAACGGGTCCGGAAGCGGCAGCCGGAGGGTGGCGAGATCGGGGAGGGGACGTCACCGGCGAGCCGGATGCGCTCACGGCGGCCCGACCGCGCGGAGTCCGCCGAGTCCGTCAGGTTCACCTCGGGAACGGCGGACAGCAGCGCGTGGGTGTAGGGGTGCCGGGGCCGGGTGTAGATGGAGTCCCGGTCGCCCACCTCGATGATCTTGCCGAGGTACATCACCGCCACGCGCTGCGAGAAGTGCCGCACGACCGCCAGGTCGTGGGCGATGAAGAGGAACGCGATGCCCAGTTCCCGCTGTACCTTCTGGAGCAGGTTCACGACCTGGGCCTGGATGGAGACGTCCAGGGCGGAGACCGGCTCGTCGGCGACGATCAGCTTCGGTTCCAGCGCCAGCGCCCTGGCCACACCGATGCGCTGGCGCTGGCCGCCGGAGAACTCGTGCGGGAAGCGGTTGTAGTGCTCGGGGTTCAGCCCCACGATCTCCAGCAGTTGGCGGACGCGCTTCTCCCTGCCGCCCTCCGGTTCGATCCCGTTGATCTCCATCGGGTTGGAGATGATCTTGCCCACGGTCTGCCGGGGGTTCAGTGACGAATAGGGGTCCTGGAAGATCATCTGGATCTCGGAGCGGATGGGCGCCAGCTGCTTCCGCGAGGCGTGGCTGATGTCCTGACCCCGGTAGGAGATCTTCCCGCGCGTCGGCTCCATCAGCCGTGTGATCAGGCGGCCCGTCGTGGACTTGCCGCAGCCCGACTCACCGACCAGGCCGAAGCTCTCGCCCACGTGGACGGTCAGGTCGATGCCGTCCACGGCCTGGACGTGGCCGACCGTACGGCGGATCGGGAAGCCGCCCTTGACCGGGAAGTACTTGGTCAGGCCGGAGACTTCCAGCAGCGGTTCGCCCTCCGCCCCGGTGGCCTGCTCGCGCGGGGCGGGGAGGACCAGGTCCTCTTTCATGTGTGTCTCCTAGCCCTACCCCAGTCGGGGCTTGATCTCGTCGATGAAGATGGTCCGCTTCTGCTCCGCCGTGAGATGGCACGCGGAGGCCCGGTCGGGGGCGAGAAGCGGGCGTTCCGTCACGCACCGGCCCGTACCCGCGACACGGTCCTGGAATGTGCAGCGGGGGTGGAAACGGCAGCCGGAGGGCGGGGTCAGCAGGGAGGGCGGCGAGCCGGGGATGGGGGCCAGCGGGGCCTCGATGTCCGAGTCCAGACGCGGCATCGAGTTCAGCAGACCCCAGGTGTACGGGTGTTGCGGCGAGCGCAGCACCTCGTTCACCGTGCCCCGCTCCACCGCGCCGCCCGCGTACATCACCATGATGTCGTCGGCCATGTCGGCGATCACACCGAGGTCGTGGGTGATGAAGATGATGCCCGAGCCGAACTCCTGCTGGAGGTCCTTGAGCAGGTCCAGGATCTGCGCCTGGACCGTCACGTCCAGCGCCGTCGTCGGCTCGTCCGCGATCAGCAGGTCCGGGTCGCAGACCAGCGCCATGGCGATCATCGCGCGCTGGCGCATACCGCCGGAGAACTGGTGCGGGTAGTCCTTCGCCCGCTCCTTCGGGTGGGGGATGCCGACCTTGCCGAGCATCTCCACCGCACGGTCCCACCCGGCCCGCTTGGAGGCGCCGGTGTGCTTCATGAAGGGCTCGGCGATCTGGCGGCCCACCGTGTAGTACGGGGACAGCGCGGTCAGCGGGTCCTGGAAGATCATGGCGACCTTGTTGCCGCGCAGCTTCTCCAGCTCCGATTCGCGGGCCGTGGTCAACTCCTGCCCGTCCAGCAGGATCTCGCCCTCGACCGTGGTGAACATCGGGTTGTGCAGGCCCAGGACGGTCAGGTTCGTCACCGACTTCCCCGAGCCCGACTCCCCCACGATCCCCAGCGTCCGCCCTCGTTCGAGGTCGAAGGAGAGCCCGTCCACGGCCCGTACGATGCCGTCCTCGGTCTTGAAACTGACGTGCAGGTCCCGCACCGAGAGCAGGGTTCCCGCACCCGCCGGGGAGGGGGCGCCGGCTTCCTTGGTCAGAGTGGTCACGACAGTGCTCCTCACACCCGGCCTAGGCCAGCCGCACGCGCGGGTCGATGAAGGCGTAGGCGGCGTCGACGATGATGTTGAACAGCAGGATCATGGTGGCGGAGAACAGCATCACGCCGAGCAGCAGCGGCAGGTCGCTGAAGAACACCGACTGCACGGCCAGGTTGCCGAGACCCGGCAGGCTGAAGGTGTACTCGGTGATGATCGCGCCGCCGAGCAGCGAGCCGAGGTCGATGCCGAAGATGGTGACGATCGGGATCAGCGAGCCGCGCCAGGCGTAGCGGAAGAAGACGTACCGGCGGGACATGCCCTTGGCCCGGGCGGTCCGTACGTGTTCCTCCTGCAGCTGTTCGATCATCGAGGAGCGGGACATACGGGTGTACTGCGCGGCGAAGATCGTGGAGAGGACCACCCAGGGGATGATCAGGCCCGTGAACCAGGTGACCGGGTTCCCGGTGAAGTCGTTGTAGGCGGGTTTGTCGAACCAGTGGGTCTGGTAGACGAAGATCGCCAGGGCGAGCGGGCCGAGGAAGTAGATCTGCATCGAACTGAGCACCATCGCGCCCGCGGTGGCCGTCTTGTCGATCAGCGTGCCGCGCCGCCAGGCGGCCAGCAGGCCGGTGCCGAGGCCGACGATGAGGAAGCAGACCGCACCGCCGAGGGTCAGCGAGATGGTGGTGGGAAGCCGGTCCAGCAGCGTCGCCCAGACCTGCTCGTTGGTGTGGTACGAGTACCCGAAGCAGGGGGCGGGGCACGGTCCTTGGGCGAATTCGTCGCTGCCCATGACCAGGTTGTGCAGGAAGATCCAGTACTGCTCGGGCACGGACTTGTCGAGGCCGAGCACATGGTGGATGTTGGCCAGGCTGTCCGGGTTGCAGGTCTTGCCGCACATCAGCAGCGCCGGGTCGCGCGGCATCCCGAAGAACAGCAGGAACGTGACGATGCTCAGCAGGAAGAGAATGACGACGGCACCGAGGAACCGGCGGACGAGGAAGCGCAGCATGACAAGGGCAGCTCTCTGACGTCGGCGGGCCGGACGGTACCCGGTGCGCGCCCATCGGGGCTGCGCACCGGGTACCGGGCGGGGACGGTTACTTGATGAAGAGGCGACGCGGGTCGATGCCGCCGATCACGTCGTCGTAGACGAGGCCGCCGACCTTGGAGCCGGCGATCTGGGTCTGCTTGTAGTACGCGGTCGGGACGACGTTGACGACGTCCTTCACGATGTACTGGTCGAGCTTCTCCCACGCGGCCGCGGACTTGACCGGGTCGGTGACCTTGTTGATCCGGTCGATCTCGCTGTTGATCTTCGGGTCGTTGACCTGCGAGTAGTTCTGCGCGCCGTCGGCGATCACGCGGCCGTCGTACAGCGGCGGGATCACGGTCGAGGCGGACGGCCAGTCGGCACCCCACGCGGTGTGGAAGATGTCGTAGTTGTTGTCCAGCTTGGAGACCTGGTCGTAGTAGGTCTCGGCCGGGATCTCCTGGCGCTGGACGTTGAAGCCGGCCTTCTTCAGGCCCGCCGCCATGGCGGTGGAGTACTGCTGGCCCTCGGGGGTGTTGATGTAGCCGAAGGTCAGCTTCATGTTGAGCTTGCCGGCCTTCTTCAGCAGTTCCCTGGCCTTGGCCGGGTCACCGGCGGGCTTCTTCTTTTTGCCCCACGGGTCGAAGGCGGGGTCGTAGCCGGAGACGGTCGGGGAGATCAGGCCGCCGGCGACCTCCATCGCGTCGGTGCCGCCGAAGGCGCGGACGAACGGCGTGATGGGCAGGGCGTAGGCGATGGCCTCGCGGACCGTCTTGTCCTTCAGCGCCGGGTGGCTCATGTTGATGTTCATCTGGCCCACGTACGGCTGGTAGCCGGAGACCGTGCGGGACTTGAGCTTCGGGTCACGCAGGACCTTGGACAGGTTGCCCGCGTCGACCTGGTTGTTGAAGCTGAGGCCGGCCTGGTCGGCGCCGCTGTCCGCGAGCAGGGCCTTGGTGGAGTTCTCGAACTGCTGGTTGAAGGTGAAGTTGAACTGGTTGACGTACTGGTGGCGGATCGGGTCCGTCTTCGCGTCCCAGTTGGTGTTCTTCACCAGCACCATCGACTTGCCGGACTTGAAGGACTGGACCTTGTACGGTCCGGTCGCCAGCGGCGCCTTGTCGTACTTCTCCTTGGTGTCGCCCTTCTCGGAGACCACCGCGTAGCCCGCCATGGCCAGCGCGTACGGCAGGTCGGGGTGCGGGGTCTTGAAGTGGAAGACGATCGTCTTCTCGTCGGGCGTCTCCAGGACGCTGCCCGGCAGGTGCTTGCCCTTGTACGGGCCGTCCTTGAGGAGCTTGCGGTAGGCGGTGCCCGGGGAGTCGGCCAGCCACTGCTGGACGTAGGTCGGGCCCTGGTTGATGAAGGGCGCGAAGAGCCGCTCGAAGGTGTGCCGGACGTCCTTGGCGGTGATCGCGGTGCCGTCCTGGAACTTGATGCCGTCCTTGAGCGTGTACTTCCAGGTCTTGCCGCCGTCCGTGGTGGTGCCGGAGTCGGTGGCGAGGTCGCCGACCACCTCGTGGCCGCTGCCGTCGTTGTTGGTGGCCTTGTAGCCGGTCAGCCCTCTGTGGAGCAGTTGCGCGAGCGAGCCCTCGTCGGAGACGTAGATCTGGGCCGGGTCGAGGTGGGCGTAGCTGTCGCGCTGCAGCACTTCCATCGTGCCGCCGCTCTTGGCGCCGGGGACCTCGGCCGCGGGACCGTTGGAATCCGCCGCGCTGCCGAACTTGATGGACGCCTGCTGGCGTTTGGCGTTCTGCTGGTCCTTCTTGTCGTCGCCGCCGCTGTCGCTGCCGCCCTTGCTGCAACCGCTGAGCACAAGAGCTCCGGCCGCGAGCACGGAGAGCGCGCCGTAGAGATGGCGTCCGCCCCTACTCATCACTGAAGTTTCCCACCCATCTGTATGTCACCAGTGCGGAAGAAGTACTTGCGAAGAGAACTGCGAGTGCCTGGTCAGCGCGCGGTCTTGGGGTCGAAGGCGTCTCTGACCGAGTCCCCGAGCAGGTTGAACGCGACGATGAAGACGATCATCGAGACGCCGGGGAAGAACATGTAGGTGATGTCGTTCTGCATCACGAGTTCGGTGGACGCCTTGGAGAACATCTGTCCCCAGTCCGGCGTCGGTTCGACGATGCCCACGCCCAGGTAGGACAGACCGGCCTCGGCGGTCACGAAGGAGGGCAACAGGTATGTCGACTGCACCAGGAGCGGTGTGACGACGTTGGGCAGGATCTCCTTGCGGATGATCCGCCACGGGGAGGCGCCGCTGACCTTGGCCGCCTCGATGAACTCCCGTTCGCGCAGGGCCAGCGAGGTACCGCGCAGGATACGGGCGAGGCTCATCCAGCCCAGGAACCACTGGACGAGGATCAGGGCGACCACCCGGACGTAAGTCGGCGTCTCGTCCCGGGGACTGACGAACAGTGAGACGACGACCGGCATGCTGGCGATGAAGAACAGCTGGGCCGGGAAGGCGAGCAGGAAGTCGATGACCCGCCCGATGGCGAAGTCGGTCCGGCCGCCGAGATAGCCGGCCGCGACACCGAGCAGGATCCCGGTCACGACGACCGCCAGGGTGACCGCGACCGAGATCATCAGCGAGGTGCGGATGCCGTAGAGGAGCTTGGTGAAGACGTCGTAGCCGTTGCCCGGTTCGAGACCGAACCAGAACTCGCCGCTGATGCCGCCGTTGGGCTGCACCGGTACACCCGCGCTGTCGAAGAGTTCGGGGCGTTCGTCCGCGTACACCGTGTACGGATCCTTGCCGTACAGCTTGGAGATGAGCGGGGCGAGCAGCCCGATCAGGAAGAAGAAGCCCACGACGTAGGCCGAGATCACGCCCGTCCGGTCGCGCTTGAAGCGGATCCACATCAGTTGGCCGGGGGACCGGCCCTCGAGGGTGACGGCCTCGGATTTCGTCGCCGGCCCTGGTTCACCGTCGACGACGACCGATGTCCCGCCGCCCTCGGTGTCGATAGGACTTGTCACGGTTCGTCCGTTTCACAGGTATGGGTGTGTGAGGTTCCGGGTACTCCGAACACGCGCGAAACCGCAGTCGGACGCGCGTAGTTGTACGGCCGCATCAATCGGCCGGCCGGATCCTCAGAGCTGCGTGACCCACCTGGCGTTGGCGACAC
This sequence comes from Streptomyces sp. NPDC039424, assembly GCF_055639495.1. Classification (NCBI taxonomy): domain Bacteria; kingdom Bacillati; phylum Actinomycetota; class Actinomycetes; order Kitasatosporales; family Streptomycetaceae; genus Streptomyces; species Streptomyces sp. NPDC039424. Next base: position 247,297 of record NZ_JBVKAI010000002.1, read on the forward strand.
GGCACATAGGGGTTCCTCCTCATGACTTCACGCGTTCACCGACAAGAGGGGGGTTTCCGTCTTCCCTCCGACACCCCTGACGGAGGGTCAGACACCCCCTGGTGCTCGTGAGTCGGCGCTGTCCCCACAGCGCGAGACCCATTGACCCGAGCGCTACGCGGCTAACTATCTGGCATGAGCCAGGTGCCGACCACCGTCTTTAAATCTCAATTCAGTCACAGCTGACGCGTAGATCTTCCAAAAACTGGACAAACCGTTCGGTGGGAGAAGGCCGCGAAACGGACGTGTTACATGGGTATCGGGCGAAGGTCTCCGCATTGCGGACACCGGTCACCCGAAAACAAGTTGCAAAAAACCCGGGCGCCCCCATGATGGGGGCGCCCGGGCTCTGGCTGGGTGCGCGCTGTGCGTCAGCCGTGCTTGGCGCGGCTGGCGGCGCGGGCGCGCTCGCGGGCGTCCAGGTTCACCTTGCGGATGCGGACCGCCTCCGGGGTCACCTCGACGCACTCGTCGTCGCGGCAGAACTCCAGGGACTGCTCCAGGGAGAGCTTGCGCGGCGGCACGATCGACTCGGCCACATCGGCGGTCGAGGACCGCATGTTGGTGAGCTTCTTCTCCTTGGTGATGTTGACGTCCATGTCGTCGGCGCGGGAGTTCTCACCGACGATCATGCCCTCGTACACCTCGGTGCCCGGCTCCACGAACAGCACGCCGCGCTCCTGGAGGTTCGTCATCGCGAACGCGGTGACGGCACCGGAGCGGTCGGCGACCAGCGAGCCGTTGTTACGGGTCTGCAGCGTGCCGAACCAGGGCTCGAAGCCCTCGTGGATGGAGTGGCCGATGCCCGTGCCGCGGGTCTGGGTCAGGAACTCGGTCCGGAAACCGATCAGACCGCGGGAGGGGACGACGAACTCCATGCGGACCCAGCCGGAGCCGTGGTTCGACATGTTGTCCATCCGGCCCTTGCGCACGCCCATGAGCTGCGTGACCGCGCCCATGTGCTCCTCGGGCACGTCGATCGTCATGCGCTCGACCGGCTCGTAGACCTTGCCGTCGACGTCCTTGGTGACGACCTGCGGCTTGCCGACCGTGAGCTCGTAGCCCTCCCGGCGCATGGTCTCGACCAGGATGGCGAGCGCCAGCTCACCACGGCCCTGGACCTCCCAGGCGTCCGGACGCTCGGTCTCCAGCACCCGGAGCGAGACGTTACCGATCAGCTCGCGGTCGAGGCGGTCCTTGACCTGGCGGGCGGTGACCTTGCGGTCCTTCACGGCCGCCTTCGCGTCGGCGCCCTTGCCGGTGCCGCCGCGGCCGACCAGCGGCGAGGTGTTGGTGCCGATGGTCATGGAGATCGCGGGCTCGTCGACCGTGATCAGCGGAAGCGGAATCGGGTTCTCGGTGTCCGCGAGGGTCTCGCCGATCATGATGTCCGGGATACCGGCGACGGCGCAGATGTCACCGGGGCCGGCCTTCTCGGCGGGCTTGCGGGTGAGCGCCTCGGTCATCATCAGTTCGCTGATGCGGACGTTGCTGATGGAGCCGTCACGCTTGATCCACGCGACCGTCTGGCCCTTGCGCAGCTCGCCCTGCTCGACGCGGAGCAGCGCGATACGGCCGAGGAAGTTGTCGGCGTCCAGGTTGGTGACGTGCGCCTGGAGCGGGGCCTCCGCGTCGTAGGTCGGGGCCGGGATGTGCTCCAGGATCGTGGAGAAGAACGGCTCCAGGCTGGTGGAGTCGGCCGGGACCGTGCCGTTGTCCGGCTTGGTCAGCGAGGCGATGCCGTCGCGTCCGCAGGCGTAGACGATCGGGAACTCGATCTGCTCCTCGTCCGCGTCCAGGTCGAGGAAGAGGTCGTACGTCTCGTTGACGACCTCGTCGATCCGGGCGTCCGGACGGTCCGTCTTGTTGATGCACAGGATGACGGGGAGACGGGCCTGGAGGGCCTTGCGCAGCACGAAGCGGGTCTGCGGGAGGGGGCCCTCGGAGGCGTCGACGAGCAGGACGACACCGTCGACCATCGACAGACCGCGCTCGACCTCGCCACCGAAGTCGGCGTGGCCGGGGGTGTCGATGATGTTGATCGTGATCGGGTCCCCACCGTCCTTGGGGTGGTACTTCACCGCCGTGTTCTTGGCGAGGATCGTGATGCCCTTCTCACGCTCCAGGTCGTTCGAGTCCATCATGCGGTCGTCGACGGAGTCGAGCTGGTGGGCGGCGAAGGCACCGGCCTGCTTCAGCATGCCGTCGACGATGGTGGTCTTGCCGTGGTCGACGTGGGCGACGATGGCGACGTTGCGGATGTCGTGACGCGTAGAGGTCACAGCCATAGTGCGGCGTACTCCCGGAGTGTGAGGAATGCCCTGCGCGGACATCTGTGTTTGCGCGGGCCCTGCCGGGCTGGACACGCCACGGCCTCACCCCATGGTACGGGGCCCTCCGGGGGTTCGGCGTCTCGGGGTACGTCGGTGCAGCTCAGGGCTGCTTTTTTGCTCTCCGGCGCTGGTGCTGGGGGCGGCTAAGACGACGGGCTCGCCGAGGTCTTCGCGCCCTTCTTCAGGAAGCCCATGTCCTCGTAGACCGGCGTCTGGAAGCCGAAGGCGCCCGCGTTCGCCAGGTTCTTGCGGGCGCCGGTGAGCTGGGGGCGCTGGTAGAGGGGGATGGAGGCGGCGGCGGCCCAGATACGGGAGTCGGCCTCGCGGATCAGGGAGCGGGACTCGTCCTCGTCGAGCGTGGCGGCGGCCTCGTCGAAGAGCTGGTCGACCTGGTCGGTGCCGACGCGGGTGTAGTTCTGCTCGACGTTCAGGGAGCCGTCGGCGGCCGGGACCGGCTTGGCGTAGATCGGGCGCGCGTCGGTGGCGGGGAAGGCGGAGGACGGCCAGGAGTACAGGGCGAGGTCGTACTGGCCGGAGGCGATGTGGTCCTTGAAGTAGCTCTCGTCCGAGACCTTGGTGACGTCGGTGCGGATACCGACCTTCTCCAGCATCTTCGAGATCCGGTCGGCGACGGCGCGCAGCGGCTCGGAGCCGGGGCCCGAGGGGAGCACGAAGCGCAGGACGAGCGCCTTGCCGTCCTTGGCGAGGGCCCCGGCCGCGACGCCCGCCGGGGCGGCGGTGCCCTGGGGGGCGTACGCGCCCGGCGCACCGCCCTTCTCGTTCTTCGTGTGGTCCTGGTGGTCCCTGGGGTCCTTGTCGTCGCCCTTGTCGTCGTTCTCCTCCCCGACGATGTACGTCCCGTCGTCGCCGCCCGGAGACTCGTCGGCCTTCTCCCCCTTGGCGCCGGCCGCCTTCTCGGTCTTCTTCTGCTCCTTGACCGGGCCCCCGGGCACCCACCCGGCGTCGGCGAGCAGCGCCTGCGCCTCCGCGGTGTCCTGGCCGCCGAGGGCGCCGCTGCCGTCGGCGTAGGCGGCCTGCCCGGACAGGGCGAGATGGCTGCCGACCGGGACGGCGGGCAGGCCGAGGGGGGTGAGGACGACCTTGGCGAGTTCCGTGCGGTCGATGGCGCGGGCGACCGCGCGGCGGACCCGCTCGTCGGCGAGGGGGCCCGTGGAGCCGTTGAGGGCGAGCTGGGTGTAGGCGGGTTCGAGGGACTTGCGGACCTCGTATCCGCGCAGGTCCTGCTGCTGGCGGAGGTAGGTGGTGATGGTCTTGCGCAGCTTGTCCTTGCCGACGTGGACGTCGTCGGAGTCGAAGCCGTGCGCGAGGGCCCAGGCGCGCAGCTTCTTGGCGGAGGTGCGCCCGGATCCCTGGAGGGGGGCGCCGGTGCCCTTCTCGCGGGTGGCGAGGTTGATGCGCTCGGCCTGGGCGGTGTCGATGTCGGCGAGGTCCACCGTGCCGTCGGCGAGCGCGGCGGCCCGCTGGTCGGCGGGTACGGCGTGCAGCACGATCTCGGACAGCTTGGCGGGGTGGCCCCACCAGCGCGGGTTGCGGGCGAGGACGACGTCCTTGGCGGCGGTGTCGACCTTCTTGACCTTGAAGGGGCCGGCGGTGACCTTCAGCTTCCGGCGGGCGCCGTCGTTGAAGGCGTCGGGGGTGCCCATGACGTCCTTCGGGTACAGCGGGGAGAACAGCGACTTCCAGTCGGTGTAGGGGCGGCTGAAGGTGACCCGGACCTCCAGGTCGTTGGCGCCGCGCTCGATCTTGGCGATGCGGTCGTAGCCGGCGTTGCGGGCGGTCCAGTAGGCGGAGTCCTTGCCGGACAGGGCGCGCCACTGGGCGGCGAAGTCGGCGGCGCCGATCTCCCGGCCGTCGCTCCAGACGGCCCGCTGGTCGAGCTTGTACAGGACGACCTGGCGGGGCTCGGTCTCGACGACCTTGGCGGACTCCAGGAAGTCGGGGTTGCGCACCGGGTGGCCGGCCGCGTCGAGGCGGAACATCGACGGCAGGACGGCCTGGGCGACCCGGCTGGTGCCGGTGTCGGCGTCGGCCTGGAAGGTGTTGAGGGTCTCCGGGACCTCGTCCACGGCCCAGCGCAGGGTGCCGCCGTCGGCGACCAGGTCGCGGGCGGCGGGGGCGATGTCCTGACCGGCCAGCGGCTTGCTCGCCTCGTCGTCGGAGCCGCAGCCGGCGAGGGCGGGCACCGTGAGGGCGCCCGCGGTGAGGAAGGCGACCGAGCGCATGACCGCGCGCAGTCCGACGCCGTCGTGGGACATCTCTGCTACCTCCGGGGAGCCCGGTGACTTGGGTGGGGTCTGTTCACATTTGGCGGTATTTTGGAGTTGATCAGATGTACGGACCCACTGTTGAGGAAAGGGTTCGCCTGCCGGGGGCGACACGGCGGCGCGGGCTCCCAAGCCCACCCGTGCGGCGCAACACGCGCCCCGGCGCACACAGAGCGCGCGTGCGGGCGTGCGGTGGAGGCGCACAATCCGCCAATCGCTGCACATGGCTTCACATCTCAAGGTGTGACGCGCAACACTCGCAGGCGCATGAACGTTGCCGCCTTGGACCACGAGGTCCGTGGAAGTGAGGTCACGTCATGTCCGTGCACGACGACCTGACGACAGTCCAGCGTTGCCTCGACGACCTGTTCCGGTCCGTCGGCCGCCTGGAGCAGCAGCTCGGGAGCGGCGGACTGGAGATGCGCCGCGTCCGCGCGGACGCCGATCACCTGCGCGAGAGCGTGGCACTGCTGCGCGAGGCCGCCCCCGGCCTCGGTCAGCCGCGGCGCCCCGATCTCGTCACCATCTCCGACGCGCCGTACGACATCAGCCTGTGGACGGACTCCGACGACGAGGGTCTCGGCGCCCGTGACCGGCGCGCCCCCTGAGGGCTGTCCGCAGACGCCCCTCCCCCGAACCCGACCGGAGTCCTGAGTTGGCCACTGGTACGGAACCACATCCGAACAGCGGCGGCGTACGAACCGGTACACGCGCCGCGATCACCGCCCCGCACCTGCGGACCGACCGCTGGTGGCTGGCCCCGGCCGTCACCGCGGCCGGTCTGCTGGCGTTCGTCGTCTACTCCACCTGGCGGGCCTTCGCCAACGCGGACTACTACACGGCGCCGTACGTCTCACCCTTCTACTCGCCCTGTCTGGCGGAGAACTGCCGGACCATGCGCGCGGGCCCGAACGCCGATCTCTTCGGGAGCTGGTGGGGCATCTCCCCCGCGATCATCATCCTGATCTTCCCGCTCGGCTTCCGGCTGACCTGCTACTACTACCGCAAGGCGTACTACCGCGGCTTCTGGGCGTCTCCGCCGGCCTGCGCGGTGGCCGAGCCGCACCGGACGTACACCGGCGAGACCCGCTTCCCGCTGGTCCTGCAGAACATCCACCGGTACTTCTTCTACGCCGCCGTGCCGGTCGCCGGGGTGCTCACCTACGACACCGTGCTGGCCTTCCGCGACGAGCACTACCGCTGGGGCCACATGGGCCTGGGCACCCTGGTGTTCCTGATCAACATCGTGCTGATCTGGGCGTACACGATCTCCTGCCACTCCTGCCGGCACATCGTCGGCGGCAAGCTCAAACACTTCTCCAGGCACCCCCTGCGCTACCGGATGTGGCAGTTCACGGGGCGGCTGAACGCCCACCACATGCTGCTGGCCTGGGCGTCCCTGGTGAGCGTGGCGCTCGCCGACTTCTACGTGTACCTGGTCGCGTCCGGTGTCTTCGACGATCCGCGGTTCTTCTAGATGAGTGGGGCTTTGTGATGTCCGTGGTCGAGCGTCAGGAGTGGGACGTCGTCGTGGTGGGCGCCGGCGGCGCCGGGCTGCGGGCCGCGATCGAGGCGCGGGAGCGGGGCGCCCGTACGGCGGTGATCTGCAAGTCGCTGTTCGGCAAGGCGCACACGGTGATGGCCGAGGGCGGCATCGCGGCGGCGATGGCCAACGTCAACGAGCACGACAACTGGCAGGTCCACTTCCGCGACACCATGCGCGGCGGGAAGTTCCTCAACCAGTGGCGGATGGCCGAGCTGCACGCCCAGGAGGCCCCGGAGCGGGTGTGGGAGCTGGAGACCTGGGGCGCCCTGTTCGACCGTACGAAGGACGGCCGGATCTCCCAGCGCAACTTCGGCGGCCACGAGTACCCGCGTCTCGCGCACGTCGGCGACCGTACGGGCCTGGAGCTGATCCGCACCCTCCAGCAGAAGATCGTCGCGCTCCAGCAGGAGGACGAGAAGGAGACCGGGGACTACGAGTCCCGGCTCAAGGTCTTCCAGGAGTGCACGGTGACGCGGGTCCTCAAGGACGGGGAACGCGTCTCCGGGGTCTTCGGCTACGAGCGCGAGTCCGGCCGCTTCTTCGTGCTGGAGGCGCCCGCCGTCGTGATCGCGACGGGCGGGATCGGCAAGTCCTTCAAGGTCACGTCGAACTCGTGGGAGTACACGGGCGACGGACACGCGCTGGCGCTGCTCGCCGGGGCACCGCTGCTGAACATGGAGTTCGTGCAGTTCCACCCGACGGGTATGGTCTGGCCGCCTTCGGTGAAGGGCATCCTGGTCACCGAGTCGGTGCGCGGCGACGGCGGGGTGCTCAGGAACTCCGAGGGCAAGCGGTTCATGTTCGACTACGTCCCGGACGTCTTCAAGGACAAGTACGCCGAGTCGGAGGACGAGGCGGACCGCTGGTACGAGGCCCCGGACGACAACCGGCGCCCCCCGGAGCTGCTCCCCCGCGACGAGGTCGCCCGCGCGATCAACTCCGAGGTCAAGGCGGGCCGCGGCTCGCCGCACGGCGGGGTCTTCCTGGACGTGTCGACGCGGATGCCCGCCGAGGTGATCCGCCGCCGGCTGCCCTCCATGTACCACCAGTTCAAGGAGCTGGCGGACGTCGACATCACGGCGGAGGCGATGGAGGTCGGGCCGACCTGCCACTACGTGATGGGCGGCATCGCGGTCGACTCCGACACGGCCGCCGCGCGCGGGGTGCCCGGCCTGTACGCGGCCGGGGAGGTCGCGGGCGGCATGCACGGCTCCAACCGGCTCGGCGGCAACTCGCTCTCCGACCTGCTGGTGTTCGGGCGCCGGGCGGGCCGGCACGCCGCTCAGTACGCGGCCGGGTCGGCGGCGGCCCGCCCGCCCGTGGACGACGTCCAGGTCGACATCGCGGCGGCGGAGGCGCTGCGGCCCTTCTCGGCCGAGGCCGAGATCGAGGAGCCGGCCGGCGGATCGCCGGAGAACCCGTACACCCTCCACCAGGAACTGCAGCAGACCATGAACGACCTGGTCGGCATCATCCGCCGCGCGGGCGAGATGGACCAGGCGCTGAAGAAGCTCGCGGAGCTGCGCCTGCGCGCGCGGCGGGCCGGGGTCGAAGGGCACCGGCAGTTCAACCCCGGCTGGCACCTCGCCCTGGACCTCAGGAACATGCTGCTGGTCAGCGAGTGCGTGGCCCGGGCGGCGCTGGAGCGCACGGAGTCGCGCGGCGGGCACACCCGCGAGGACTTCCCGTCGATGGACCGCGCCTGGCGGCGGGTCAACCTGCTGTGCCGGCTCACCGACCCCACGGGCGGACCGGCGGCGACCGACCCGGTCCGCGGCCAGATCCAGCTCGTACGGGAGACCACCGAACCCATCCGCCCCGACCTGCTCGCCCTCTTCGCGAAGGAGGAGCTGGTCAAGTACCTCGCCGAAGAGGAGCTGTACGAGTGAGCAGCTACGAGGCCCGCTTCAAGGTGTGGCGGGGTGATGTGGGGGGCGGCGGCCTGGAGGACTTCAAGGTCGAGGTCAACGACGGCGAGGTGGTGCTCGACATCATCCACCGCCTCCAGGCCACCCAGGCGCCGGACCTGGCGGTGCGCTGGAACTGCAAGGCGGGCAAGTGCGGTTCGTGCTCCGCGGAGATCAACGGGCGTCCCCGGCTGCTGTGCATGACGCGCATGTCGGTGTTCGACCGCGAGGAGACGATCACCGTGACCCCGCTGCGCGCCTTCCCAGTGATCCGCGACCTGGTGACGGACGTCGGCTTCAACTACCAGAAGGCCAGGGAGGTCCCCGCCTTCGTCCCGCCGGCCTCTCTCGCGCCCGGCGAGTACCGCATGATGCAGGAGGACGTGGAGCGGTCGCAGGAGTTCCGCAAGTGCATCGAGTGCTTCCTGTGCCAGGACACCTGCCATGTGGTGCGCGACCACGAGGAGAACAAGACCGCGTTCGCCGGCCCGCGCTTCCTGATGCGGGTGGCGGAGCTGGACATGCATCCCCTGGACGCGGCCGAGGAGACGGGCCTGGACCGAGGGCGCACGGCCCAGGACGAGCACGGCCTCGGCTACTGCAACATCACCAAGTGCTGCACGGAGGTCTGCCCCGAGGGCATCAAGATCACGGACAACGCGCTCATCCCCCTGAAGGAACGCGCCGTCGACCGCAAGTACGACCCGCTGGTCTGGCTGGGGTCGAAGATCAGGAGGCGGAGTTCGTAGGGGGCAGTACGTGGGTACGGCCGGGGCGCTGGGCCAGCTTCGCAACGACCAGGCTCCCCATGAACACGAACCAGCCGATGAGCGGGAGCACGTCGAACCTGGCGGGGAACACGCCGAGGAACATCCACAGGGACGCCCCGGCCGCGCCCATCAGCTGGCCGTACCCCCACAGCTTCGGCCGCAGGATCCGGTGCCTGCCCAGCGGCACCACCCAGCCGGTGGTGACGCCCGCGATGCCGAACACCGCCATCAGCGTCACGAGCAGCGCGCCGATGACCACCAAGTAGATGTGCATGGCGATCACCGTCGCACGGCGGTCATGACCCGCACCAGGTACGGGAGCGGGTCATGACCGGGAGTTTGCCCAGTCCTTCCGGTACGCCGCCCAGTCGTCCTCCGTCGCCGCGAAGTCCACGTACAGGGCGACACCGAAGCGGGCGCGGTCGGCGTCGGTGCGGGAGAGACCCAGGCGGACACCCCGGACGGCGGCCGGCACGGTCTCGGCGTGATTCCAGTGGCCGAAACGGTTCTCGTGGTAGAAGGGCAGGCCCATCAGGAGGTCGGTGGACGCCGGGGTGACCTCCAGGGCCAGCGAGGTCTGCTGGGCGACATAGCCGCCGTACAGGCTCTGCAGCGGCTGCATGGTGTCGTACGACATGACGGCGATCTGGTCGACGCGGCGTGCCACCTCGCCGAAGTACGCCTGCGACCACCACTTGGGGTGGCCGGTGGTGGTGCCCCAGAAGGAGTGGAAGGCGGGCACCGGGTCGATCTGGTGGGCGGCGACGGAGAGCAGGGCGTGCCGGGCGCGGGTGACACGGCGCAGGTCGTCGAGGAGGCCAAGGTAGTCGCGGTTGCCGGAGTGGAGGGGCTCCAGGTCGAAGTGGGCGCCCTCGAAACCCGCGGCGAGGATCTCGCGGGTGGAGCGGACGACGGCGGCGCGGGTGGCCGCGCGCTCCAGGCGCAGGCCGTGGGGTGACTCGCTGGCCAGCACGTCGCCCAGCCAGGCCTGGACCCGGACGCCGGGGAGTTCCCGGTGGACGGCGGCTATCAGCCAACGCGCCTTGGGGTAGGCCGATTCCGGGAGGGTGCCGTCGTGCTCCAGGGGGCCGGAATGGACGTACAGGTCGCGGATGCCGGTGCCTCGCAGGCGGCGGGCGAGGACTTTGACGTCCTGGTCCTTCTTTCTGCCGTCCACCCAGGCGTGGCCGAGCCAGATGGCGTCCTTGTCCCGGGTGTACGTGCCGTCCGCCGGGTCACCGGTGTAGTTGATGCGGAGGGCCGTTTCGGCGGTGAGGAGGGGGAGGACGAACAGGAGGGTCAGGGCGAGGGCGATTCTCCTGACCCAGCGGCGGTAGGGCCTCGGCCTGGTCTTCGCCTCGGGTTCGGCCCGCGTGTCGGCGGGCCGCTCCTCGGCCTGGACCGGCGGTGTCCGGTCCTCCGTCGGTTCCGTGTCCATCCCCGTACCCCCTGTCCTGGTCGTCCCCGTCCCCCGACCGCCCGCCCCGGTCGCGGAGCCCGTTACCTGCCCATACGCTCCGAAATGTGACGTCAACCTTGATCCGGGGCCGGCCGCGGCACGCCACGTCGCACATAGCCGTGCGGGTGGCGCACGCCGTGCTGGGCGGTGCGGCCGGGGCCGTGTGGCTGGTGTTGCCGGGGATGACGATCAGCGCCGAAGATCCGGTTCCCGCCGCCCGCACCGGGCCGGTCGCGAGTGCCGCCGCGCCGGAGCGGGACGAGACCTCCCCCACCGATCTCCTGCTGCCGCTCGTGGCGGTGGGCGCGGCGGGGGTGCTGGCCGGATACGGGTACCTGCGGCGCACCCGGCGGGCCCGGACCCGTACGACGCCCGGGATGGTGTCGGTGCGGCCGCCCGTGGCGTCGGCGGCCGAGTTCGAGCGGCAGGCGCGCGCCGCGCTGGTCGTCGCGGACGACAGTGTGCGCACCAGCCGGGAGGAACTCGGCTTCGCCGAGGCGCTGTCCGGGGCGGAGGCGGTGGAGCCGTTCGTACGGGCGCTGCGGGCCGCGGAGACGGAACTGGCGGCCGCGTTCGCGATACGGCGGCGGTACGAGCAGGGCGTGCCGGAGGACGAAGCCGCCCGGCGGCAGGCGCTGGTGGGGGTCGTCGGGCGGTGCGCGGAGACCGGGCGGCGACTGGACACCGAGGCGCCCGGGTTCGACCGGCTGCGGGCACTGGAGCAGGGGGTGGATGAGGCGCTGGAGGTCGCGGAGGGGCGGTTCCGGGAACTGGCCGGGCGGACGGGCGGGGCGGCGGTGACCCTGGGCGGGCTGGGCGAGCGGTTCACCGCGTCGGCCGTGGAGCCGGTCACGGGGTATCTCGAACAGGCCAAGGACCGGCTGCTGTTCGCCACCGGTCACCTCAACGCCTGCCGCCAGGAGGCCGATTCGGGTGCCTACGAGTCGGCGGCCCGCCATCTGCGCGCCGCCGAGGGTGCCGTCGCCCAGGCCGACACCCTGGTCACCGGCGTGGAACGGCTCGCGGCCGAGGTGCGGGAGGCGGCGGCGCTGGTGCCGGCGGCGCTGACCGGCGCGGAGGCGGAGATCGCGGCGGCCCGTCAGGCGGGGCCGGCCGAGGTGCCCGTCGGCGAACTGCGGGCGCGGCTCGCCCGGGCCGACGGTGTGCTGAGCGCCGTACGGCAGGAGCTGACCGGGGGGACGTACGACCCGCAGGCCGCCCTGCGGCACATCGTTCGGGCCGTCGAGCCCTTGGGGGGCGGGCGTGCCGGGGTGGTGGCGGCGGCCGGGCGGCTGGCCGCCCGCAGTGCGGTCGGCGCCGCGGAGGACTTCATCGGCACGCACCGGGGGGCCGTCGGCGCCGAGGCCCGTACGTGGCTGGCCGAGGCCGTCCGGCTCCTGGGCGCGGGCACCCCGGGATCCGTCCTGGCCGCCGACCGGTTGGCCCGGGAGGCCCGGGACCTCGCCGAGCGCGACGTCCGCACCCACGGAACCTTCTACCCCGACGACCCCACGACCGGCCTCAGCGGCGCCGTCCTCGGCGGCGTCCTCCTCGCCGAGGAACCCGACGGCGGCCCTCCGGCGTGCTTCGGGGGCCCGGAGACACGGGGGCGCCGGAGTCTTACGAAGCCTTAGGGGGCGTCAGAACAGGCTCAGCAACGCCTCCGCCGGGTCCGTCAGGCCGTTCTCACCGCCGGGGAGGGGGAGTTCGAACCAGACCGTCTTGCCCCGGGGGGTGCGGCGGGAGCCCCAGGCCGCGCTGAGGAGACCGACCAGTTGCAGGCCCCGGCCGCCCTCGTCGGTGTCGCGCGCGCGGCGGCGGCGGGGCTGGACCAGGCCGGAGTCCCAGACCTCGCAGACCAGGGTGCGGTCCAGCAGCAGGCGCAGCCTTATCTCGCCCTCGCCGTACCGCAGGGCGTTGGTGACCAGCTCGCTGACCAGCAACTCCGTGGTGTCGACCAGGGGTTCCAGATCCCAGCTGAGCAGCTGGCCGCGCGCGTACTCGCGGGCGCGGCCCACGCTGCGCGGCTCCCGCGGCAGGGTCCAGTCGCCGACGGACTCGGCCGGCAGGCCCTGGACACGGGCCATCAGCAGCGCGATGTCGTCCTCGCCGTGGTGGGTGTCGAGGGTGTTGAGGACGTGGTCGCAGACGTCCTCCAGCGGCTGGGAGGGGTCGGTCAGCGCTCCCACGAAGGCCTGGAGGCCCTCGTCCAGGGGGTGGTCTCGGGACTCGACCAGTCCATCCGTGTAGAGCGCCAGCAGGGCGCCCTCGGGGAGATCGACCTCCACCTCCTCGAAGGGCTCGCCGCCCACGCCCAGCGGCATCCCGGGCGGCACGTCCAGCATCAGCGCCGGCTCGCCGGGTTCCACCAGCACCGGCGGCAGATGGCCGGCGTTGGCGAAGGTGCACCGCCTGGTCACCGAGTCGTAGACCGCGTAGACGCAGGTGGCGAGGTAGACCTCGGACAGGTCGGCGTCCCGGGGCTGGCGGGCCGTGCGGGTCGCCTGCTGGACACCGCCGGGGGTGCCGAGGCCGCGGGCGATCTCGTCCAGCGCGGCGAGGACCTCGGCCGGTTCGAGGTCGAGGAGGGCGAGGGTACGGACCGCGGTGCGGAGTTCGCCCATCGCGACCGCCGCGCGCAGGCCCCGGCCCATCACGTCCCCGACCACCAATGCGGTGCGGTGACCGGGCAGTTCTATGACGTCGAACCAGTCGCCGCCCACCTCCGTCGCCGCGTTGCCGGGCAGGTAGCGGCAGGCGATGTCCAGGCCGGAGGCCTCCGGGTCGCCGGGCGGGAGCAGGGAGCGTTGCAGTATCAGCGCGCGTTCGTGCTCGCGGCGGTAGAGGCGGGCGTTGTCGATGCACACCGCGGCCCGTGCCGCCAACTCGACCGCCAGATCCCGGTCACGTTCGCCGAACGGCTCGCTGCCCTTCGTACGGGCGAACTGCGCGAGCCCCACGACCGTGTCGTGGGCGACCATCGGGACGGCCAGCGTGGACTGGACGATGCCGCCCTCCTCGGCGGGGACGGTCTGCGGGCGGGCGGTGCGCAGGGCGTCCGCGCAGGGCGAGTTGAAGGGGTAGTGGTGGACCGCGCCGACCGCGACGGGGGTGCCGCCGCCGATGAAGGGCGCGTCGGAGACGGCGCTGGCGAAGGCGACGCGGCGCAGTTCCGCGCTGCCGTCGGCGAGTCCGGGCGGGCGTTCGTCGCCGGCCAGCAGGCCCTGGTAGAGGTCGACGGTGGCGAGGTCGCAGAAGCCGGGGACGACCACGTCGAGGAGTTCGCGGGCGGTGGTCTCGAGGTCGAGGGAGTTCCCTATGCGGGCGCCCGCCTCGTTGAGGAGGGCGAGATTGCGCCGTGCGGCGGCGGCTTCGCGGGCGGCGGCGCGGCGGGCGGTGATGTCGGTGCCGAGCCAGGCGACGCCGATCGGCCGGCCGCTGCCGCTGTGCACCCGGTAGAGGTTGACGGACCAGTGCCGGCGCTCCTCCGAGCCCGGCACGAAGCCCGTGACGTGCATGTCCGTGATGGAGTTGCCGTTCTCCAGGACCCGGCGCAGGGTGGCCGCGACCCGCTCGGCCTCGCCGCGCGGCAGATAGTCGTGGACCCCGAGGCCCCGGTGGTCGTCGGGGGTGCCGCCGAAGATGGAGGCGAACCGATGGTTGGCGCGGCGGACCCGCAGGTCGGTGTCGATCAGCAGGAAGCCGAACGGAGATTGACCGAATATCGCCTGCGAGGCGGCGAGATCGGTCTCGATGCTGCGCAGAGTACGGACGTCGACGACGATACAGACGGCGGCCTTGTCACCCTCCGCGGTGCGGGTCGGCATCACATAGACCTCGGCGAGGCCCTCCTGCCCGCGCTCCCCGTCCGCCGTGTCCGGCATCCGGAAGGGGACCACCCCGGTCCACTCCCGTCCGTCGAGGATCTCGGCCATCTTCCGCTGGCCGCGCTCGTGCAGATCGCGGTCGATGAAGGCCTCTATGGGGTCCATGCCGACGGCGCGCTCGGCGGGGATGCCGAAGAGCTGCTCGGCGCGCAGACTCCACTGGTCGACGAGTCCTCCGGCACTGATGGAGAAGGAAGCGACCTTGATGTAGTCGTAGATGGAGCCGGGCGGACTGCTCTGCCACATGGCGTCCCCGGGCGGCAGCTCGCCTGCGGCCTCCGCCCTCGCGCCGTCCGACGGGTCCTCGGACTCCGTGGCCTTCGCTGGTATCTCGCTCACGCGAACCGTCCCCTCCAGCTCACCGCGTCCGGCACCGGTCACCGGGGGCGGCTGCCCGCAGTATCCAGCACTACGGCGCCGCACAACACGGTGTTCACGATCACAGCACGTTCCCGGTGCTTTTCGGTCCCGGCCGCGACAACACTTCCAGTCTTCTAACCAGGGAACACGGCATCGAATCCCGCGCGACGACAACGGTCCCCGACCGGAACCGGTCCCTGGACAGCGCTGTCGGACATGTACAACGCGCGCCGGCGCTCAACCGGGCAAGGCGAGTTCGAACCAGACCGTCTTGCCGGCGGCCCCCGGCCGGGTGCCCCAGCGGCGCGAGGAACCGGCGACCAGTTGGAGACCGCGCCCGCTCTCCTCGTCGGGGCGGGGGGCGCGCTCGCGCGGCGGGTCCGGGAGCGGGTCGGAGACCTCCACCAGCAGGGTGTCGCCGAGTCCGGCGGGGCGCACCAGGCGTACGCCGATGGGGCCGGTGGCGTGCCGCAGGGAGTTCGTCACCAGCTCGCTGACCAGGAGGGCCGCGAGGTCGGCGAGGCTGTCGAGGCGCCAGTCGCGCAGTTGGTCGCGAACCGCTCCGCGGGCGGAGCGCACGGCGCCCGGCTCCGCGGGAAAGGTCCACTCGGCGCAGTCGCCTTCGGTGTCGAACACGCCGATCACTTCCCAGGCCAGCGAGCCCACCCATGTCCAGTTTCATGGGGTTAATGGGCACATACCCGATATCCGGGGGCGAGTACCGCCCTGGAGGGCGCGCAGTGACACGATCGGCGTACGCCCTGGATTCCGTGCGGTCCGGCCCTCAGCGGAGGTACGCGGTCACCTCTCGCACCGCCGGAACGTCCTGGTCGAGCCAGTCCACGTCCCAGACCTGGTCCGGCGTGAGCCAGCGCAGTCGGTCGTGGTCCTGGAGGGGCTCGGGGCCGGGGGAACCGGGGCGCGGGCGGGCGGTCCACACGCGCAGCACGTACGGCGGCCTCAGCGGCCACTCCCCCGGTACCCGCTCGACGACCTCGGCGTCGACGCCGAGTTCCTCGCGCAGCTCGCGCGCCAGGGCGTCCTCGGGCGACTCGCCGGGTTCCACCTTGCCGCCGGGCAGCTCCCAGCGGCCGGCCAGCTCGGGAGGCGCACTACGGCGCGCGGCGAGCAGGCGGCCGTCGTCGAGCAGGGCGGCTCCGACCACCACGATCCGTTCCGTCATGCGCCGGAGCCTACTGTCGGTGCCGGGCCGGGGTTCAGGCGCGCGAGCCGCTTCCGTTCTGGCCGATGCGCTCCACCCAGTAGATCTGCTTGTGTCCGCGGTCGTCGAGGCTGTCGGCGATCTTCTGCGCCTCGGCGCGGGTCGCGTACCGGCCCACGCGGTAGCGATTGCCGTTGTCGTCCTGCCGGATGACGAGCCAGGGCATCAGGACCGTGCCGTTGGCGTCGCTCATCGCTCCCCACCTCTTCTTCTTCCGGTCCTCGCCCGCCCGTCTCCCGTTCCCGGCCCCCGCCGTGCCCCGCCCGCTGAGGAAACCGCAGTCCGCATATGCCCGAGCGTACGCCTAACCTTCACGCAGCGAATACGGCTTTTCACCAAGAGGTACGCAACCGGCCAGAACGCAGGGGGCGCACGATGACGAGTGCGCCGTCCGTGCGCTTCGATGCATCGGATTGACGGCATGCCGGGCACACCGGGAGCCACCTGCGAAAACGGCCGGATTCCAACGGCTGGCGCGTGGGCGGGAATCGGGTGGATGAAAGAAGCAACTACCCCGGGGGTGTGCGCTACTTCACTGGGAGGTGGTACGCGACCCGGTAACGGTCGGCGGGGATCACCACGTCCGCGGTCTCGACCGGGCGGCCGGAGGCGTAGTACGTGCGCTGGACGACCACGACGACATGGCCCGGGACCCCGCCCAGGGTGAGCAACTCCTCGGCGAGGCCGGGGCGGGCGCCGACCTCCTCGGTGACGTTGTCGACGATGACGTCGATGGCGCGCATGCGCTCGACGACGCCCATGCCGCCGAGCGGGCCCTCCTCGGGCAGCATCACGGGCGTGCGGCCGGTGACCGCGAGAGGCTCCCAGGAGGTGGAGAGCGCCATCGGCTCGCCGGCGTCCCGGAAGACGTACTTGGTGCACATCACGCGGTCGCCCACCTGGACGCCGAGCCGCTCGGCGATGGCGCCGCTCGCCTCGGCCTGCTCGCTGCGGGACTCCCAGGTGCCGCGCGCGGCGGCGTCGGCCTGCTCCTGCCGGAACGGGGTGGCACCGGCGGGCGGCCGGAAGCCGGAGCGCGCGATGCGCCGGGGCACGGGCCGCTCGCGCACATACGTCCCGGAGCCGGAGCGGCCCTCGACCAGCCCCTCGGCCATGAGCACCTTGCGCGCCTCGAGGGCGACCGTGTCCGAGACGCCGTACTCCTCGCGGATCCTGGCCTGGGACGGGAGGCGGGTGTGGGGCGGCAGCCGACCGTCGACGATCTTTTTGCGGAGGTCACCCGCGACCCGCAGATACGCCGGCTGCTCACCGAAAGTCACAAGCGGCTCCCATCAGGTTGTACAGACAGCAACAGCGTGGCAACCCTGGGTTGTGCCGTGCAAGCAAAGGCCAGAGAATCACTCGATGTGATGACATCTGCATGGGGAGGGCTTTACGCAGGCAGTTTCTCCCCCTTATGGCCGCCCTCACACCTCCAGGCCGGTGTCGTCGGGGGACGGCGGGGTGGTGGTCAGCCCCAGAGCCTTGCGCGCGGTGACCGTCCGGTCCGGGTCGATGAGCTCGAAGCCCTTGTCGTAGTGCGTGTAGAAGCCGTCGGCGTCGGCTGACTTCGCGGCCTTCGCCCACTCCGCCCGGGCCTTGTCGAGGTCGTCGGCCAGCGCGGCGACCGGCTTCTTCGCGCCCGCCGGCCACGTGTGCCCGCGCAGCATCCCGGCCTGCTTGCCGAGGGCCGCCGTGACGCGCCCCGCCCAGGCCTTGTGGCCGGGCAGGTCGTCCTCGACGTACTCCGCGTCGGGCGCGGTGTCCATGGCCGCGTTGAGGACGTGCGCGGCTTTCAGATAGGCGACCTGGTCGGCGTCGAGGACGGTCTCGTCGTTGCGCAGCGAGCCGGTCAGCGCGGCACCCTCGTCGGTGCTGCCGAACACGCAGGTGACCTCGCGGTCGCCGACCGCCCAGCTGTCCCGGGTGGGGGTGAGGTAGTAGACGTCGACGTCGGCCGGAACGGCCCAGCCGTCCATCGCGTAGCCGTCCCGCAGGCCGTAACAGCGCTCGCCCGCCCGGTCCGTGATGGAGGCGTCGCCCGGATACGAGCCGCCGCCGCGCAGTCGGAAGGAGGCGAACACCTCGCCGTCGTGCTCCCCGGCGCAGGGCACCTTGTCGACGTCGTACGTCTCGCCCTCCAGTGAGCCGCCGGGCGCGTTGAAGCACTCGCCCTTGGCGAGGGTGATGCCCGCGCCGCCGCGCGCGCCCTCCCTGACGCCCTGCCAGAAGTCGGCCGCCCCGCCCGTGGCCAGTGCCACCCCCCACAGCGCGAGCCCGATCCCGGACAGCACACAGCCGGCGATCGCCATGCCCTTCCCGCGCTCGCCCCGCTTCCTGATCCGCGCCAGCGCGACCAGCCCCAGCACCAGCCCCACCCCCGGCAGGAAGCAGAGGATGCCCAGCACCAGGGCGGCGATGCCGAGCCCGTTCACCGGCGCCGGGCGGTTGTACGGGCTGTAGCCCTGCGTCCAGGGCTGGTACGGCGGCTGCCCGTAGGGGCCCTGGGGCTGCTGTCCGTAAGGTCCCTGAGGGTACGGCGAGTACGGCGAAGGCGGCGGGAAGGAGCCGTCGGGCCGCTGGGGGCCGGGGGGCGGAGGTATGGACACGGGTACCGTGCTCCTGGGGTTGGGGCGGCGGCAGTGCCGAACTGACGGCGAAACCGACGGTTGAACTGACGTACGACTGCGCGCATGGTAAGCGCGCTGCCGGTGGGGGTGGAATGCGGGTCGCGAAGGCGACGGTCCGGGCGGTGAACCGACTCACCGCCCGGTGGGCGGGGGCCGCGGACGGGGGCACGGTGTTCTCCGCGGCCGGGGTCTGGCCGCTGCTGGCCTTCCTGGCCGACGGGGCGGCGGGGGCGGCACGGGCCGAACTGGCGGAGGCCCTCGGGCTGCCCGCCGGACAGGCGGCGGCAGCGGCCCGGGAGTTGCTCGCCGCGATGGACGACATGCGCGGCCTGGACACGGCCGTGGGGCTGTGGACCCGGCGCACGCTGGAACTCCGCGAGGAATGGGCGGCCGGGCTGCCCACGGGCACGCACGGGGTGCTCACGGACGACCTCGGCGCCACGCGCAAGGCGCTGGACGCATGGGCGGCGCGGCGCACGGGGGGTCTCGTCGACCGTATGCCGGTCGGGCTGACGAAGGACACCGAGCTGGTGCTGGCGAGTGCGCTGGCGATGCGGACCGAGTGGCTGCGGCCCTTTCACGAAATACCGTTGGAGACCGCCCGCACGTCCTGGGGCGAGCCCCCGCGACTGGGCCTCTTCCGCTCGACCGCCGTGCTGGACCGGATCGGCGTCGCGGACACACCCGACGGCTTCGTCACCGAGCTGAAGGTCCTCGGCGACAACGCCCTCGACGTCCATCTGCTGCTGGGCGAGGAGCGGATGACGCCCGGACAGGTGCTGGGCGCGGGCGTGGACCTGCTGGCAGACCGGTCGGCGGTGGTGCCCGGGCCCCGGCTCCCGTACGGGGACGCGGGACCGGGCCTGAGCGTGGTCAGGGAACGCCGCGGGCGCCCGCAGCCGCCGTCGCTCGACGTGACGACGGTCGCCTTCGACCTGCGGGCCGACCACGACCTGCTGGCGCTGCACCGCCTGTTCGGGCTCACCACGGCACAGGACGCCCGGCAGGGCCACTTCCCGGGCGTCAGCGGCCACCCGCTGGCCATCGGCTCGGCCGAGCAGGCCACGACGGCCCGGTTCGGCGCGCTGGGCTTCCGGGCCGCCGCCGTGACGGCGTTCGGCGCGGTCGCGGGCGGCGTCCCGGATCTGCGCTTCGTGACGACGACGATCCGCGCACGCTTCGACCGTCCCTTCGGCTTCCTCGCCCTGCACCGGCACTCGCGGCTGGTGCTCGCGGCGGGCTGGGTGACGGATCCGCTGCCGTTTCCGGAGTGGAGTGACGACGAGTGGGGTGACCACGACTCGGGGGACCGCGAGTCGGGGGACGACGAATTGGGGGACGACAAGTTGGGGGACGACAAGTGACTGGGACGACGGCGGTACGCGCGGTCAACGCGCTGACCGCGCGCTGGGCGTGGGCCGCGGAGGGCGGCACGGGCGGCACGGTGTTCTCGGCGGCCGGGGTCTGGCCGCTGCTGGCCTTCCTGGCCGACGGGGCGGCCGGCCCGGCCCGGGCGGAGCTGGCGGACGCCCTGGGGCTGCCCGCCGAGCAGGCGGCGGGAGCGGCCCGGGAGTTACTGGCCGGAATGAGTGCGATACCCGGGCTGGATGCCGCCCTCGGCCTGTGGACGGACCGGGCGCTCCCCCTGCGGGAGGAGTGGCGGGCGGGGCTGCCGGCCGAGACGCACGGGGTGCTGAGCGGCGATCTCATCACCGACCAGGAGGCGTTGAACGCCTGGGCGGCGAAGCACACCGGCGGCCTCGTCGAGCGCATGCCGGTCACACTGAACCGGGACGCCCGGATGGTCCTCGCCACTGCCCTGGCGCTGCGCACCGACTGGCCGCGCCCCTTCAGCGAGCGGATGCTGAGCCCGGATGCCGGACCGTGGCGGGGCCGTACGCTGCTGGGGCTGCACCGCAGGGGTGTCCGGCCGGACCGGGTCGGGGTGGCGAACACCCCCGACGGATTCGTCACGGCCCTGAAGGTGCCCGGCGACAACGGCCTCGACGTCCACCTCGTCCTCGGCGAGGAGCGGATGACGCCCGGGCAGGTGCTGGGCGCGGGCGTGGCCGTCGTGGAGCGCGGGCTGGCGCCGACCGGGGGCG
Source organism: Streptomyces sp. NPDC039424 (assembly GCF_055639495.1). NCBI lineage: Bacteria > Bacillati > Actinomycetota > Actinomycetes > Kitasatosporales > Streptomycetaceae > Streptomyces > Streptomyces sp. NPDC039424. Next base: position 267,840 of record NZ_JBVKAI010000002.1, read on the forward strand.
GGCAGCTGCCGTACGGGCACGTGGGGCCCGGACTCTACGTCGAGCGGGAGCCGTCCGTCTCCCCGGAGCCGGTGACGCTCGACGTGACGACCGTGGCGTACGACGTACGGGCGGACCACGATCTGCTGGCGCTGGACCGCCTGTTCGGCCTCACGACGGCACGCGACCTCCGGCAGAGCCACTTCCCCGGCATGAGCACCGCCCCGCTCGCCATCGGGGCGGCCCGCCAGTCGACGGTCGCCCAGTTCGGCGCCCTGGGCTTCCGCGCCGCCTCTGTCTCGGCCGTGATGGCCGCGCCGGGCTCCGTCCCCCAGTACCGCCACGAAACCACCGTCGTCCGCGCCGTCTTCGACCGCCCCTTCGGCTTCCTCGCCACGGACCGCGGCACGGGGCTGGTCCTGGTGGCCGGATGGGTCACGGAGCCCAGGGTGTACGACCGGGCCGTCGGGGGCGGATTCTGAGCAAGGGGCCGGACGCTGGATGCGCCGGCCCCTGTCCGTGACGTGCCGAACCGTACGACCGGCTCGGTCAGGACTGCACGGCATGGCCGAGCTGACCGAGCTGGAGACCGACCCTCTCGGCTTCAACACCACCGCACTCGTGTCCCAGCCCGAACGACGCCGTCTGCACGTCGGCGACTACCGCGTGGTCTACACGATCGACAAACGGGGAGCTGGTGGTCTGGGTCGTTCATGTGGGACACCGGTCCACCGTTCATGAGACCTGATTGCCGCTGAGCCCACCTCAGAATATCCAGCACCCATCCAGCACGGTGACGACGAAGGAGGCGGACTCGATAGCGTCCGCCCCCTTCTGAGCTGCAGGTTTGCCACGTCAGTGACGTGGTGTTATTTCATCCGCTCAGACGTTGAAGCGGAACTCCACCACATCCCCGTCCTGCATCACATACTCCTTGCCCTCCATCCGCGCCTTGCCCTTGGCGCGGGCGTCGGCGACGGAGCCGGTCTCGACCAGGTCGTCGAAGGAGATGACCTCGGCCTTGATGAAGCCCTTCTGGAAGTCGGTGTGGATGACACCGGCGGCCTCGGGGGCGGTGGCGCCCTTCTTGATGGTCCAGGCGCGGGATTCCTTGGGGCCGGCGGTGAGGTAGGTCTGCAGGCCGAGGGTGCGGAAGCCGACGTGGGCGAGGGTGGCGAGGCCGGGCTCGTCCTGGCCGACGGACTGGAGGAGTTCCAGGGCCTCGTCCTCGTCGAGTTCGGCGAGGTCCGCTTCGAGCTTGGCGTTGAGGAAGATCGCCTCGGCGGGGGCGACGAGGGCGCGCTGCTCGTCCTTGAAGGCGTCGTCCGTCAGCTCGTCCTCGTCGACGTTGAAGACGTAGAGGAAGGGCTTGGTGGTGAGCAGGTGCAGGTCGTGCAGAAGCTCGGCGCGCTCGCTGCCCTGGACGATGCCCTGGGAGAAGAGGGTGTCGCCCTTGTCGAGGATCTCCTTGGCCTCCTCGACGGCCTTGACCTTCGGCGCCACGTCCTTCTTGATCCGCGACTCCTTCTGGAGGCGGGGCAGGACCTTCTCGATGGTCTGGAGGTCGGCGAGGATCAGCTCGGTGTTGATCGTCTCGATGTCGTCCTTGGGCGAGACCTTGCCGTCGACGTGGACGACGTTCTCGTCCTTGAAGGCGCGGATGACCTGGCAGATCGCGTCGGACTCACGGATGTTGGCCAGGAACTTGTTGCCCAGGCCCTCGCCCTCGGAGGCGCCGCGCACGATGCCAGCGATGTCGACGAAGTCGACGGTGGCCGGCAGGATCCGCTCCGACTTGAAGATCGAGGCCAGCTTGGCCAGACGGGGATCGGGGACGCCGACCACACCGACGTTGGGCTCGATCGTGGCGAACGGGTAGTTGGCCGCCAGCACGTCGTTCTTGGTCAGGGCGTTGAACAGGGTCGACTTGCCGACATTGGGCAGACCGACGATTCCGATCGTGAGCGACACGTTGCGACTTCCCGTACGTGAGAGGGCCAGAGGCTGCCAGGAGGTGAGGGGCCAGGGGACCGGCCGATCCACCAGTCTACGGCGTCCCCGATATGGGCCCGGCGGCCCTGGGGATTGCTGGGGCGAGCTCCGGCCAACGGCGTGTCTGATGACCCGTTCGGCACATAAACCAACCTAGGTTGGTCCAGTGGAGCAACACAGGACGCCACCCGAGCGACACGGACCGCGACGAGGTACACGACCGACGCCCCTGCCGCCGCAGGCCAGACGGCGCCCGGGGGACGAGCGACGGCCCGCCCCGGGGACGGCCCGGCCCGGCGCGGCGGCACGACGGCTGCCGAACCCCAGGCTCACCGGGTTGGGTGGGGGGCTGTTCGGCGCGGCGGCGATGTTCCTGCTGGGCTGCCTGGACCAGTTGCTGTTCGGGGCGTCCCTCACGATGTACGGCGTGCTGTTCCTGCCGGTGTGCGTGCTGACCGCGCTGTGGGTGCGCGAGGGCGACCTGCTGACCGCGCCCGTGGTCGCGCCGATCGCCTTCACCGTGGGCCTGGTCCCCGTGGCCGACAGCACCGGGGGCATGGGAGGCCGGGTCATGGGCCTGGTGACCGCGCTGGCCACACAGGCGGGGTGGCTGTACGGGGGGACGCTCGTCGCCGGTTCGATGGTGCTCGTACGGCGGGTGCAGCTGGTGCGCCGCCGGACGGCGCGGCGCCGGCCGGGCTGACCACCCGGACCGGCCACCCGTCGGCAGCGCCCGGACTACCCGTTCTTGGCCGCCCGCATCGCCGCCCCCACGATCCCCGCGTTGTTCTGCAGCTGCGCGGGGACGATCTCGGCCTTGATGCCCTCGATGAGGTGCAGGAACTTGCCCGCCTTGCGGCTCACTCCGCCGCCGATGATGAACAGCTCCGGGGAGAAGAGCATCTCGACGTGGGCGAGGTACTTCTGCACCCGGTGCGCCCACTGCTCCCAGGTGAGGTCGTGGTCCTCCTTGGCCTTGCTGGAGGCCCGCTTCTCCGCGTCGTGGCCGTGCAGTTCCAGATGGCCGAGCTCGGTGTTGGGGACGAGGGTGCCGTCCACGAAGACGGCGCTGCCGATGCCGGTGCCGAAGGTGAGCAGGATGACCGTGCCCCGGCGGCCCTGACCGGCGCCGAACTCCATCTCGGCGACGCCCGCCGCGTCCGCGTCGTTGACCACGGTCACCGGCAGGCCGCCCAGCCGTCCGCTGAACAACGCCCGCGCGTCCGTGTCGATCCAGCCGCTGTCGACGTTCGCCGCCGTACGCACCGTCGCCCCGCCCGTGACCACGCCCGGGAAGGTGAGCCCGACCGGGCCCGTCCAGCCGAAGTGCTCGACGACCTGCTTCACGCCGTCGGCCACCCCGTCCGGCGTCGCCGGGTGCGGGGTGAGCACCTTGCAGCGTTCCTGGGCCAGGTCCCCCCTCTCCAGGTCCACGGGAGCACCCTTGATCCCGGATCCGCCGATGTCCACACCGAAGATCTGCATGACTCCACGCTACGACGTACGACTGTCGGTCAGGTCCGGGAGGTAGCGCCGCTCACGCCTGGGGCGTACCCGAACCGCCCCGCTCGGCCACCAGCGCGGCGGCCTCCTCGCGCAGGTCGCGGCGGAGTTCCTTCGGCAGCGAGAAGGTGATGGACTCCTCGGCCGCCTTGACGATCTCCACGTCGCCGTAGCCGCGCTCGGCGAGCCACTCCAGGACCTCTTCGACCAGGACCTCGGGCACGGAGGCGCCGGAGGTGACGCCGACCGTGGTCACGTCCCGCAGCCAGGCCTCGTCGATCTCGCTGGCGAAGTCCACGAGGTAGGCCTCGCGGGCGCCGGCCAGCTTGGCGACCTCGACGAGCCGCTTGGAGTTGGAGGAGTTGCGGGAGCCGACCACGATCACCAGCTCGGCCTGGGCGCCCATCTGCTTCACGGCGAGCTGGCGGTTCTGCGTGGCGTAGCAGATGTCGTCGCTCGGCGGGGAGATGAGCTGCGGGAACTTCTCCTTCAGGGCGTCGACCGTCTCCATGGTCTCGTCGACGGAGAGCGTGGTCTGGGAGAGCCAGACGACCTTGGACGGGTCGCGGACCTCGACCTTGGCGACGTCCTCGGGGCCGTCGACCAGCTGGATGTGGTCGGGGGCCTCGCCGGAGGTGCCGATGACCTCCTCGTGGCCCTCGTGCCCGATCAGGAGGATGTCGAAGTCGTCGCCCGCGAACCGGACGGCTTCCTTGTGGACCTTGGTGACCAGGGGGCAGGTCGCGTCGATGGTGGCGAGCCGGCCGCGCGCGGCCTCCTCGTGGACGACGGGGGCGACGCCGTGCGCGGAGAACATCACGATGTTCCCCGGCGGCACCTCCTCCGTGCGCTCGACGAAGACGGCGCCCTTCTTCTCCAGGGTCTGCACGACGTACTTGTTGTGGACGATCTCGTGCCGGACGTAGACCGGGGCCCCGTACTGCTCCAGGGCCTTCTCGACGGCGATCACGGCGCGGTCCACACCCGCGCAGTAGCCCCGGGGGGCGGCGAGCAGGACACGGCGGCCAGGCGAAGCAGTCATGGCACCCATCGTAAGGCCGCGTACCGGGGGCCGAAGATCGCGTGTCCGTGAGGCGGCGGCCCCCGGGGTTGTCGGTACCGGCCGTTACGCTCGGGCGCATGGCTGTGAACACGTCCGCGGACGCCCCGCTCCCCGTCGGCGAGGTCTCGCGGCTCATCGGGGGCTGGATCGACCGGCTCGGGGCCGTGTGGGTCGAGGGGCAGATCACGCAGTTGTCGCGGCGGCCGGGTGCCGGGGTGGTGTTCCTGACCCTGCGCGACCCGTCGTACGACATCTCCGTGAGCGTCACCTGCTACCGGCAGGTGTTCGACGCCGTCGCCGACGTGGTCGGCGAGGGGGCGCGTGTCGTCGTGCTCGCGAAGCCCGAGTGGTACGCCCCGCGCGGGCAGCTGTCGCTGCGGGCCGCCGAGATAAGGCCGGTGGGGGTCGGGGAGCTGCTGGCCCGGCTGGAGCAGCTGAAGAAGACCCTGGCGGGAGAGGGGCTGTTCGCGCCCGAGCGGAAGAAGCCGCTGCCGTTCCTGCCGCAGCTCATCGGGCTGGTCTGCGGCCGTGCCTCCGCCGCGGAGCGGGACGTGCTGGAGAACGCCCGCCACCGCTGGCCCGCCGTCCGCTTCGAGGTGCGCAACGTCGCCGTGCAGGGCGTGCACGCCGTCCCGCAGGTCGTGCAGGCGGTGAAGGAGCTGGACGAGAACGCCGAGGTCGACGTGATCATCGTGGCCCGCGGCGGCGGCAGCGTGGAGGATCTGCTGCCCTTCTCCGACGAGCAGCTGGTCCGGGCCGTGGCCGCCTGTCGTACGCCCGTGGTGTCCGCGATCGGGCACGAGCCGGACAATCCGCTGCTGGATCACGTGGCCGATCTGCGCGCCTCCACCCCGACCGACGCCGCCAAGAAGGTCGTGCCGGACGTGAGCGAGGAGCTGGAGCGGGTGCGGATGCTGCGAGGCCGGGCGCGGCGGTGTGCGACGGCGCTGGTGGAGCGTGAGGAGCGGGGGCTCGCGCATGCGCTGTCGCGGCCCTGCATGGAGGATCCGCACCGGATGATCGACGAGCGCGCCGACCATGTGGCGTCCCTCGCCGACCGGGGCCGCCGGACCCTCGGTCATCTCCTCGACCGCGCCGACTCGGAGCTGACGCACACGCACGCGCGCGTGGTGGCCCTCTCCCCCGCCGCGACCCTGAAGCGGGGGTACGCGGTGCTGCAGAAGGCCGACGGCCATGTGGTGCGCGACCCGGGCGAGGTGACGGCGGACGAGGCGCTGCGCGCGCGGGTCGCCGAGGGCGAGTTCTCCGTACGAGTGGACACATAGGGTGGGTGGATGACCGGCAAGGTGGATGAGGCGCTCGGCTACGAGCAGGCGCGGGACGAGCTGATCGAGGTCGTACGGCGGCTGGAGGCGGGCGGTACGACGCTGGAGGAGTCCCTCGCGCTCTGGGAGCGGGGCGAGGAGCTGGCCAAGGTCTGCCGGCGCTGGCTGGAGGGGGCGCGGGCCCGGCTGGACGCGGCGCTGGCCGAGGAGGAAGAGGAAGCGGCGAAGGAGTAGCAGCAGCGGCGGCTGTGAAGCGGATCACCATGCTCCGGCATTGGTTGAACCTTGAACTTCCTTGACGTACGGTCGTGCCGTCAGCCGGTCCGGTACCCCGGATCCGGACGTCACCCGTAGAGAGTTCAGCCATGCCCCTCGCTCTTGACCCCGCCGCCCAGGACCTGCTCTTCCGCGAGGCCCGCACCGCCAACGCCTTCACCGACGAGCCGGTGACCGAGGAGCAGGTGCAGGCGATCTACGACCTGGTCAAGTTCGGTCCGACCGCTTTCAACCAGACCCCGCTGCGCATCACGCTGGTCCGCTCCCCCGAGGCCCGCGAGCGCCTGCTCCCGCACATGGCCGAGGGCAATCGGGCCAAGACCGGCGCCGCCCCGCTGGTCGCGATCCTCGCCGCGGACAACGAGTTCCACGAGGAGCTGCCGCACCTGTTCCCGGCCTTCCCGCAGGCCAAGGACGCCTTCTTCGCCGAGCGTCCGGTGCGTGAGCGCTCCGCCACGCTGAACGCCGCCCTGCAGGCCGCGTACTTCATCGTCGGTGTCCGCGCCGCCGGTCTGGCCGCCGGCCCGATGACCGGCTTCGACCCCGAGGGCGTCCGCAAGGAGTTCCTGGACGACGACCACACCCCGCTGGTGATCGTCAACATCGGCAGGCCGGGCGAGGGCGCCTCCTACCCGCGCTCGCCGCGACTGGCGTACGACGAGGTCGTCACCACCGTCTGAGCGGCCCCGCACGACATGACCGAGGCCCCCGGCAGCTGCCGGGGGCCTCGGTCATGTCGCGGGTGCGGGCGCTCACGCCATCTTCAGCGCCTCGGCCATCTTCGTGAGCTCCGCGAACGACGCCGTGCCCGCCACCACCGTCGTGGAGCCGGGGGTGTCCTCCAGCACCAGGGCTTCGTAACGGCCACCGGAGTAGCGCGTCCACGTCCGGCCGTCGATGCTCTGGGTGACCTTGGTCGCCTTGGCGCCCTGGCTGGCGCTGTCGATGAAGTCCGCGCGCTTCTGAGTGGACTGCTCCACCGTCACGTACTGACCGTCGGGATTCTGGAAACCCAGATGCCAGCGGTCGAAGTCGTCACCCTGGAAACGGACGGAGGTCGCCTTCCAGGAACCGGGCAGGCCCTCGGGCGCGGCGACCGGGTAGTCCGCGGCGCGGCGCGCCGTCAGGAGCTCGACCCGGTAGTCGACCCGCTTGAGCTCAGGAGCGTGGTCGTCATGCGGGACGAAGAGGTAGATGACCCCCGCCGCGATCCCGATCAGGCCCAGGGAGAGGATCATGTCCCGGGCCGTCTTCTGCTTGCCTTTCGTACCTGCCACGCCCTCTATCGTCGCAGGTGCCCGACGCGCTCATCCGTGGGGTCCCCTGCTCATTTTGTCTGCCTAACGATAGAGTCGGGGGCATCACCCTCATCCGGCCGTCGTCGTATCAGAAAGGTGCGCTCCGATGACCGAGCATCATCACCTGCCCTCCGAACTGGATGTGCCTTCCGAGGCACCCGACCGCAACCTCGCCCTGGAGCTCGTCCGGGTGACCGAAGCCGCGGCGATGGCCGCGGGCCGCTGGGTCGGGCGCGGCGACAAGAACGGCGCCGACGGCGCCGCGGTGCGCGCCATGCGGACCCTCGTCTCCACCGTGTCGATGAACGGCGTGGTCGTCATCGGCGAGGGCGAGAAGGACGAGGCCCCGATGCTCTTCAACGGCGAGCGCGTCGGCGACGGGACCGGGCCCGAGGTCGACATCGCCGTGGACCCGATCGACGGCACCACGCTGACCGCCAAGGGCATGCCCAACGCGATCGCCGTCCTCGCGGCCACCGAGCGCGGCGCGATGTTCGACCCGTCCGCCGTCTTCTACATGGACAAGCTGGTCACCGGCCCCGAGGCCGCCGACTTCGTCGACATCGACGCGCCCGTGTCGGTCAACATCCGCCGGGTCGCCAAGGCCAAGCGGGCCACGCCCGAGGACGTCACCGTGGTGATCCTCGACCGCCCCCGGCACGAGGGCATCATCAAGGAGATCCGGGAGACCGGCGCCCGGATCAAGCTGATCTCCGACGGCGATGTGGCCGGCTCGATCCTGGCGCTGCGCGAGGGCACCGGCATCGACCTGCTGCTCGGCATCGGCGGCACCCCCGAGGGCATCATCTCGGCCTGCGCCGTGAAGTGCCTGGGCGGCACCATCCAGGGCAAGCTGTGGCCCAAGGACGACGAGGAGCGGCAGCGGGCGATCGACGCCGGGCACGACCTCGACCGGGTGCTGACCACGGAGGACCTGGTGACCGGCGAGAACGTGTTCTTCGTCGCCACCGGGATCACCGACGGCGAGCTGCTGCGCGGCGTGCGGTACCGGTCGGAGACCGCGACGACCGACTCGATCGTGATGCGGTCGCGGTCCGGCACGGTGCGGAGGATCGACTCCGAGCACCGGCTGAGCAAGCTGCGGGCCTACAGCGCCATCGACTTCGACAGGGCGAAGTAGAAGACAGGGCGAAGAAGAAGGTCCTACGTGAATGGGGCGCTCCCGGTGCGGAGGGGGCGCCCCATTCACATGCGGGTGAGCTCGGCTAACCCGCCGCGGCTATGCGGCTCGTCGCACGTGCCGCCTTCTTGAGTTCCATGTCGCGGCGGCGGCGCCGGGCGAGGACCACACGGCGTTCGGCGGCGGTCAGCCCGCCCCAGACGCCGTACGGCTCGGGCTGGAGCAGCGCGTGTTCGCGACACTCGACCATCACCGGGCAGCGCGCGCAGACCCGCTTGGCCGCTTCCTCGCGCGACAGCCGGGCGGCGGTGGGTTCCTTGGAAGGTGCGAAGAACAGGCCGGCCTCGTCGCGCCGGCACACCGCCTCGGTGTGCCAGGGGGCGTCTTGGTCCCTGTCCCGCTCCGGCACCCGCTGGGCCGGAACGGCGGCTACCTGCAGGGACGAATGCGGCGGTTGCAGCACGGTCTACTCCTGACGACGGCTTCGCGAGCGAGAGACGATGCAGCAAGCCCTACCCGCTGTGCGCGCGCCTATGCACTGCGTTCCGGGCCGCGGGAGTGCGGCGGCTGGTTCGCGACCCTGTGCGCCGGCTGTCGAAGGACCGAATCGTTCCGTTTCCGGTCGTCTTCACGACCGTCAACGGTCCAGGTGTTTGCGCAAACCCTTGTCGACCTTTCGCTGCACGCGGTCGAGGATGTCCGAGACGAGCTTGCCCCGCTTCGGCCGCGCCTCCACGTTGCCCAGCACGGCCCATCCGTCCACGTACACGACGGGGGCGTCGGACTCGACCGAATCCAGCGTGTCCACCTCGAAGGCGCCGAGCACACCGCCGCCGGTGCCGCGCAGCGACACGTTCTCCGGGACGCGTATCTCGACGTTGCCGAAGACCGACACGGCCTTGATCACGACCTGCTGGTACTCGAAGATCGCCTCACTGAGGTCGATCTCGACGGTGCCGAAGACGGCGTACGCGTGCAGCCGTCGCCCGGCGCGCCAGCGGCCCCGGCGGACGGCGCTGCTGAACACCGCCACCACGTGGGCGTCCGCCTCGGCCGGTATCGCGCCGGCGGTCGGGCGGGGCGGTACCGGCGTGTAGGCCGGGGGCGCCTGGCGCTCGTGGGCGGCGGGCAGGTCCCGTATGAAGGCCTCCAGCTCACCGACCGTCTTGGCGCTCAGCACCCCCTCCACACGCTCGGCGTGCTCGTCGGCGGTCAGACGCCCCTCGGCGAGGGCGTCCCGCAGGATGTCGGCGATGCGGTCACGGTCGGCGTCCGAGGCGCGCAGTTCGGTGACGCGCGGTTCGGTCTGCTTGTGAAGGTCCACGGACAGCAGCGTAGCGAAACGCGATAGATCGCGACCAGGGGTGTGGACAACCTCGGCGTGCCGAACTGAGCCTTACCTCACAGGCTCGCCGTCAGCGGCAGGTTCTACGCTGGTGGGCGCCCGCCAGCGTCGGCGGGCCGCCGTCCGTAGAGTGAGGAATGGGCTGAGATGCCTGAGTTCGCGTACACCGATCTGCTCCCCCAGGGAGAGGACACCACCCCCTACCGGCTGGTGACCTCCGAGGGTGTCTCCACCTTCGAGGCCGACGGGCGGACCTTCCTCAAGGTGGAGCCGGAGGCGCTGCGCAAGCTGGCCGAGGAGGCCATCCACGACATCCAGCACTATCTGCGCCCGGCCCATCTGGCGCAGCTGCGCCGCATCATCGACGACCCCGAGGCGTCCGGCAACGACAAGTTCGTCGCGCTCGACCTGCTGAAGAACGCGAACATCGCGGCGGCGGGCGTGCTGCCCATGTGCCAGGACACCGGCACGGCGATCGTCATGGGCAAGCGCGGGCAGAACGTGCTGACCGAGGGCCGTGACGAGGAGGCCCTCAGCCGCGGCATCTTCGACGCGTACACCCGGCTGAACCTGCGCTACTCGCAGATGGCCCCGCTGACCATGTGGGAGGAGAAGAACACCGGTTCCAACCTCCCCGCGCAGATCGAGCTGTACGCCACCGACGGCGGCGCGTACAAGTTCCTGTTCATGGCCAAGGGCGGCGGCTCCGCCAACAAGTCGTTCCTGTACCAGGAGACGAAGGCCGTCCTGAACGAGGCCTCCATGATGAAGTTCCTGGAGGAGAAGATCCGTTCGCTGGGCACGGCCGCCTGCCCGCCCTACCACCTGGCGATCGTCGTCGGCGGTACGTCCGCCGAGTACGCCCTGAAGACCGCGAAGTACGCCTCCGCGCACTACCTGGACGAGATCCCGGCCGAGGGCTCCGAGCTCGGTCACGGCTTCCGGGACAAGGAGCTGGAGCAGAAGGTCTTCGAGCTCACCCAGCGGATCGGGATCGGCGCGCAGTTCGGCGGCAAGTACTTCTGCCACGACGTACGGGTCGTCCGCCTCCCCCGCCACGGCGCGTCCTGCCCGGTCGCCATCGCCGTGTCCTGCTCGGCCGACCGTCAGGCGGTCGCGAAGATCACGGCGGAGGGCGTCTTCCTGGAGCAGCTGGAGACGGACCCGGCGCGGTTCCTGCCCGAGACCACGGACGAGCACCTGGAGCAGGACGGCGACGTCGTACGCATCGACCTGAACCAGCCGATGGACGACATCCTCGCCGAGCTGACCAAGTACCCGGTGAAGACCCGCCTGTCCCTCTCCGGCCCCCTGGTCGTGGCCCGCGACATCGCGCACGCCAAGATCAAGGAGCGGCTGGACGCGGGTGAGGAGATGCCGCAGTACCTGAAGGACCATCCGGTGTACTACGCGGGCCCGGCGAAGACCCCCGAGGGCTACGCCTCCGGTTCCTTCGGCCCGACCACGGCCGGGCGGATGGACTCCTACGTCGAGCAGTTCCAGGCGGCGGGCGGCTCGAAGGTGATGCTGGCCAAGGGCAACCGCAGCAAGCAGGTCACCGCCGCGTGCGACGCCCACGGCGGCTTCTACCTCGGCTCCATCGGCGGGCCCGCCGCCCGTCTCGCCCAGGACTGCATCAAGAAGGTCGAGGTCGTCGAGTACGAGGAGCTCGGCATGGAGGCGGTCTGGAAGATCGAGGTCGAGGACTTCCCGGCGTTCATCGTGGTGGACGACAAGGGCAACGACTTCTTCCAAGATCCCGCTCCGGCTCCGACGTTCACTTCGATTCCCGTACGGGGCCCCGGCCTGGCGTAGTGCCTCTGGTGCGGCGGGGGATGGATCTCGCCCCCGCCGCCCCTACCCGTCCCATCCCCAGGGGCGCCGCCCCTTCGCCCCCGGCCCTGGGGGCTCCGCCCCCAGACCCCCGCTCGGCCCCGAACGGGCCTCGTCCTCAAACGCAGGACGGGCTGAGTGGTGCCGTCGGACGAACAAGGGCAACGACTTCTTCCAGGACCCGGCGCCGCAGCCGACGTTCACGTCGATCCCGGTGCGGGGGCCGGGGCTGGCGTAGCGCCGTCGGGGCGGCCGGGGAGGGATTGCGCCCCCGCCGCCCCTACCCGTCCCACCCCCAGGGGCTGCCGCCCCTTCAACCCCGCCCGGGGCTCCGCCCCAGACCCCCCTTCGGACTGCCGGCCTCGTCCTCAAACGCCGGACGGGCTGGTGGGTGCCGCCGGACGAACAAGCCGAACGACTTCCAGGAACCGGCGCCGCAGCCGAGATTGCGCACCCGCCGCCCCTGCCGGACTCCGCCCCCTGGACCCCCGTTCGGGCTGAAGAGAGGGTCGGGCCGGAACATCCCCGGCGCCCCGATCGCTGTACCGGGTATGAGCGAATACCGGATCGAGCACGATTCCATGGGCGAGGTACGTGTCCCGGCGGACGCCAAGTGGCGTGCCCAGACTCAGCGTGCCGTCGAGAACTTCCCCGTCTCCGGGCAGCGCATCGAGCGGGCCCACATCGAGGCGCTGGCCCGGATCAAGGGGGCGGCGGCGAAGGTGAACGCCGAGCTCGGGGTGGTCGACAAGGACGTGGCGGAGGCGATCCAGGAGGCGGCGGCGGAGGTCGCCGAGGGGAAGTGGGACGCGCACTTCCCGGTGGACGTGTTCCAGACGGGGTCGGGGACCTCGTCCAACATGAACACCAACGAGGTCATCGCCACGCTGGCGACGGAGCGGCTGGGCCGGCCCGTGCACCCGAACGACCACGTCAACGCCTCGCAGTCGTCCAACGACGTCTTCCCGTCCTCCATCCACATCGCCGCCACCGCCGCCGTCACCCATGACCTGATCCCGGCCCTGGAGCACCTCGCCTCTTCGCTCGGCCGCAAGAGCGAGGAGTTCGCCGACGTCGTGAAGTCGGGGCGGACGCATCTGATGGACGCCACACCGGTGACCCTGGGTCAGGAGTTCGGCGGGTACGCCGCCCAGGTGCGGCACGGCGTGGAGCGGCTGCACGCCTCCCTGCCGCGGCTCGCGGAGCTGCCGCTGGGCGGTACCGCCGTCGGGACCGGCATCAACACCCGGCCGGGGTTCTCCGCCGCGGTGATCGCGGAGGTCGCCCGGGTCACGGGGCTGCCGCTCACCGAGGCCCGGGACCACTTCGAGGCGCAGGGCGCCCGGGACGGGATCGTGGAGACGAGCGGTCAGCTCAGGACCATCGCGGTCGGGTTGACGAAGATCGCCAACGACCTGCGGTGGATGGCGTCCGGGCCGATGACCGGGCTCGCCGAGATCTCCCTGCCCGACCTCCAGCCCGGCTCCTCGATCATGCCGGGGAAGGTGAATCCGGTCATCCCGGAGGCCGTCCTCATGGTGGCGGCCCAGGTCATCGGCAACGACGCCACCATCACCACGGCCGGCGCGTCCGGGAACTTCGAGCTCAACGTCATGCTCCCGGTCATCGCCAAGAACGTGCTGGAGTCCATCCGGCTGCTGGCCAACGTCACCCGGCTGCTCGCCGACCGCACCGTGGACGGCATCGTCGCCCACCGCGAGCGCGCGCGCGAGTACGCCGAGTCCTCGCCCTCCGTGGTCACGCCGCTCAACAAGTACATCGGGTACGAGGAGGCCGCCAAGGTGGCCAAGAAGGCCCTCGCGGAACGTAAGACGATCCGTCAGGTGGTGCTCGAGAGCGGGTACGTCGAACGCGGCGACCTGACCCGGGAGCAGCTGGACGAGGCGCTGGATGTCCTGCGTATGACGCACCCGTAACCGGCGGGGAACCATTCGCGCCGCCCGGCCGGAACCGTGACGCGCGCCGCAGCGTCGTATGCCTCGGGCACCTAATATCTGTGCATGGCAGACGGTGGAGCGGTGAGACGCGTGGAACGCGGGGAAGCGGGCGGTGCCTCGGCCTTCTGGGCGCCCGGGAGTCAGATCCTGTGGCGGTACCGGGAGAACGCCGGCGACCGCTTCCACATCGCGCGCCCCGTGACCGTCGTACAGGACGACGCGGAACTGCTCGCCGTGTGGATGGCGCCGGGCACCGAGTGCGTGCGGCCGGTGCTCGCCGACGGCACCCCCGTGCACCTGGAGCCGCTCCAGTCGCGCTACACCAAGCCGCGCTCGGTGCAGCGCGACCGCTGGTTCGGGACGGGCGTGCTGAAGCTGGCGCGGCCCGGTGAGCCGTGGTCGGTGTGGCTGTTCTGGGAGCCGGGCTGGCGGTTCAAGAACTGGTACGTCAATCTCGAGGAACCGCTGGCCCGGTGGGACGGCGGGGTCGACTCCGAGGACCACTTCCTCGACATCTCCGTGCACCCGGACCGTACCTGGCACTGGCGCGACGAGGACGAGTTCGCGCAGGCCCAGCGGGACGGCCTGATGGACGCCCGGCTCGCCGAACGGGTGCGGGAGGCGGGGCGGGAGGCGGTGGAGGTGATCCGCGCCTGGGGCCCGCCGTTCTCGGACGGCTGGCAGCACTGGCGCCCGGACCCGTCCTGGGCGGTACCGTCTCTGCCGGAGGACTGGGACCGTACGCCCGCGCATGTGTCCTCATGAGACCCTTGATGCGCCCCCGGTACACAACCGTAGGATCGTCCTCCGCAAGGAGGATCAACCACAACTCCCGGGGCAGGTACCGGGCTTGACCGAACGTCACCGAGGGGCGGCAGGACGTGAGCGAGTGGTACGAGGGCAACACCACCGCGGACCTGAGACGGTTCGCCGGTGGCACAGGCACGGCCCCTGACCACGCGGGAATTCCGTTCCTGGGGCACGTATTCCGGGTATCGGGATTTCTGCGGGACGAACTGCGCGCCCGGCGCGCGGCCCCGGACGGATGGATTCGACACGCGTGACGGAGCAGCCCACCTCCTACGAGCGCCCCCAGGCGGGCCTCGACCCCGCGGAGCCCCGCGGGGCGCTCCTGCGTACCCCGGCACCGCTCGGCCCCGCCGCCTTATCCGCACAGGCCCGCGCCGGCGAGACGCCCTCCTCGCCGGCTACCACCACGCCCTGCGGCAAGGGGAAGGAGCTCCCAGTCAACGGCCCCGAGCACGCCCAGCCGTCCGCCGCCGAGCCGGACGCCCACCGCCCGCGCCCCGCGCCGGAGACCATCCCGGCCCAGCCGGGCGCCGAGGCGGATCCGGGCTCCGGCGGCCAGGAGCGCCGTACCGGGCGTGGACTGCCGCCGGGGCGGCCCCTGCCGATGCGACGGGACGGTGACCGGCTGCGCTTCGTGGGCGCCGCGACCCGGCGGATCGCCCGCGGCATCGACCTCGACGAGATCGTGATGGGGCTGTGCCGGGCGACCGTGCCCACCTTCTCCGACGCGATCCTGGTCTATCTGCGCGACCCGCTGCCGGTCGGCGACGAACGCCCCACCGGGCCCGTGGTGCTGCGGCTGCGCCGCACCGACCGGATCCCGGAGGAGCGGGACACCGAAGGCGGCTTCCTGCCCGCGCCGGCCCCGGAGAGCGACCTCCCGGAGCTGTCCTCGGTGACCGCCGAACTGTGCGAGGTGCGGCCCGGCGGCGCGCTCAACGAGGTGCTGCGCGGGGTGCGGCCGGTGTTCGCCGACTCCCCCGCCGCGCGCGCCGCGCTGCCCGAGCTCCTGGGCGAGGGTGGCGAGTCCGTGGTGCCCGAGGGACAGCACGCGATCCTCGCGCCGCTGCGCGGACGCCGCCGGGTGATCGGGGCCGCGCTGTTCCTGCGCCGTCCGGAGCGGCCGGCGTTCGAGGCCGACGACCTGCTGGTCGCCGCCCAGCTGGCCACGCACAGCGCCCTCGGCATCGACAAGGCGGTGCTGTACGGCCGTGAGGCGTACATCGCCGACGAGCTGCAGCGCACCATGCTGCCCGAGACCCTCCCCCGCCCGACCGGCGTCCGGCTGGCCTCCCGCTATCTGCCGGCCGCCGAGACCGCACGGGTCGGCGGCGACTGGTACGACGCGATCCCGCTGCCCGGCAGCCGGGTCGCGCTGGTCGTCGGTGACGTCATGGGCCACTCCATGACCTCGGCGGCGATCATGGGCCAGCTGCGCACGACCGCCCAGACCCTCGCCGGGCTCGATCTGCCCCCGCAGGAGGTGCTGCACCATCTGGACGAACAGGCCCAGCGGCTGGGCACCGACCGGATGGCGACCTGCCTGTACGCCGTGTACGACCCGGTCTCGCACCGCATCACCATCGCCAACGCCGGCCATCCCCCGCCCGTCCTGCTGCACCTGGGCGGCCGGGCCGAGGTGCTGCGGGTGCCGCCGGGCGCGCCCATCGGCGTCGGCGGCGTCGACTTCGAGGCCGTCGAGCTGGACGCGCCCGCCGGGGCCACGCTGCTCCTCTACACCGACGGCCTGGTGGAGTCCCGCCTCAGGGACGTGTGGACCGGCATAGAGCAGCTGCGCGAGCGGCTCGCCGCGACCGCCCAGCTCACGGGGCCCGACCATCCGCCGCCCCTGGAAGCCCTGTGCGACGAGGTGCTCGACATGCTCGGCCCGGGCGACCGGGACGACGACATCGCGCTGCTCGCCGCCCGCTTCGACGGGATCGCGCCGAGCGACGTGGCCTACTGGTTCCTGGAGCCGGAGGACGCGGCCCCCGGCCGGGCCCGCCGGCTGGCCCGGCGCGCGCTGGCCCGCTGGGGCCTGGAGGAGCTCAGCGACTCGGTCGAGCTCCTGGTCAGCGAGGTCGTCACCAACGCCGTCCGCTACGCGTCCCGCCCGGTCACCCTGCGTCTGCTGCGCACCGACGTGCTGCGCTGCGAGGTCGGCGACGACGTGCCCCAGCTGCCGCGGCTGCGCCAGGCACGGGCCACGGACGAGGGCGGGCGCGGGCTGTACCTGGTGAACCGGCTGGCCCGGCGCTGGGGCGCGACGCGCCTGAGCACCGGCAAGGTGGTCTGGTTCGAGCTGAACCGCAGTTAGGGCCTGTCCGGCGGAACGCCGGACAGGCCCTGGGCCGGTTCAGAGCCGCTCGGCCTACTGACCGGCGCTTCCCGGGTTGAGCGGGTTGTCCGTGATGCCGCCCGTCGGGGTGTTCGACGGGGTCGGTGGCGCGGACGACGTCGGTGGCGCGGAGGAGGTCGGCGGCTTGCTGCTCGTCGGGGGCTGCGACGGTGTCGCGGAGGACGGCGACGCGGAGGACGGCGGCGCGGAGGAGGGCGGCGCGGACTCGGTCTCGGTCGGCGACTGGGAGAAGGTCGGGGTCCTGGTCGGCTCGACCGCGGCGCCCTGGGTGGTGTTCAGGTCGAACTTGGCCTTGTGCGTGACCCCGAAGGTGTACACCGCCCAGATCTTCGCCGGGTAACCGCCACCGTTGATCCGTCCGGGGGGCTTGAGCAGGCCGGTCGCGCCCGTCAGGGGCACGTGCTCGTGGGTCTTGGGGTTCTCGCCGAACAGGCCGACGGAGGTGACCAGGTCGGGCGTGTAGCCGGTGAACCAGGCCGACCGGTTCTCGTCGGAGGTACCGGTCTTGCCGGCCACCTGCTGGCCGTTGCGCAGCGGGTTCCGCGCCACCGACTCATTGGCCGTACCGTCGTCGACCACGCCGGTCAGCACCGAGGTGACCGTGTCGGCGGCGGTACGGCTGATCACCTGGCTGCCGATCGGGTTGGGGATCTCGGGCGAACGGCCCTTCTTCTCCGCCGACTTGATGATCGACGGGGTCACCTTGGCGCCGTGGTTGTCGAGGGTGGCGTACACCCCGGCCATCTCCAGCGGGCTCGCGCCCATGGTGCCCAGGGTCTGCGCGGGCACCGCCTCCAGGTCCTCGGTGTCCATGCCCAGTTCGCCCGCGACCTCCAGGACGTTCTTCATGCCGACGTCCACGCCCATCTGCGCGAAGACGGAGTTGACGGAGCTGTTCATCGCCTGCTGGACGGTGATGTCGCCGTAGTTGCGGCCGTCCTCGTTCGGCGGCGCGAAGCCCACCTTGGTGCCGTGGTCCACGACCGGGCGGCGACTGGTGCCGTCGTAGATCGTGTCCGGGTTGATCGGCTTGCCGTCCTGCGTCTGGGCGCCCTGCTCCATCGCGGCGGCGAGGATCAGCGGCTTGAACGTCGACGCGGGCTGGAAGTCCCGGCGGGTGGCGTTGCTGTAGAAGTGCGTGAGGTAGTTCGTGCCGCCGTACAGGGCGACGACCTTGCCCGTCTTCGGGTCGACCGACACGGCCCCGGCCTGGACGTAGCCGTCGACCTTGCGCTTCTTCGGGTTGAGCTTGCTGGTCAGCTCGGACTTGACCGCCTTCTCCAGCTGCGCCTGCTTCTTCTTGTCGATGTTCAGGGTGATGGTCCAGCCCTGTCTCTCGACCTTCGCCTCGGCGTCGGTCCGGGAGATGCCCTCGTCCTTCATCAGCTGCTGTGCCAGCTGCGAGTTGGCGAGCGCGACCAGATAGCCCTTCTGGCCCTCCATGCCGGGGGCGCCCTTCGGCTCCTTGGGCTTGGGGAAGTGCATGTCCTTGCGCTTGGCGGCGTCCAGCCAGTGCTCCTCGACCATGTTGTCCAGGACGTAGTTCCAGCGCGCCGTGACCAGCTTCTTGCCGGTGGGGGACGCGGCCGCCCAGTCGTACTGGCTCGGCGCCTGGAGCAGCGCGGCGAGGTACGCGCCCTGTGCGACGCTGAGCTTTTCGGCGTCGACCTGGTAGTAGGCGCGGGCGGCGGCCTGGATGCCGTAGGCGCTGCGGCCGTAGTAGCTGGTGTTGATGTAGCCCGCGAGGATCTCGTCCTTGCTCTTCTCGCGTTCCACCTTCAAGGAGATGACCAGTTCCCTGAGCTTGCGGGTGACGGTCTGGTCCTGGTTCAGGTAGTAGTTCTTGACGTACTGCTGGGTGATGGTCGAACCACCCTGCTTGCCCTTGCCCGCCAGCGTGTTGAGCAGTCCGCGGGCGGTGCCCTTCAGGTCCACGCCGTGGTCGTGGTAGAAGTTCTTGTTCTCGGCGGCCACGAAGGTCATCTGGACCTTCTTCGGCACCTTCGCCAGGTCCACGGCCTCCCGGTCGACCTTGCCGTCCCGGGCCAGGATCGTGCCGTCGCTGTACTTGTAGATGTTGCTCTGCTGCTGTGCGGCCACGTTGCCTGCCGGGATGTCCACGGACAGGTAGAGCGCGATGAAGGCGCCGATGCAGAGCAGGCACAGTCCGAAGAACGTGCCGAGGATCTTCTTCCAGGTGAACAGCCGGCGTATTCGGCCCTTGGCGGGCTTGCCGCCGGCGGCCGGCTTGCCGGTCCCCGCGGCGGCCGCGGCGTTCGCCGTTGCGGGGGCGTTCGCCGCGGCCTGGGCGTTCCCGGTGGGCTGCGAGCGGCGCTTGGGCGCCGCGCGGTGGCCACCGCGCTGCCGCGCTCGTCTCTCTTCCGCTCGTCCCATGGGCCCCTACGCTCCGCTTCGGTCTCAGGTCAGCTCAGAAAGCTAACACCGCTGTATATGACAAAGGAGCTCCGATCCGCCCTTTTGCGGACGTGACAATCAGCACCCCGTTCCAAGAGAACCGACGGCTGACGAGGTCGGAGGGTTGCTTCCGGGGTGAAAAAGCGGGTGCCGCCGCGGCGGACCGCGGAGCGGGCCGTGTAGCAGAACCGTGACAATCGGCCCCCACCTGCGCGCCCGCACCCCCCGCCACGGCCTGCGCACTCCGCGTATACACCCGACGTATACACCCTATGTAGAGTGCTGTCATGTCCATCGGTCACACCCTTCTGGGGCTCCTGGAGTCCGGCCCGCGACACGGCTACGACCTCAAGCGGGCCTTCGACGAGAAGTTCGGTCACGACCGGCCGCTGCACTACGGCCAGGTCTACTCGACGATGTCCCGGCTGCTGAAGCACGGCCTCGTCGAGGTCGACGGGATCGAGGCGGGCGGCGGGCCCGAGCGCAAGCGGTACGCGATCACCGACGCCGGCATCACCGATGTGGAGCGCTGGCTGGCGACGCCGGAGAAGCCGGAGCCGTACCTCCAGTCGACCCTCTACACCAAGGTCGTACTCGCGCTGCTGACGCACCGGAACGCGGCCGACATCCTCGACACGCAGCGCGCCGAGCACCTGCGCAGCATGCGGATCCTGACCGACCGCAAGCGCAAGGGCGATCTGGCGGACCAGCTGATCTGCGACCACGCCCTGTTCCACCTCGAGGCCGACCTGCGCTGGCTGGAGCTGACCGCCGCGCGCCTCGACAAGCTCCGAGAGGCGGTCTCCGCATGATGGCCCCCCCCGCTGGTTCCCTGCTCACCGCCGACGGGCTGCGCAAGGCCTACGGGCCGACCGTGGCCCTGGACGGCGCCGACTTCTCCATCCACCCCGGCGAGGTCGTCGCCGTGATGGGGCCCTCCGGGTCCGGCAAGTCGACGCTGCTGCACTGTCTCGCCGGGATCGTGCCGCCCGACTCGGGCTCGATCACGTACGACGGGCGGGAGCTCGCCACCATGAGCGACGCCCAGCGCAGTGCGCTCAGGCGCAGTGATTTCGGGTTCGTGTTCCAGTTCGGGCAGCTCGTCCCGGAGCTCACCTGCGTGGAGAACGTGGCGCTGCCGCTGCGGCTGAACGGCACCTCCCGCAAGCAGGCCGAGCGGACCGCGCTCACCTGGATGGAGCGGCTGGAGGTCGACGACCTGAAGGGCAAGCGGCCCGGCGAGGTCTCCGGCGGCCAGGGGCAGCGGGTCGCCGTGGCGCGATCCCTGGTCACCAGCCCGCGGGTGCTCTTCGCCGACGAGCCGACCGGCGCGCTCGACTCGCTCAACGGCGAGCGGGTGATGGAGCTGCTGACGGAGGCGGCCCGGTCCACCAACGCCGCCGTGGTGCTGGTCACGCACGAGGCCCGGGTGGCCGCCTACTCCGACCGCGAGATCGTCGTACGGGACGGCAAGTCACGGGACATGGAGCGCGCCGTATGAGCGTGCGGCAGTGGTCCAGGGATCTGGCCATGGGGGCCCGGTTCGCCGTCACCGGCGGACGCGAGGGCTGGGTACGGATGCTGCTGACCGGCGTCGGCGTCGGGCTCGGCGTGGCGCTGCTGCTGCTGACGACGGCCATTCCGAACGCGCTGTCGGTGCGGCACGAGCGTGAACAGGCCCGGCTGGACTACACGTACAGCCAGAAGACGCTGCCCAAGGCGGACGACACCCTCGTCATCGCCGACATCGACTCCACGTTCCGCGACAGATCCGTGCGCGGGCGTCTGGTGGAGCCGGAGGGGCCGCACGCGCCGCTGCCGCCGGGTGTGCGGGAGTACCCGGCGACCGGCGAGATGGTGGTGTCCCCGGCGCTGAAGTCGCTGCTCGCCTCCGACGGGGGGAAGCTGCTCAGGGAGCGGCTGCCGTACCGGATCGTCGGGACCATCGCGGAGCGCGGGCTGGTCGGCTCGCACGAACTCGCCTACTACGCGGGCGCCAAGGGGCTCGCGGCGAAGATCGACCACTCCCAGGTGAACCGCATCGACCGCTACGGCGACCCGCACCCGTCCTCGGAGCGGACGGACCCGGTGCTGGTCCTGCTCACCCTCGTCGTCTTCGTCGTGCTGCTGATGCCGGTCGCCGTGTTCATCGCCGCGGCCGTACGGTTCGGCGGTGAGCGGCGCGACCGCAGGCTGGCGGCGCTGCGGCTGGTCGGCTCCGACAGCCGGATGACCCGCCGGATCGCGGCGGGCGAGGCCCTCGCGGGCTCCCTGCTCGGCCTGGTCCTGGGCACGGTCTTCTTCCTGATCGGCCGTCAGGCGGCGGGTTCCGTCGACCTCCTCGACGTCAGCGTCTTCCCCAGCTACCTCAACCCCTCCCCCCTGCTCGCCGTGCTGGTCGCGGTCGCGGTCCCGGCGGCGGCCGTGGCGGTCACGCTGTTCGCGCTGCGCGGGGTGGTCATCGAGCCGCTGGGAGTGGTCCGTACGACACGGCCGGCGCGTCGGCGCCTGTGGTGGCGGCTGCTGCTGCCGCTCGCGGGGCTCGGGATGCTCTTCCCGATGATCGGGCAGGGCCGCGACAACGGGGACTTCAACCAGTACCTGGTCGCCGGCGGCGTCATCCTGCTGCTCGTCGGCGTCACCGCGCTGCTGCCGTGGGTGGTGGAAACGGTCGTCGCCCGTCTCGGCTCCGGCGGGGTCGCCTGGCAACTGGCGATCCGGAGGCTGCAGTTGAGCAGTGGCACGGCCGCGCGCATGGTCAACGGCATCGCGGTCGCGGTGGCCGGGGCGATCGCGCTGCAGATGCTGTTCTCCGGGGTGGACAGCGCCTACACCAAGCAGTCGGCGAACGATCTGTCCCGGGCGCAGATGCAGGTGGCCGTGCCGACCGGGGTCGAACTGGCCTCGGCGACCGAGAAGTTCACCGGCACCAAGGGCGTGCGCAAGGCCACCGCCCTGGCCAGTGGCGAACTCGCGAGCACCCGCAGGGATCCCGGCACCTCCAGCCAGATCACCGTCGGCGACTGCGCCGCCCTGCGCGAGGTGGCCGCCCTGCCCTCCTGCCGGGACGGTGATGTCTTCGTCCTCCAGGGGGGCGAGTACGACACCGACACGCCGAACCTCGCGCGTCCCGGCCGGACGCTGTACATCGACCCGACCTACTCCGGTGACCGGGGCGCCGAGATCGCCTGGACCGTGCCCCAGCACCTCGACCGGGTCCGGTCCGTGAAGGACCCCACGAGCGTGCGGCGCGGCGGCTTCCTGATGACTCCCGGCGCGGTGCCCGAAGGGGCGGCGGAGACGCTGTACGGGGAGGTCTTCCTGTCGCTGGACAAGTCCGTGCCGGACGCTCAGGAGTACGCGCGCAACACGGCGGCGGAGATCGACCCGATCGCGGACGCCATGATGTGGTCGTCCACCGAGCAGTCCGAGCAGTTCACCTCCATCCGCACCGGCCTGTTCGTCGGCGCCGCCTGTGTGCTGGCGCTGATCGGCGCGAGCCTGCTGGTGTCGCAGCTGGAGCAGCTGCGCGAGCGCAAGAAGCTGCTCTCCGCCCTGGTCGCGTTCGGCACCCGGCGCCGCACGCTGGGCCTGTCCGTGCTGTGGCAGACGGCCGTGCCGATCGCCCTCGGTCTGCTCCTCGCCTCCACGGTGGGCCTGACGCTGGGCGCGGTACTGCTCCGTATGACGGCCACACCGGTGCGCGTCGACTGGGCGAGCGTCCTGTCGATGACCGGCGTGGGCGCGGCGGTCGTCCTCACGGTGACCCTGCTCAGCCTGCCGCCCCTGCTCCGGCTGATGCGGCCGGAGGGCCTGCGGACCGAGTAGGACTCCGGTCCGGCGTTCGCGAGGGCCCCTTTCCCGGGAGACGGGAAGGGGCCCTCGCCGTCGTCCTACGCCCGGTCCAGGACCCGTACGGGCAGCGGTCGCAGGGCCTCCCGGAGGGCGGTCGCGAGCTCCTGGTACTCGGCGCCGCGGGCCGCGCCGGCGCGCATGGCGAGGGCGATGCGACGGCTCGGGGCGGGCTCGGCGAAGTAGCCGGTGAGGAGCTGGTTGCTGCGGGTCGTCTCGACCTTCACGGCGGTGCGCGGGAGCAGGGTGCAGCCGAGTCCGCCGGCGACGAGCTGGACCAGGGTGGACAGGCCCGCCGCCGTGGTGGTGACCGGCGCGTCCTCCCGTCCGGCCTCCCGGCAGATGTCCAGCGCCTGGTCGCGCAGGCAGTGCCCCTCGTCGAGGAGGAGCAGATTGAGCTCCTTCAGGGCCTCGCGCGGGATGCCCTCACGGCCGCCGAGCCAGTGTTCGAGGGGGGTGACGAGCACGAAGTCCTCGTCGAAGAGGGGGAGTTCGACGACCCCGGGCACGCCCAGCGGGACGGCGAGCAGCAGCAGGTCGAGCCGTCCGCTGGTCAGGCCGTCGATGAGGCTGACGGTCTGCTCCTCGTGCACCTGGAGGTCGAGGTGCGGATAGCGGTCGTGGACCAGGTTGAGGACGGTGGGCAGCAGATAGGGCGCGACGGTCGGGATGACCCCGAGCCGCAGCACCCCCGTGAACGGCGCCCGGACCGCCTCGGCCTCCTCCAGCAGCGCCCCGACCTCGTCCAGCACGGCCTTCGCCCGTACGGCGAGACGCTCACCGGCGGGCGAGAGCAGCACCTTGCGGGTCGTACGCTCGAGGAGCGTGACCCCGAGGGCCTCCTCCAGGGCGGACACCGCCCCCGACAGCGCGGGCTGGCTCATCCCGATGGCCGCCGCCGCGTCCCGGAAGTGCAGGTGCTCGGCCACCGCGGCGAAGGCGCGCAGCTGGGAAAGGCTGGGCTGCCTGCGCTTACTGCTACTCATGGTCACTGATAGCTACCTCCGATCAACACGACCGAGTGTAGCTATTTCCCGAATCAATGCACCCTGTGCCAACATCGAAAAAGTCCAACCCATGGGAAACACCTGCGATCCAGGTGCTTCTTCGCTGCAAGGAGAGCGTGTGCTCACTGTCGGTGACAAGTTCCCCGAGTTCGAACTGACCGCCTGCGTCTCGCTGGAGAAGGGCAAGGAGTTCGAGACGATCGACCACAAGACCTACGAGGGCAAGTGGAAGGTCATCTTCGCCTGGCCCAAGGACTTCACCTTCGTGTGCCCGACCGAGATCGCCGCGTTCGGCAAGCTGAACGACGAGTTCGCCGACCGCGACGCCCAGGTTCTCGGCTTCTCCGGTGACTCCGAGTTCGTCCACCACGCCTGGCGCAAGGACCACGACGACCTGCGCGACCTGCCGTTCCCGATGATGGCCGACTCCAAGCACGAGCTGATGCGGGACCTCGGCATCGAGGGCGAGGACGGCTTCGCCAAGCGCGCGGTCTTCGTCGTGGACCAGAACAACGAGATCCAGTTCTCCATGGTCACGGCGGGCTCGGTCGGCCGTAACCCCAAGGAGGTCCTGCGGGTGCTGG
Organism: Streptomyces sp. NPDC039424; assembly: GCF_055639495.1. Lineage (NCBI taxonomy): Bacteria > Bacillati > Actinomycetota > Actinomycetes > Kitasatosporales > Streptomycetaceae > Streptomyces > Streptomyces sp. NPDC039424. The sequence continues at coordinate 292,541 of NZ_JBVKAI010000002.1, forward strand.
ACGCGCTGCAGACGGACGAGCTCTGCCCGTGCAACTGGAGCAAGGGCGACGAGACGCTCGACCCGGTCAAGCTGCTGGCCGGGGAGTGACCTGACATGTCGCTCGACTCCCTCAAGTCCCGGATACCGGACTACGCCAAGGACCTGAAGCTCAACCTGGGCTCGGTCATCGGCAACTCCGAGCTGCCGGCGCAGCAGCTGTGGGGCACGGTGCTGGCGACCGCGATCGCCTCCCGCTCCCCGATCGTGCTGCGCGAGCTGGAGCCCGAGGCGAAGGCGAACCTGACGCCGGAGGCGTACACGGCGGCGAAGTCCGCCGCGGCGATCATGGCGATGAACAACGTCTTCTACCGCACCCGCCACCTGCTGTCGGACCACGAGTACGGCACCCTGCGGGCGGGTCTGCGGATGAACGTCATCGGCAACCCCGGTGTCGACAAGGCCGACTTCGAGCTGTGGTCCTTCGCGGTCTCCGCCATCAACGGCTGCGGCATGTGCCTGGACTCCCACGAGCAGGTGCTCCGCAAGGCCGGCATCGACCGTGAGGTCATCCAGGAGTCCTTCAAGATCGCCTCCGTGATCCAGGCGGTGGGCGTGACGCTGGACGCCGAGGCGCTGCTCGCCGAGTAGATCGGGTTCCCTCCGGGCCCCGCTCACCCTTGGGTGGGCGGGGCCCTCGGCGTTGGCGGGCCCCTTGCCCAGGGACGCGCCGGGCAGGCCCTAGGAAGCGGGCTCGGCGGTCGGCTCGGCTTCCGGCTCCGGCGTCGCTTCGGCCTGGGCGGCGGCCAGTCGGCGGGTCTGTTCGTGGGAGTAGGCCCGCAGGTAGGCGACCACCGTGTTGGTCACCGCCACCAGCGGCACCGCCACCACCGCACCGCCGATCCCCGCGATCATGCCCCCGGCGGCCACGGACAGCACCACCGCCAGCGGATGGACCCGTACCGCCCGGCCGAGGATGAACGGCTGGAGGATGTGCCCCTCGATCTGCTGCACCGCCAGGACCACCAGCAGCGTCATCACCGCCGTGAAGACGCCCTGGGTGACCAGTGCCACCACCACCGCCAGCGCGCCGGAGACCACCGCACCGACCAGCGGGATGAAGGCGAAGAGGAAGATGAAGACCGCGAGCGGGACGGCCATCGGGACATCGAGGAAGTAGATGCCGAGGCCGATGAAGATGGCGTCGATGAGAGCGACGATCACCGTGCCGCGGACATAGGCCGTGAGGGTGCGCCAGGCGCGCGGACCCGCTCCGGCCACGCCCGGCCGCGCCGCCGCCGGCACCAGCTTCAGCGTCCACTCCCAGATGCGTCGGCCGTCGTAGAGCAGGAAGAGCGTCGAGAAGATGGTCAGCAGGATGCCCGTGAGGGCCTCCACGACGACCGTCACGCCCTCCAGGCCCGCCGAGGTGATCTGGTCGGTGTTCGCCCCGATCGCCTCCCGCAGGTTCTTGGCGATCTGGTTGATCTGCTTGTCGGTGACGTGGAAGGGGCTGTTCAGCAGCCACTTGCGCAGCTCGTCGATGCCGTCCTGGATCTGGTCGGAGAGGTTGTCGATGTTCTCCATCACCTGCCAGGTGACGAACCATCCCATCAGCCCCATGATGACGAAGCCGAGGATCGCGGTGAGCGCGGTGGCAGGACCCCGCGGCAGCCCCCAGCGCCTCAGCCGCGCCACCGTGGGCTGCAGCAGCGCGGTGATGAGCAGCGCGGTCGCGAAGGCGAGCACCACCAGCTGTACGGCGCTGATGACCCGCATCAGCACCCAGACCGTGCCGGCCAGCACCAGCAGCCGCCAGCCGGCCTCGGCGGCGACCCGTACGCCCCACGGCACCGCCTGGGCGGGATCGGGGCGGACCGGGACGACGACCGGTGCCTGGTAGTCGATGGGCGCCGGTTCGGCCTGGGGCGCCGACGAGCCGGAGGAGCCGCTGTGGTCCTTCTCCACCTCGGCCCTGCGTTCGTCCAACCGCTCGCCCACCTCGGTCAGTCCGGCTCCGAGCCGACCGAGCCACCCTGGCACTCGTGACATGATCCGTCCTCTTCCCCCGTGTCCCTCGTGTCCGCGGGTGCTTTCCACCACTCCCCCCATGGAGTCGTCCGGGTCCGACCGTACATGGCAACAGCCCCTCCCCGTAGGACGGGGAGGGGCTGCGCGGGGTTGAGAGTGGCGCGGCTCAGTAGTAGTGGTTCGCCTGCCAGAACGCCCAGGCGTCGCACGGACTGCCGTAGCGGCCGTTCATGTAGCTGAGGCCCCACTTGATCTGAGTGGCCGGGTTGGTCTGCCAGTCGGCACCGGCGGACGCCATCTTCGAGCCGGGCAGTGCCTGGACGAGGCCGTAGGCGCCGGAGGAGGCGTTGGTCGCCCGGTAGTTCCAGCTGGACTCGTGGTCCACGATGTTGCTGAAGCACTGGAACTGTCCCGCGCCCACGATCTGACGCGCCATCGCCTGGATCTGCGCGACGGAGTAGGAGCCCTGGACCGGGAAGCTGGAGGAATCGCGGACGTCGCTGCGGCTGGCCGCGGCCTTCGTCTCGGCGCGCTCCTTGGCAGCCTTCGCCGCCGCCTTCTCGGCGGCCTCCTTCTTCGCGATAGCCGTCTCGGCCGCCGCCTTGCGGGCCGCTTCCTCGGCGTCCTTCTTGGCGCTCGAGTCCGCGGCGATGGCCTGCGTGTCGGCCTGCTGCGTCAGGGACGCGGTCTGCACCTGGGCCTGCTGGCCCGCGGGGATGTCCGCAAGCAGCGTGGTGTCGGCGGCCGTCGGCTCGGCGTCGTTGTTCTGCGCGACGCTGCCCGAGGCAACTCCGACGACGCTTCCGACGGCGGTGACCGCGGTGGCCGAGGCCACTGCGAATCCCCGGACCGAAATCCGGCTCACACGGTTTCCTTCCAGCATCGCCCGCTTCGGTGACCCTGGCGGACGCAATCGTGCCCCTTGGCGCTGGCCTCCCAACTGCGGGGTCACGGGAGGCACGGGCCCGGTGGGCAACTCCCCCAGGGGGAGCGCCGCGTGGTGCGCGGGCGGCATACGACGTCGGTATGGAGTTGAGGTGGTGCTCACGTGGTGCCGTACCGCTGGGGGTACAGGTGTGTCGTATGCGGGGCCTGACAGGAATGAGACTCTGCCGCAACCGGACGCCGGGTGGCAATTCTGAGTTGCGTGTGAAAGCTCACATCCCGTTTGAGCCGGGGGATTCCACGAAACGGCCACACACGAAGGCGCCGCCCGGCTAGGCTCATGGCCTTTTGCCGGACGGCGCCCACTGAACTCCGGTCAGATATGCCCGTCTTCGAGCATTTCCGTCACAAGCGCGGCGATCTGGGACCTCTCAGACCGGGTCAGCGTGACATGCGCGAAGAGCGGATGCCCCTTCAGCTTCTCCACGACGGCGACCACACCGTCGTACCGGCCGACCCGCAAATTGTCCCTTTGTGCCACATCATGGGTCAGAACCACGCGTGAATTCGCGCCGATTCGGGACAGAACGGTGAGAAGTACGTTCCTCTCCAGCGACTGCGCCTCGTCCACGATCACGAACGCGTCGTGCAGCGAGCGCCCGCGGATGTGGGTGAGCGGCAGGACCTCCAGCATCCCGCGCGCGGTGACCTCCTCGATGACCTCGCGGCTGGTGACCGCGGAGAGGGTGTCGAAGACCGCCTGCGCCCAGGGGCTCATCTTCTCCGCCTCGGAACCGGGCAGATAGCCCAGCTCCTGCCCGCCGACCGCGTACAGCGGACGGAAGACCATCACTTTCTGGTGCTGGCGGCGCTCCAGGACCGCCTCCAGACCCGCGCACAGCGCCAGCGCCGACTTGCCGGTGCCGGCCCGGCCGCCCATCGAGACGATGCCGACGTCCGGGTCGAGGAGCAGGTCGAGCGCGATCCGCTGCTCGGCACTGCGGCCCTTGATGCCGAACGCCTCCCGGTCGCCGCGCACCAGACGGACGTTGCCCTCCGCGGTGACCCGGCCGAGCGCCTTGCCGCGCTCCGACTGGATCGTCAGGCCGGTGTGCACGGGGAGGTCGGAGGCCTCCGGCACATACGCATGGCCTTCCTCGAAGAGGATGTCCACCTGCTCGCCGGAGAGCGTCAGTTCGGACATCCCGGTCCAGCCGGAGGAGTCCGTGATGGCGAGCTCCGCGCGGTACTCCTCGGCGAGGAGGCCGACGGAGGAGGCCTTGATCCTGAGCGGCAGGTCCTTCGACACGACGGTGACGTCGAACCCCTCGGCCTGCAGGTTGCGCGCGACCGCGAGAATGCGGGAGTCGTTGTCCCCCAAGCGGTAGCCACTGGGCAGCACGCTGGGGTCCGAGTGGTTGAGCTCGACACGGATCGTCCCGCCGAGTTCCCCGATCGGGATGGGGGCGTCGAGGCGACCGTACTTCACCCGGTAGTCGTCCAGCAGGCGCAGGGCCTGCCGGGCGAAGTAGCCGAGTTCGGGATGGTGCCGCTTGGCCTCCAGCTCCGTCACCACGACGATGGGGAGCACGACCTCGTGCTCCTCGAAGCGGGTCAGGGCGTTCGGGTCGGCCAGCAGGACGCTGGTGTCGAGAACATAGGTGCGCCGGTCTGGCTTGTGGCGCTTTGTGCTGGTCACCACGGAAGGACGTACCCCCTCGGATGAGGTCGGGGAGCGACGAGGTGGAGCTGGACCGGTTGACGGCCTCCGCGCACGGCGGGCCGAGAACCGGCCCTCCGCGGCTGCGTCCGTGCAGTGACCGCACGGTCGGGCTGGTGCAAAGGGCCTCCCGGGCGGACGGCCCCGAGCCGTCCACTGAGATGCGACACCCGTGGTTCGGGTGTCGACCTGCTTGGCTTATGCCCTCGAACAAGCGGCGCCATGCAGACGCATGACACAGCGCGCTGATGAACTCCTTGTTACACCCGCTTGAAATGGGGTATACGCACGTCTTTCCCCCAGGGGTACGTCCCGGAGGCCGACGCCCGCCGGTCAGCCGCCGTAACGCCGGTGACGTGCGGCGTAGTCGCGCAGGGCGCGCAGGAAGTCGACCTTGCGGAAGGCCGGCCAGAAGACCTCACAGAAGTAGTACTCGGAGTGGGCCGTCTGCCACAGCATGAATCCGGACAGCCGCTGCTCGCCGCTGGTGCGGATCACCAGATCGGGGTCGGGCTGGGCACCGGTGTAGAGGTGACGTCCGATCATGTCGACGTCGACGGAGTCGGCGAGCTCCTCCAGTGAGACGCCCTTGTCCTGGGCTTCGAAGAGCATCGAGCGGACGGCGTCGGCGATCTCCTGGCGGCCGCCGTAGCCGATGGCGACGTTGACCAGTATCCCGTCGACGTGCGCGGTGGTCTCCTCGGCCTCCTTCAGCGCGGTCTGCATCTGCGAGGGGAGGATGTCCGGGGTGCCGACGTGGTGCACCCGCCAGCGGCCGTCGGCGGCCAGGGTGCGGACGACGTCCTCGATGATGCCGAGGAGCGGGACGAGCTCGTCCTTCGGCCGGTCGAGGTTGTCCGTGGACAGCAGCCAGAGCGTGACGACCTCGACGTCCGTCTCGGTGCACCAGCCGAGGAACTCCTCGATCTTGTCGGCGCCGACCCGGTGACCGTGGACCGTGCTGGAGCCGGAGGCCTTCGCCCAGCGGCGGTTGCCGTCCATGATGACGCCGATGTGCTTGGGCACCTGAGCGTGGTCCAGGTGGCCTTCCACCCGGTGTGCGTACAGCCTGACCAGCAGGCCGCGCAGCCTGTCGCGCAGGTTCACGTGATTGTCAGCCCCTCCGGTGTGGCGGTCCCCGCGGGCGAAGCCTACCTCTGCGGGACTTCGGCACGGGATTCCGGGCGTTGGTGGTGGGTGAGTGCGGCCGAGTGGAGGACCCACTCCCGCGGGCAGAAAAAACGGGCCGGTCCGTGGGGGGGAGACGGACCGGCCCGAGGGGGGGTTTCCACCATAACCCTTCGTAAGGGCCGGCGTGTGCATCAGCGCGCCACAACTACTCTCCGGAGTCGCCCGACGACGTGGCGCTGAGTGTGGAACTCTTCGTTCAGCGGGTTCACATGGCCGATTCACAGCTGATTCCCAGGGATTCGGGCCACATAAGGAGAGATTATGAGGTTTTGCGGCACCTTGAGGGCCGTTCGGCGAGTTGTCCTCCCCGTCCCCCCGATGGGCGACCCGGTCGCGAACGAACGCTTGACGTGCGCCCGGACCGGATTCGGGCACCGCGCAGCCCCCTCCGCCGCGCGGTGCCGCCCGCGCAGCTTTGCTTACGCGAATTACCTTGGTCTGAACTTACGTGGGTCGCCGTGCGGATTCGAGACGCCCGGGATAACGATGTGGAAACTCCAGGGAGATGGAAGGTGAACTCGGCGTCAGCTTGTCCACCTACGCACCGATCGCCCGATTACCGCTTCCGGCCCCCGGGCTGTTCCGGCTTCCGCGCGTCGAAGAGGTGACGGGTGCTGTGCGCCACGAAGGGGCCGTGGGCCTCGATCCGCTCGTGCAGGGCGCGTAGCCGCGGCTCGTACGCCTCGACGGTGAAGCCCGGCACCATCCAGACGACCTTGCGCAGGAAGTGGACGACGGCGGCGATGTCGTGGAACTCCATCCGCAGCCGCTCGGCCCGCAGATCGACGACCTCCAGCCCCGCCGCCTCGGCGCCGGCCCGCTCGCGGTCGGGGTGGCGTCCGCCGCGCACGCTCTCCGGCTGCGGCCCGAGGAAGAACTCCACGAGCTCGAACACGCTGTGCGGCCCCACATGCTGGGCGAAGTACGTACCCCCCGGCCGCAGCACCCGGGCGATCTCCTCCCACCGCGGGCTCACCGGATGCCGGCTGAGCACCAGGTCGAAGGCCTCGTCGGCGAAGGGCGGCGGCGCGTCCTCGGGCGTGGCGACCACCACGACCCCGCGGGGCCGCAGCAGGGCGGTCGCCTTGGCGACGTTCGGCGGCCAGCCCTCGGTGGCGGCGGCCAGTACGGGCCGGGCCGGGGCCGCCCTGCCGAGGGCGAAGTCCAGCACCTCCCCTCCCCCGGTCTGGATGTCCAGCGCGGCGGTGGCGCGGGCCAGCCGGTCGCCCGCCGAGCGGGCGTATCCCCACGAGGGCCGCGCCTCGGTGGCCCGTCCCTCGAACCAGGAGAAGTCCCAGCCCTCGGTGGGCACGGCGGCGCCTTCGGCGACCAGGTCTTCGAAGGTGCGGCGGCTTGAGGTGGAGGTGTCGGGTGCCATGGGGAAATCGTGACAGGACACGGCTCGCGCGGCTGCTAATTTTCCCGGCATGACAGCTGACACGGGCGGGGGGTCGGCCTACGCGGCCGACGAGAAGGCGATACTGCACGCGAGTCTCGACCGGCAGCGGGACGCGGTCCTCTGGAAGCTGGAGGGCCTCGGCGAGGAGCTGGTGCGGCGCCCGATGACCCCGTCCGGGACCAACCTCCTCGGCCTGGTCAAGCACCTGGCGTCGGTCGAGTACGGCTGGCTCGTCGGCACCTTCGGCCGCGAGGTCGAGCCGCTGTGGTTCGACCCGTACACCGACGAGGACATGACCGCCGCCCCCGACGAGACCACGGAACGGATCGTCGCCTTCTACGGCCGCGCCCGCGCCGCCGCCGACCGCACGATCACCGAGCTGCCCCTGGACACCCTGGGCCGGCCGGCCTGGCGGGACCATCCCGTCTCCCTGCGCTGGACCCTCACCCACATGATCGAGGAAACCGCGCGGCACGCCGGGCACATGGACATCCTGCGGGAACTCATCGACGGGGCGACGGGCGTTCGCCCGCCCGTCACAGGCGCGGTCTGACCGGCTCGGGGGGTGCGGAACTCCCCACGTCCTCGATCACCGCGCCCTCTCCGGGTCCCGGAGCACGAGCAGCACATGCTCGTCCTCGCCGTGCCGCAGCGTGCCGTCGTGTTCGAAGCCGTGCTTCTCCAGGAGGCGGACGGAGGCGGTGTTCCCGGCGAACGGGTCGGCGTACAACGGCCGGACGGGCTCATGCAGGAGAAAGCGGGTCAGGGCCCGGCTGCCGATGCCCTTCCCCCAGTACGGCCGCCCGAGCCAGTACCCGAGGAAGCGGCGGTCGCCCTCCCACCAGGACACGATGCTCCCGGCCACCTCGCCGCCCACGGTGACGGTCCGCACCAGGCAGCCCGGGTCGCCCAGGACGTTCTCCCGCCAGTGCGTCAGGAAGACGTCCCGGGGCCGGGGCGTGAACCGCGACCGCCGGACGGCTTCCGGATCGTGCTCGTAGGCGAGGAAGAACTCGAGGTCGGCATCGATGACGTCGCGCAGCTGTACGTGGTCGTCATGGGTCTCGGTCATGGCGCCGAGTGTGGCACCGGGCACTGACAACGGCCCGCGCCACGGCGGTAGACGGTCCTCAGGGCACGAGGGGCCTGACCTCCTCGGCCGCGAACCGCACGAATCCCTCCGGGTCGGGCTCGTCCCCCGTCGGCTGCAGGACCACGGTGTCGGCCCCGGCGTCCGCGAGCCTGCGCACGGCCTCCGCGACGGCGCCCGCGTCCCCCGCGACACCGAGATCCGGCACATGGGCGAGCTCCTCGGCCGCCAGCTCGGCGCGCAGGCGATCGGAGGCGTCCGCCCCGGTGGCGGCGAGCAGATAGACGACGACCTTGTGGGGCCCGGACCGCCCCGCCGCCGCCCTCCCCTCGTCGATGAGCCGCCGTGCCGTGCGCACGCCCTCTGGCGGCGTGCCCGCCGTGAGGACCGTGCCGTCCGCCGCCTCCCCGGACAGCCGCAGCGTACGCGGGCCGGTGGCGCCGGCGAGCACCTCCACGGGAGCCTCCGGCGGCCAGTCGAGGGCGACGTCGTCCAGCTTCACGTACCGCCCCTCGACCGTGAGCCGCTCCCCGCGCAACAGGGCCCGCAGCGCGAGGAGATGCTCCCGCAGCAGCGTCACCGGCGACTCGACCCGCGCCCCGACCTGCCCCATCCACTCCTGCACCCCGTGCCCGACGACGACCACGGCCCGCCCCGGGAACATCCGGTGCAGCCCCGCCGCCTCCATCGCGCTGACCGCGACGTTCCGCAACGGCACCGGCAACAGCCCGACCCCGACCCGCACCCTCTCGGTCCACGCGAGAGCGGCGGCAGCCGTCGAGATCCCGCCCTCCCGGAAGCAGTCCTCCCACAGCCACAACTCCTCCAGCCCTGCCCGATCCGCCAGCTCGGCGATGAATCGGAGGCGTTCTGGGGGGAGTTGGGGACGGAATACGGCGCCTAGTGTCGTCATGGTGACTTTTCTATCCAGGCTGTCAACCGGCGGCGAGCCTTTCATCGAATAGAAGGGGTGAATCGCGGCCCGTGGATCGGCCGGGCGCCGTGGGGGACTTCGGGGGCTGGGGAGAGTCGGGTGGTGAGGAGCCGTGGTGGGCGTGCGCGGGTCGTGCCGTAAGTTCCGTTGTCACCCTGCCTCCGCGTGCGTGCCGGTGAACGTGCGCGCGATAGAGCTGAGGCCTCTTCGGCTGGAGTTGGACATGACCGAGCCCCTGGTCGCGCTGGAGCACGAGTTCGTCCTCGACATCGAGTACGACCCGAGCCGGTGGCTGGAGATTCCGCCGCGCTGGGATGCCGAGGAGTGGCGGGACATCGGCGGGTGGGCGCGGGAGTGTGCCGAGCTCTTCTGGCGAGCGTACGGAGGCGAACCGGCTGGGCCGGGCGGGCCGGGGGTCCTCTTCCTCGCGGAGACGTTGTGCCGCTTCGCGGAGGCCTTCGCGCCCGCGCCCTTCGACACCCGGGTGCTGTTGCGGGTGTGGGAACCGACGAGTCCGCCGCTGCAGCTCTTCGCCATGGTCAAGCCCGCGTACGGGGACCGTGAGCAGACGCTTCGGTTCCTCGTCGGCGCGGAGGATCCGGACGCCCTCGACCTGCCGGCCGCCGAGACCTTCCGCACGGAGCTGCTCGGTGAGGGGCTGCGGGCGTTTCGGTACCTGCGGCAGGACGGCACGGCCGAGGTGGTCGCCGGACTGCGGTACGCGTGGCGGGACGAGGCGATCGGCGCCGACGTGGTGCTGTGGACCGCCACCGACGACACCGCGCAGATCATCCGGGCCGCCTCGGACATCGAGGAGCTGGCGCACGGGGTGAGCGTGGCGGTCTGGGGCGTACCGGAATGAGGCCCGTGCGGCCCGTGCCGGGGTCTTCCCCCCTCGATCGTCGATAACGTCGGCCCGGACGGCTTGCGGCGGTACGGCGGAGGGGGCCCGCATGGGGCGGTGGCGGGACGGGCGGGGGACCTTGGTCGTGCCGGCGGAGGGCGGGGCGGTCACCGTTCCGCTGGAGATCGCCGCCTCCTACCGGGCACGCACCAGAGGACTGCTGGGGCGGGACTCCGTCGACGGGGCCATGCTGCTCTCGCCCGCCGGCAGCGTGCACACCTTTCGTATGCGGATACCCATCGACGTCGCCTACCTCGACCGCCGGCTCACCGTCATCGCCGTACGCACCATGCGGCCCGGCCGCCTGGGCCTACCCCGGCTCCGGTCCCGGCATGTACTGGAGGCCGGGGCGGGGGCCATGGAGGGATGGGGGGTGCGGGTGGGGGTGCGGGTGGCGGTCGAGCGAGAGGGCTCGACACCCGGGCGTACCCGATTTTGATCGCGGCTCATGTCGGAAAACGGTGGCGCGAAATCCCCTTGCTCAATGGTCAAGAATCGTTGACCATTGCTCGCATGCCTACCGATGACCTTCCCGAGACGTTTCACGTCACCACTGACGACCAGCTGCGCGCCGTCTCCAATCTCACGCGTCACCGGATCATGGCCGTGCTCCGCTTCGAGCCGGCGACGATCACGCAGATCGCCGAGCGGGTTGGCCTTGCGAAGGGGAGTTCCAGCTATCACGTGCGGCTGCTGGAGCGGGCCGGCCTGGTGAAGGTGGTGCGGACGCGGAAGGTGCGGGGGGTCACCGAGCGGTATTACGCGATGGCCGCGCGGGCGATCGTGCTGCCGGATCCGGCCGAGGGCGGGCCGGATGTGCTGATGCGGCATGCGGTGGCGGATCTGGAGGCGTCGCCGGTGGACGGCGAGCGGCACGTGCGGATGGCGCATCTGCGGCTCACCGAGGAGCAGTTCGCGGAGCTGGGGGCGCGGCTGCAGGCATTGGCGGACGAGTACCGGGAGCTGTCCGATCCGTCGCTGCCGGACGCGTCACTCGTCTTCGCACTGTTCCACCCGACACCGCGCGAGCAGGCCGAAGGGGACGCCAAGTGACCTCATACATACGGAATTTACCGACCGGATTCGGACGGCTGTGGACTGCGCAGACGGTGTCCTCGCTCGGTGACGGGGTGTCGCATGCCGCGCTGCCGCTGCTCGCGTTGACGTTGACGCGGGATCCGATGGCGCTCGCCGTCGTCACGGCCGCCGGAACGCTGCCGTGGCTGCTCTTCGGGGTGCTCGGCGGTGCGCTGGTGGACCGCTGGGACCGTCGGCGCACGATGTGGGTCATGGACGCGGCACGTGCGGTGCTGCTCGCGATACCGGCGGCAGCGGCCGCGCTCGACGTGCTGAGCATTCCACTGCTCGCGGCCGTCGCCTTCCTGCTCGGCCTCGGTGGACTCTTCTTCGACACGGCCGCCACGGCCTATCTGCCGGATCTGCTCGGCCGCGACCCCGCGCTCCTGGAGCGCGCCAACTCCCGCCTGCGCGGCACCCAGACCGCCGCGTCCGGCTTCGCGGGGCCGCCTGCGGGCAGTGCCCTGCTCGCGCTCGGGCGGGCGGTTCCGCTGCTCGCCGACGCGGTGTCGTTCGCGCTCTCCGCACTGCTCGTACGTACGCTGCCCGCCATGCCCCGGCCCGTGCCGGAGATCCACGAGTCGCTGCTTCGGCAGGCTCGGGCCGGGGCCTCGTACGTCTTCCGGGACCGGGTGCTGCTCGGGCTCGCGCTCCGCCCGGCGGTCGGGAACGTCGCCTTCCTCGCCGTGGAGACCGTCCTCGCCCTCTTCGCGCACGACCGACTCGGCATCGACACCTACGGCTTCGGCCTGCTCCTCACGGCGGAGGCCACCGGCGGCCTGCTCGGTGCGGGCATCGCCTCCTACCTTGGCCGACGACTCGGCACCGGCACCGCACTGACCTGCACAGCCGCCGTCGAAGGGCTTGCCATCCTGAGCCTGGCCGCTGCCCCGAACCCGTACGTGGCCGGGCTGGCGCTCGCCGTCTGCGGGGCCGGCATGGGCGCCACGATGGTCCTCGGCCCCTCCCTCCGGCAGGCGATCGTCCCGGCCCACCTCATGGGCCGGGTCGCCTCCACCTCCCGCATGCTGGCCATGTGCGCCGCCCCCCTAGGGGCCTTCCTCGGCGGCTGGCTGGCCACCACCTACGACATCCGCACCCCGCTCTACGCCGCCGCCATCCTCCTCCTGGCGATGACGGCCGTCACGGCATCCATGACCAGCAACCGCCGGGTCGAAGCCGCACTGCGCGCAGCCGCCCCGGCCGGCGGTCCAGATCACCCGGCATCCAAGGATCCCGCCGCCGCGCCGGGGCGCGTCAACTCCCCCCGCGCGGGAAGGTGACCTCGACCCGGCGGTTCTTCCTGCGGCCCTCCTCCGAGGAGTTGTCCGCGATCGGGTACTGCTCGCCGTAGCCCCGCACCTCGAAGGTGACGTCCGAGTCGTTCAGGTCCTGGTCCAGGACCGCCTGTACGGCGTTGGCGCGCTGCTTGGACAGGACGTCGCCGTGTGCCGAGGAACCCAGGTTGTCCGTGAAGCCGAAGACTCTGACCTGGGTCGCGTTCTGCTTCTTGATCTCCTCGGCGATCGCGGCGATGCGGGCCTTCGCCTCCTCGCTCAGTTTCGCGCTGTCCTTGCTGAACAGCACCTCTGCCTGGAGGGCGAACTTCACGTCCGCGTTGGTGTCCTCGCGGCGCTCGTCTCCGCTCTGGTCCTCCACCACCGACTTGATGTCCAGAACCTTGGCCTCGGCCAGAGTGGCACCCTCGGGGAGCTTCAGATCCGGGTCGGTGGGGTCCACCTCGACGGGGGCGGAGGCGGAGGGCTCGGTGCCTGGGGGGACGCTGGGGTCGGTGTCGTCGGCGTGGGCCGCGCCGAGGTTTGTGGCGGCGAGGAGGGTGACGGCCAGGAGGGTGAGGGGGAGGCGGGGTTTGGTGGTCACTGGGGCCTCACCCGGAGATCTGGATGGTGCCGCTGGAGAAGGTGGGTAGTTGGAGGGTTAGTTCGGTGGTTCCTTCCGGTGGCGACGGAAACTGCATGAAGACTGGGAGACTCTGGCCGGCGGCGAGGGTTGCAAGGGCGGTCGTGGTGAGCGGTCGGCCTTCCGTGTCACGGAGCACGTAGTAGCGCTTCTTTCCCTTGGAGTCCACGAGAGTGGCACCACCGAGAGAGGGACCGTGCTTGACGATCTCCGTCTCGTCACCACTGACCTGTGCGGGGACGACCACCGACTTGGCCGCGTCGTTCTTGAGATTCCCGTTCACTGTGACGAACCCGCCCGGGTCCCGTTCCGCGGAGGTGATTTGCAGAAGCAGTCCGTTTGTTCCCTTGAGCTCGGCCAAAGGCGTCTCCGACTGTCCCTCCTGGGCACTTGGTCCGGACCCATCGGCCTTGGATGCGGACGCCGATGTTTTCGGCTTCGTGTGGTCGTCGCCACCGCTACCGCAGCCGGTCACACCGACAGCGAGACCGGCCGCAACGGTCAACGCGGCCATTCCCCTGCGGGCCTTCGCAGTGAACCGAATGCTCATCGCTCTGCTTCCTTCTTCAATCGTCGTTCGCTTGTCAGTCGGCCAGGTGGACGTTGAAGAGATCCTCGGGCCCGGGAAGATGCGTGGGATCGTCGGGATTCAGGTCCCAGTCCCTGTCCTTGCAAGTCAGTAGCGGCAAAGCATCGCCCTCGACATCCTCGCCGGGGAGCTTGAAGGTGCAGAGTGGCTCGATCACGGCTTTGGCTGACGCCGTCGATTTGGTGTTCTCCGTGCCAGGCACGACGGAGTCTCCAACAGGCCTGTTGGTCTGGACGTCGACGGTGTAGGTAAAGGGATCCGGCGCAGTACAGTTCTGCACCTGGGCATCGTTGCTCGCGGCAAGCTGATAGGCCCGCCAGCACGAGGGGTCGACCGGAACCTTCCCGTCGAAGACGTCCTGCCACTTGGTCGGATCAAGTACGTCCTCCAACCACTTCCCCGCCAACTGATCGCGCGTGTCCTGAGCCGCTGCGAGCGCCGCCGCGTCTGCAGCCGTCTGGGCACCGTTCCGGTTCGCCGCGGCCTGACCGACCGCAAGGTAGGCGAACGCAAGAAAGAGCAGACCCGCCACCACCGTGATGTAGATGGGGAAGGCCTGCCCTGCGTCGCTGTACTTGCGGGGGAGCTTCAGGTGATTTCGTTGATCTTTTCCTGAATCTTGTTGAGGATCGTCTGGCCGATGTTGGTTCCCGTGATCGCCAGCACGATCGCCACCACCACCGCGATGATCCCCAGATACTCGACCGCCGTCTGCCCCCTGTCCCCCGCCCGGCGTCGCAGTGCCTCGGCCGTCGTGTTCTTCCAGCCGCTCACGCGAACCTTGGTCGCCACGGCCGTCTTCAGCATCAGGTCGCTCATGGTGTTCCCTCCGGGGTTCGCTTCCGACCCCGGCACCGTATGGCCGGGGGCCCCGGTCTCCACAGGGCCCCTGGGCCCAATCCCGGCGCACTTCACGCCACCCCGAGCCACTTGGCCGCGGCCTGGGAACGGCTGGTGCTGTGGAGCTTGGCGAAGATGCGGTTGATGTGGTTCTTGACGGTCTTCTCGCTGATGAAGCAGGAGGCGGCGATCTGCTGGTTGTTCAGGCCGGTTGCGATGAGGTCCATGATCTCCGCCTCCCTTGTGCTCAGCCGGAACCGTGACTTCATTGACTGTCCCACATATGGTTGCAGTTGCGAAAGGTTTGGGGAGGGAATTTGGCTTGAGACCACTGGGAGTTCGGCGATTTCATGTGCAGTCGTTAGCGCGGTCGCCGCAGTGGGCGTGAAGTGCGGCCGGCCCGACCTGATGTCCCGGACGGCGGTGAGCAGTTGCTCCACGGTGAACTCGCCGTGGACGAGGTAGCCGCTCGCTCCGAGTCGTACCGCCTCCCGGACGATCCGGGACTCGTGGCTGTAGGTGAGCATCATGACCGGGGCCAGCGGGACGAGGTGGGGAAGGGCGGAGAGGCCGTCGACGCCGGGCATGCGGACGTCGAGGAGGACGAGGTCGGGGCGGTGGCGGCGGGCCGCGTCGCAGGCCTCACTGCCGTTGGCGGACTCGGCGACCACCGTGATGTCCTCGCGGCCGGACAGGAGGGCGGTCAGACCGGCGCGGACCACCGGGTTGTCGTCGGCCACCACGATTCGGAGCATCTGGGGTGCCTCCTCTCATGCGTCCTGGGGCTGGGGCTGCCCGGGGGGTGTCAGGGCCGCCAGAGGCAGTTCCAGGCGGACCTCGGTGCCTGTGGTGTGTTCGCCTCTTCCTATACGGATGCGGGCGCCCACCGACGCGGCCCGTTCGACCATGCCGACCAGCCCGAAGTGGCCGGTCCGGCGGAGGTCTTCGAGGGTGGTGTCGGGTGGGAGGCCCCGGCCGTCGTCGTGGACCGTGAGGCGGAGTACGTCCCCGTGCACTCCTGCCCGTACGTCCACGCGGGTGGGGGACGCGTGGCGGTGGGCGTTCTCCATGGCTTCCGAGGCGATGCAGAGGAGTTGCCGGGCCACCGCGGGCGGGAGGAGCGGGAGTACGTGGTCGCCCACGGGGCGGTACGTGGCCGGGACTCCGGTGCGGGTGGTGAAGTCCTGGGCACGGGCGGACAGTTCCGCCGACACGTCCGTGCCGTGCGCCGGGTCCGTCTCGCGCCGGAGGTCGGTCAGCAGTTCGCGTGCCTCCGTCGCCGCCCGGCGCGCCGAGCGGGCCACCAGTTCCGCCTGCCGCCGGATCAGGGCCGGGTCCCTGCGGTCCGCCACCGCCGACGCCGCCAGGCCGTCCGCGGCCAGGGCCACCCCGTACAAGGTCTTGGTCACCGAGTCGTGCATGTCGCGTGCCAGGCGGGCCCGTTCCGCGCTCACCGCTTCCGTCACCGCCAGGCGGGCCTGGATCGTCGTCAGGGCCTGGGTGGCGGCGCCGAAGCGGAGCATCAGGTTGCGGAGCGTCGAGCCCAGGGCGCCGGTGATGACGCAGAGGCCGGGCAGGAGCAACGACTCGGCGAGGTCGGTCTCGTGATGCGCCTTCAGCGTGGCGTGGACCAGCAGCAGGATCAGGGACTGGAGAGAGGCGAAGCACGCCGCGCCCCGCCAGCTGTAGAGCAGGCCGGCGAGCAGGGGTGTGCAGACGCTGACGTACGCGAGGGTGGTGTCCGGGCCGGCCGAGACGAGGAGGAGAGAGCCGAAGAGGGTGTCCACCGCCAGGAGGGTGGGGTGGCGCAGGAGGAGGGGGCCGAAGCGTTCCCAGTCCCTGAAGAGGACGTACGAGACCATGAAGGTGACGACCACCGCGGCGCCGACCAGGCGGGTGCCGATGCCGGGGGCGGCGTTGAGGAGGGCGGCGGGGGCGGCCAGGGCGATCATGGCGAGACGGAGGCCGAATACCTGCCGGCACATTGCCTGCAAGGCTCGGAGCTGCAGCTTTTCCGGGTCCGGCGGTGCGGGTGCCCTTGCGGGTGCGTGCGGGGGTACGGCCGGGCCCTGTGGGGCGTCGTCGCCGTCGGCGGCCCACTGTTCGTTCGGCTCCGCCGTGATCTCCGGCGGCCTGCGCCTCGTCGCCATCGCCATCACCCCACCCCCGCCTACTTCCCGGTGATCGTGCCGAAGTCCACGCCGGAGCCGAGGAGCAGGCCCGCGGTGAGGAGGAGCATGGTGGCCGGGACCATGAAGGTGGTGATCATCAGGGTGGCCCGGGGGACCGCCCGGGCGGCCTTGCGGCGGGCGTTCTGGGCGTCCGTACGGCGCATGTCCTTGGCGAGGGCGACCAGGGTGTCGACGATGGGCGCGCCCAGTTCCTCGCCCTGCTGCAGGGCCGTGACGAACATCGCCACCTGCTCGGAGTCGTTGCGGCGGCGGAGTTCCGTGAAGGCCTGGCGGCGGCTCATACCCAGGTCCATCTGGCGGAGGGTGATGCGCAGTTCGTCCGCCCAGGGACCCTCGTACCGGGAGGCCACGCGGTCCAGGGCCTGGCGGAAGCCGAGGCCGGCGCTCACCACGACCGCGAGCACGTCCAGGAAGTCGGGCAGTGTCCGCTCGATCACGTCCTTGCGGATGCGGATCGCCGACCAGATGCCGACCTCCGTCCAGAACGCGCCGAAGGCGAGGAGGAGCAGGGCCACGAACCACTGGCCGCGCAGCAGGAACACCAGGAAGCCGACGCCGCCGAGTGCCCCGTACACCGCGCGGCGCGCCGCGTAGCGGTCGATGGTCAGGCCGCCGGGGTTGCCCGCGAGGTCGATCCTGCGGCGGTACTTGGCGACCTGCTTGGGGCCCATCAGGCGCAGGACCGCGGGGGCGTAGCGCATGCCCATGCGGTCGATGAGGGAGTTGGCGGCGCCGGTGCGGGTCGCGCCCACCTCCAGGGCCAGCGCGAGGTCGCCGGGCAGCTTGGCGTCCGCGCGGTACATGCGGATGCCGGTGAAGACGCCCAGGACGCTCAGGCCCATGAGGAGTGCGAGGAGCAGGCCCATGTTCACGGTCATCCCCTCAGACGTCGATTCGGCTCATACGGCGGATCAGGACGAAGCCGATCGCGTACAGGGCGAAGGCGATGAGCACACTGGCCTGGCCGATCGGTGAGCCCGTCATTCGGTCCAGAGCGCCGTCCTTGACGCCGTTCATCAGGAACAGGGCGCCGATGCCGAGGACGGGGACGGCGTACGAGGTCATGGTCACCTGGGAGAGCTGGGTGCGGATCTCGCGACGGGTCTCCTTGCGTTCCTCCAGTGTCTCGGTCAGGTTGCGCAGGGCGGAGACCACCTGGCCGCCCGCCCTGTTCGACAGGACCAGGGTGGTGACCAGGACGACCAGTTCACGGGACGGGAGGCGGTCGGCGAGTTCGCCGAGGGCGTCGTCCATCGAGTGGCCGATCGCCAGCTGGTCGGCGACCTTGGCGAGTTCCTCGCCCGCCGGGGCCTCCAGTTCCTCCGCGGCCATCCCGATGGCGGTGCGCAGGGCGAGGCCGGCCTGGGTGGCGTTGGCCAGGATGCGCGCAAGTTCGGGGAGTTGGTTGATGAAGCGCTCGATACGTTTCTGGCGCTGCCAGTTGAGGAACTGCCATGCCGCCCAGATGCCCAGTAGTCCGGCGAGGGGGCCGAAGAAGGGGGCCAGGGTGGCCTGGCCGATCAGCCACAGGGCGGCGACCGTGGCGAGCATGTAGGCGAAGAACTCCCCCGGGGTGACGTCCAGGCCGGTCGCCGCCAGGCGCAGTTCCAGTCTCCGGCCGAGTGAGGTGCCGCGCAGTCGGCGGTCCAGGTTGCGAAAGCGGCGCCGGCGGCCGGTGACCGCGACCTGGCCGGTGTACGTCAGCCGCTCCACCAGTTCCGCCCGCTGGGCCCGGCCGGTGGCGTAGGCGTGCAGGCCCAGCACGGCCAGGACGCAGGTCAGCAGGGTGATGCCCGTGGTGAGGGTGACTAGCGTGTGCAGATCCATGGGCCTACCTACCTGGCTTCTCGGGTGGTGAGCTGGTCCAGCGTGTGGGCGACGCCGAAGGCCTGGGGGATCGGCTGGCTCGCCATGTAGAGGCGGTCGGCGGTGCGGCGCGGCAGCGGGAAGTAGTGGAAGGCGCCGTACACCCGGCCGTTGGGGGTCATCGGCTGGGCGTCGAAGCGGGCCACGGTGGCCAGGCGGTAGGGCTCGCCGCCGTGGCTGTCCAGCAGGGCGATCTCGGTGATGCGGCGGGCGCCGTCGGCGAAGCGGGTGAGCTGGACGATCACGTCCACGGCGCTGTTGATCTGGTCGTGCAGCGCGACGAAGGGGACCTCCACGTCGGACATGGAGGCGAGCGTCTGGAGACGGGTGAGCGCGTCCTCGGCGCTGTTGGCGTGCACGGTGGCGAGGGAGCCGTCGTGGCCCGTCGACATCGCCTGGAGCATGTCCAGGGACTCGCCTCCTCGGACCTCACCGACCACGATCCGGTCGGGGCGCATCCGGAGGGAGTTGCGGACCAGGTCCCGGATGGTGACCTGGCCCTTGCCCTCGACGTTCGGCGGGCGGGACTCCAGGCGGACCACGTGGGACTGCTGGAGCTGGAGTTCGGCCGAGTCCTCGATGGTGATGATGCGCTCGTGCGCCGGGATCAGGCCGGAGAGGGCGTTGAGCAGGGTCGTCTTGCCGGTGCCGGTGGCGCCGGAGACGATGATGTTGAACTTCGCCTGCACCAGACCGGCCAGCAGGAACACCATGTGCTCGTCCAGCGAGCCGAGGCCGATCAGCTCCTGGAGGGTGAAGGAGCGCGGGAAGCGCCGGATGGTGAGGGTGGGGCCGGTCAGCGACAGCGGCGGGATGATGACGTTCACGCGCTCGCCGGAGGGGAGTCGGGCGTCGACCATCGGGTTCGACTCGTCCACGCGGCGGTTGACCGTCGACACGATCCGCTCGATCGTCTGCATCAGCTGGTCCTGGGAGACGAAGCGGATCGGCAACTGCTCCACCCGGCCGCCGCGTTCGACGAAGATCGCGTCCGGGCCGTTGACCATGATCTCCGTGATCGACGCGTCTTCGAGGAGGGGTTCGAGGATGCCGAGGCCCAGTGCCTCGTCGACCACCCGGCGGATCAGCTGGGAGCGCTCCACCGTCGACAGGACCGGGCCCTCGCGGCTGATGATGTGCCCGAGCACCCGCTCCAGCCGCGCCCTGCGCTCGGCGGCGGCCAGCGAACTCATCTCCGCGAGGTCGATCTCCTCCAGCAGCTTGGCCCGGTAGGAGGCGACCAGATGGCCGTCCTCGCCCCGGCTGCCGTGCTCCTCGGGGGTGTTGATGCGTGCGCGGAGGCTCATGGGTGGGGGGCTCCTCGTTTTCCGGTCAGTGGTCCTCGGTCAGTGGTCGAGCGGCATGGTGGCGGTCCGCCGGGCGTCGCCGAGTTCCCAGACGATCTTGGGGATGTGGACGGTGGCGGTGACGGTGACCGTGTCGCCCTGCTCCGAGGACTCGCACGCCACGGTGAGCCCACCGCTGACCGCGTCCCGGCACGCCTGCCCGACGTTCTGCCGCAACGAGGCGGCGCGCGCCCCCGCCCTGGCCGCCGTCCCCGCCTGCTCGGCGGCATAGGCGACCGCCCCGATCTGGATGCCGGCCATGGCGACGATGAGCAGGATCGGGATGAACCCGAGGTACTCGATGGCGACTTGTCCCCGGTCGCGGCGGCGTTCACGGTCGTACGGCATCTCAGCGCTTCACCTCCTCCACGGTGCCGGCGTGGCCGTGCACCGTCACGGGGAAGTCGATGGAGCCCGGGAAGAGGACCGGTACCTTGAGGTCGACGTCCGCGGTCACATAGCCGGTCCCGCCGCACTGCCGCACCGTGGCACCCCCCTTCCAGGCCCCCGAGAGGTGTTTCAGCGCCGCCTGCTGGCACGCGCCGAAGCGCTCCCCGCGTGGTACCGCCGTCCCCGCCCGCACCCCCTCGTCCGCGGCATTCCCGGCGAGCGTGTAGGCGTACCCCGTGAGCACGCACTGCCACATCAGCACCAGCGTCAGCACGATCAGCGGGGTCATGCCGAGCAGCTCGATGCTCACCTGGCCCCGGTCCCGCTCCGGCCGTCTCACCCGCCCGCCTCCTTCCGTCGCCTGAACCCCGCCGACCCGCGGTCGTTGCGCGCCCGGCCGCGTCGGCCTCCCTCGGCTGCCTTGACCAGCCCCAGCTCGCCCGCGAGGGCCCACAGGGCCTGCTTCACCGTGCTCCTGGCGTCGAGTTCGTGGACGCGTCCGGCGTCCACGGCACCCTGGAGTTCCTTGAAGGCCGCGGGGACGGACGTGCGGGCCAGCGCGGTGCCGGTGATGCGCTGGATGAGCGGCGGCTGGATCTCCGTACCGCGCGTGTGGCGGTTGACGACGGCCGTGGTCTCCTCGGCCTTGCGGATCTGCAGCCGGTCCCACATCCGTACCGTGCGCTTGGCGGCGCGGACGGCGACCACGTCCGGGGTGGTGACCAGGAGCGCCGTGTCGGCCATCTCCACGGCTGCCGCGCCGGCGCCGCTGAGCTGGGCGCCGCAGTCGACCACGACGACCTCGTAACGGGAGCGCAGGGCGCTGACGATCTGGCGGGCGGCGCGGTCGGTGACCTCCTCGCCGCGTTCGCCCTCGCCGGGGGCGAGCAGCAGGGCGAGGCCGGTGTCGTGGCGGAAGACGGCGTCGGCGAGGACGCGGGGCGAGATGTCGGTGATGGTCGCCAGGTCGACGACCGAGCGGCGGAACTGGACGTCCAGGTAGGAGGCGACGTCGCCGGTCTGGAGATCCATGTCGACCAGGGCGGTGGAGCGGCCGGAGGCCTGCGCGGCGAGGGCCAGTTGGATGGCGGCGAAGGTGGCGCCGACGCCTCCCTTGGCTCCGCTGACGGTCACGACGGTGCCGCCGACGCCGCTGAACACGTCGGCGCCGTGGCCGAGGTGGCGTCGTACGCCCATGGACCACTGGGCGACGGCCTGGACCCGCATCGCCAGTTCCTCGTAGCCGAGCGGGAGGGTGACCAGGCCGCGGGCGCCGGAGTCCATGGCGGCGGCGAACAGGCCGGGTCCGGCGTCGGAGGTGACGAGGATGACGCCTACGGCCGGGAAGCGCAGGGCGACCTCGCGGACGAGTTCCAGGGCCGGGACCGGGCCGATCCGCTCGTGTACGACGACGACCTCGGGCAGTTCGTCGACGGACTCGGCGGCGAGGCGGGCGAGGGTGTCGATGAGCTGGGTGGAGTCGGCCACCGGCGGGACCGGTTCGGCGTCCGGGAGCTGGCTGAGCAGGGTCGTGAGGGACCGGACCGCGTCCGCGTCACCGACCGCCGGGAGGATCCTGGTGGGCATGCGGGGCGCCTCTCACTTGTCCGTCGCGAGTTCGTACGTGCGGTCCTTGTCGGGGACGGTGGTCTCGCTGCCGGGGGCCACCAGGGCGAGCCGGACCCGCTGGGCGAACGACTCGGCGTACGTGATGCGCTGGGCGTCGATCGTGGACAGCGCGAAGGTGATCGGGACGGCGTCGGTGGGCTGCTGGTTCTTGTTGTCGGGCTCCAGGGAGGTCAGTTTGCCGACGTCGAGGACCCGGGCGTTGGTCACGATGATCTTCGACTGGTCGGGGTCGCCCTCCTTCTTCCCCTCGAAGGTGGCGTAGACGTTGACCCGGGAGCCGGGGGTGATCTTGCCGGCGACTCCGGTGGCCGCGTCGATCATGATCGCGACCTCCTGCTGGCCCGCCTGGAGCGCGGGCTGGTCGACGACCATGTCGGTCTGCAGGAGGGAGCCCTTTTCCAGGGTGGTCACGGCGATCTTGCCCTGGATCTCCCGGAGGCTGGTGACGGCGTTGGAGGACAGCCACCGCTCGGGCATCTTGATCTTCTCGAACTGCCCGGCGTTCAGGGTCGTATAGGGCGCCACCTCGGACCGGACCCGGTACGCGGTGACCTCGGGCCCGACCTTGGACCGCACGTCATCGATGACGGAGAGCACACCGGCGAACGCGCCGAGCGCGCAGAGGACCGAGAGGATCAGGAGTATCACGCCGCGGCGCTGACGGGAGTTCATGAACCGTGCAACCTCATTGGGGGAATCGGTCGAGCGGGGTCGGGGTGCGGGCGGGGCGGTGCGGAGTCGCCGGTCAGGCGGGCGTTCGCTGTTCCAGGGCCCGTGGCGCGGGCGCCTCGTACACGGGCGGGGTGGCGGAGCAGAAGACGCAGCGGTCGCCGATGACGTCGACGCCGCACCAGTGGCAGCTGCTCTGCCGGACCGAGGTGACCAGCTGGTAGAGGACCGAGAGGTCGGCGAGATAGCTGCAGAACTCGACCACCTTCCCGGTTCCCCACCAGGCCGGAGACTCGGCGGGCAGCGGTACCTCACGCATCCCGTGCACACCCCAGGACTTGCCCAGCGTGGCCCCGACCCACTCGGACTGGAGCTGTCCCTTGGCGACCAGCATCGAGGTGGCGAACTCCGGGCCGCTCAGGGTGGCCTCGGGCCCGACCCGGACCAGTTGCGGCTCGGGGTGGGCGACCACCGCGAACTGGCTGCCCGGCACCCAGGACTTGGCGTGCGCCTTCAGGCCGACCGGTACGCGGTCCAGCTTGGCCACGGAGCCGAGGACCGCGCCGGCGTGGATGTAGTGGGTGAGCAGCCGGCCGGCGGAGGCCAGCACG
Source organism: Streptomyces sp. NPDC039424 (assembly GCF_055639495.1). Lineage (NCBI taxonomy): Bacteria > Bacillati > Actinomycetota > Actinomycetes > Kitasatosporales > Streptomycetaceae > Streptomyces > Streptomyces sp. NPDC039424. The sequence continues at coordinate 315,802 of NZ_JBVKAI010000002.1, forward strand.
CCCGGGCTGAGATCGCAGGAGGCCAGCTGCCGCAACTGGCGGGCCAGGACGGCGATTCCGAGGGGCGGCAGCTCGGGGCGGAACAGGGCTATGCGGTCGCTCTCCATGAGGGAGCGCAGCGTGTGCAGCCGCCGGGTCACCCCCGCGGGGGCGGCCTGCGACGACACGACGACGACATGCCCGTGCTGCTCGACGAGCGCCTGGAGTTCGGCCAGGGCCTGGTCGAGCGGTCGCTGGTCGAGCTCGCGCAGCACGACGGCGGGCACGGTCCGCTCGTCCTGCGGCGGCAGCGCCATGTCGGCGCTGGTCACGGCGATGGCAGTTGGCACGCGCAGCTCCCCGCTCTTCACACCCGTCGGCCCACCGGCTGTTACTCCAATACGGCGGGACGACTTCACTGCGTGACTACGTGAGCACTGTAACCACGCCGCTGTGGCCGGAGAACAGCGTTTGTGTAGGTGGGCGGGAACTGGTTCTGCGCAACACCTGTCAAACCGGGGCAGGTTGAGCATCCCGCCCGCCGCCCAGTTTGGTCTGGACCTATTGACAGTCAGATTGGTCTGGACCAACTTGGAGCGCATGCCTCCCGTTACCAGACACAGCCGACGCATCCGTTGGAGCGCCTGCGGCGCACTCGCCCTGGCCCTCTCCATGGCAGGCCTCACCGCCACCCCCGCGTCCGCGGCGGACGTGAACAACATCAAGAACGCCGGCTTCGAGTCCGGCCTGACCAACTGGACCTGTTCCGCGAACAGCGGTACGGCCGTCACCTCCCCGGCGCACGGCGGCACGGCCGCGCTCAGGGCGACGCCGGCCGGGCAGGACAACGCCCGCTGCACCCAGACGGTGGCGGTGAAGCCGAACTCGACGTACACCCTGAGCGCGTGGGTGCAGGGCGGCTACACCTACCTGGGCGTGACGGGCACGGGCACGACGGACATCTCGACCTGGACCCCGGACTCGGCGTCGTGGAAGCAGTTGTCGACGACGTTCACGACCGGGTCGACGACGACCTCGGTCACGGTGTACACGCACGGCTGGTACGGCCAGGCCGCCTACTACGCCGACGACGTATCGGTGTACGGCCCCGACGGCGGCGGAGGCGGCGACCCCGCCCCGACGGTCCCGGCGGCGCCGGGCGGGCTGAGCGTGTCGGGCACGACGTCCTCGTCGGTGTCGCTGACGTGGTCGGGCGTGTCGGGGGCCACCGGCTACAACGTCTACCGCGGCGGTACGAAGGTGGCGTCCGCCTCGGGAACGTCGGCGACCGTGACCGGCCTCGCGGCTTCCACCTCGTACTCCTTCCAGGTCACGGCGACCAACTCGGCGGGTGAGTCGGCGAAGTCGGCGGCGGTGACGGCCACGACGGCGGCGACCGGGGGCGGGGGCGGAGGCACCTTGCCGAAGCACGCGGTGACCGGCTACTGGCAGAACTTCAACAACGGGGCCACCGTGCAGAAGCTCTCCGCCGTCCCCTCCGCCTACGACATCATCGCGGTGGCCTTCGCGGACGCCACCTCGACACCCGGCGCCGTCACCTTCAACCTCGACTCGGCCGGCCTCGGCGGCTACACGGTCGACCAGTTCAAGGCGGACATCAAGGCCAAGCAGGCGGCCGGGAAGAAGGTCATCGTCTCGGTCGGCGGCCAGAACGGCACGGTGTCGGTGAGCGACTCGACGTCGGCGGCGAACTTCGCCAACTCGGTGTACTCGCTGATGCAGACATACGGCTTCGACGGCGTCGACATCGACCTGGAGAACGGCCTCAACGCGACCTACATGACGCAGGCGCTGAGGTCCCTGTCGGCGAAGGCGGGGTCGTCCCTGGTGCTGACGATGGCCCCCCAGACGATCGACATGCAGTCGACCTCGAACACCTACTTCCAGACCGCCCTGAACCTCAAGGACATCCTCACGGTGGTCAACATGCAGTACTACAACAGCGGTTCCATGCTGGGCTGCGACGGCAAGGTGTACTCCCAGGGCTCGGTCGACTTCCTGACCGCCCTCGCCTGCATCCAGCTGGAGGGCGGCCTCTCCCCGTCACAGGTGGGCCTGGGCCTTCCGGCGTCGACGAGCGCGGCGGGCAGCGGATACGTCTCCCCCACGGTCGTGAACAACGCCCTGGACTGCCTGACCAAGGGCACCGGTTGCGGTTCCTTCAAGCCCTCGAAGACCTATCCCGACCTGCGGGGCGCGATGACATGGTCCACCAACTGGGACGCGACCTCGGGGAACGCGTGGTCGGGTTCGGTGGGGGCGCATGTGCACGGGCTGCCGTAGCGACGGCGCGGGTGGTGGCGTGATGTCGCGTTGCGCTCCGTAACCACCTCGTGTGATCTTTGGGAACGTGCGGCGGGCGCGGGCGGGACCCGCCCCGCCGCAGGACGTCTTCGACGCGTTTCTTCTGGCCTGTGAAATGGATCAACGGATCATTATGTCGACTCGCGGCGAGCAGGCGATGCAAGTGCTCGGCAGGTTCGGAGAGCTCGCGTGGTTCAAATTGCCCACAGAGATCAATCCCACGTTCGGCTACCCGCAGGTGCCTTACTTGGGGTGGCGTTACGCGTCCCCCCAGGAAGGGGTCGCAGGGCTCATGGAAGCTGCCGTAAGAACGCTGCCGACGCAAGTTGACTGGACACTTGACAGGTCACGGAGAAATTGGATTCTTGTCCCGACCCGGCTTCTGCGCGAGGCGCAAGGGCTGGCCAACCCTGCATTTAATGATGTCGTCCACTCCATCAATACCCAAGATCAGGAGTTCTGCCTCAGAGCACTGACAGATTTTGGACTCATCATCGAGCGCCTGCGACAGATCCCTATCCCAGAAGACTGATTGGAGCTGAAGGAAAGCGTTCCGGATGAAAAGGGAAGTCGCCATCAACCAACTTGAGGCTGCTTTGCGCCGCTTGGCATTGAACGCCGATGAACAAATCGCCTTGGGGTCGGGCCTGACGAACTGGCCCTAGAATTTGACGAATTGGAAGCGGACTCGGGCGAGTGAGACCGAGACGGGCACCGGTGTCACCAGCTACGCCTTGCACGCAGACCGTGCGTATTTCGCCGAGGTGTGAGATCGCCGTCATCTGGCCGGGGCTTGCGGGCCGCGGCCGTGTGTCATGGCCGCGGCCCGCAAGGGGTACGTCCCGTTCGGCCTGTCCCCTCGTCCGTCTCCACCCGCAGCAACGTGCCACGCGGCGCCCGACCGGCTCGATCTCCGTGAGGACCACGTTCAGTGCGGCGCGGTGCCGGGTGCTTTTGGAAGATCCGGTGACCGCCTCGTGTGGCGAGCCGACCATCGGTTCTCCTTTCCGTCCGACGTGATCAACGAGCTACGGCGTCGCCAGTTCGCACCACACGTACTTGCCCCGGCTTTCGAATCGGGTCGACGGCTGCCACCCCCACAGGTCGGCGCAGGCCCGTACCAGCGCCAGGCCCCGCCCATCCTCCAGCTCGGCGGCCTGGCCCAGCGGTTGGGGTGGTGGGGGTGGCTCTGGGTCCGTGTCCCATGCCCCGATCCAGACCACCCCCTCCGCCGATCGGCGCACCCTGAGGGCAGCCGGCCCTTTGGTGTGCCGTACGGCGTTGGAGACGAGCTCTGTCGCGAGCAGTTCCGCGGTGTCGACCAGGCCGATCAGTCCGTGCAGGGTGAGGATCAGGCGCAGGGTGCGGCGACAGACGGTGACGGCTCGGAGGTCGTTCGGGATGTGGAGGGTGTAGTCCCAGGTTTCGGGCATGCGTCAACTCCGGTCAGGGAAAGGGGGGTCCACGCTCGGTGGCATTGCCGCAGCCGTCATGGCAGGACGGAGTGGTGCGCTTCCGCTGTGTGTGCGTCGCATCACTGACGGTAGAGCAAAAATTTTTCCTCACGCAAGCCAATCGCGTAACCTGGCCCCGGACGAGGCACGCCGGCACGGCGGTTGAGGGTCGGGAGGGCACATGGCGCCGAGGAGCCAACCCACGGCACGGCAGGTGCGCCTGGGCACCGAGCTGCGCAGGCTGCGAGAAGCGGCCGGCCTGAAAGCACGTGAGGTGGCGGGTCTGCTCAGTTCGACCTCGGCCCAGATGAGTCAAGTCGAAGCGGGCCTGGCGGGTGTCAGCGAGGCGCGGGTACGACGTCTGGCTGCCCACTACGCCTGCGCCGACGAGACGTTGACGGAGGCCCTGGTCGCGATGGCCACGGATCGCACACAGGGCTGGTGGGAGGAGTACCGAGGGGTGCTGCCGCCGGTGTTCCTGGACGTCGCCGAGATCGAGCACCACGCCACGTTCTTGTGTGAGGTCGTTACCAGCCATGTGCCCGGGCTGCTTCAGACCCCGGATTACGCCCGCGCCGTCTTCGGCTACATGGTCCCGGAGCTCCCGGAGAGCGAGCTGAGACCTCGCGTCGAGCACCGGATGAGGCGCAGGGCCGTATTGGAGCGTGACGTCCCCGTCCTCTACGAGACGATCATCCACGAGGCGGCACTGCGGATCCTGGTGTCGGATCGCCGTATCGCCCGTGCGCAACTCTTGGAAGTCTTGCGGGCGATCGAGTGCGAAAGCGCCACGGTGCGCGTCATCCCGTTGTCACGGGAGGGGTTCGCCGGGGCGGGGATCGAGATGATGCACGTGGGCGGCCCGCTGCCTCGGCTGGACACTGTGCTGCGCGACGCTCCGCACGGCACCGCCTTCATCGATGCCGAATCTCAGCTGACACGCTTCCGGGCCCTGCTCAATAAGGTGGGGAAGGCAGCGCTGGAGCCCGTGGAGTCGCGGGACTTCATCCACCGTATGACGAAGGAACTGTGAGGCATCCGCATGACCCAGGCCGTTCGCTGGAAGAAGTCGTCGTACTCCGGCGGAGGCGACGGCAATACCTGCGTCGAGATAGCGCACGCGGACACCCACATAGCCGTCCGCGACTCCAAGGACCCGGCGCGAGCCACCCTCACCTTCCCGACCGACGCCTTCACCCCCTTCATCCAAGCCCTGAAGACGGCTTAGGGCGACACCGCCCAAGGCGCGGCGCGGCCGGTATGTCACCCACTCTCCTTGCGCATACTTGACCTGAGCATGCCAGCGCTTCACCATGGCGCCAACCCGCACAGCGGACGCACAGCCCGCACCCGCACGTCGCACTGAAGCACCCCCGCTCCACCCCACGCACTCCCGAGCTCCACTCCCCACATCCGGCGACCCCGGATTCCCTGGAGACCCAAGGAGAGTTCATGCGACTTCGCACACGCGGTTCAGGCGTGCGCGCCGGCAGACGTACCGCCACGCTCGGTGCCCTGCTCGCTCTCGCCCTCGCGGCACCCGTGTCGGCGACGGCCACGCATGCCACGGCCAGCAGCGCCCACAAGCCGGCGCCGTCGGCCGACGACATCCGGCAGTACGAGATCCACCAGAGCACGACTCCCGTGACCCGTACGGCCATTCAGCAGACCGGCGTCACGGTGGACGAGGCCGACGAGGAGACGGTGGTGGTCTCCGGGCGGGCCGATCAGATCGAGCGGTTACGGAAACTGGGGTACGACGTCGACCCGTTGGGCGCCGCCCCTGACCGGTCCAGCAGCGCCGACGAGCTGCGGCTGTACGACTTCCCCTCGGCCGACTCGAAGTACCACAACTACGCCGAGACGAACACGGAGATCGACCAGCGGCTGGCCGCCTACCCGGGCATCATGAGCAAGCGCGTGATCGGCAAGTCGTACCAGGGCCGGGACATCGTCGCCATCAAGGTGAGCGACAACGTGGGCACGGACGAGGACGAGCCCGAGGTGCTGCTCACCTTCCATCAGCACGCCCGCGAGCATCTGACCGTGGAGATGGCGCTGTACCTGCTGCGGGAGCTGGGCGCCGGGTACGGGAGCGACTCCCGGGTGACCGGCCTCGTGAACAGCCGGGAGATCTGGATCGTGCCGGATCTGAATCCGGACGGCGGCGAGTACGACATCGCCAGCGGGTCGTACCGGTCGTGGCGCAAGAACCGGCAGCCCAACAGCGGGTCGTCGTACGTCGGTACCGACCTCAACCGCAACTGGAACTACAAGTGGGGCTGCTGCGGCGGCTCGTCGGGCTCCACGTCGTCCGAGACCTACCGGGGTGCGGCGGCCGAGTCCGCGCCGGAGGTGAAGGTGGTCTCCGACTTCGTGCGGGGCCGGGTCGTCGGCGGGAAGCAGCAGATCAAGGCGGGCATCGACTTCCACACGTACAGCGAGCTGGTGCTGTGGCCGTTCGGGTACACGTACTCCGACACCGCCACCGGGATGACGGCGGACGACGCCGCCGCGTTCAAGGCCGTCGGGCAGAAGATGGCCGCCAGCAACGGCTACACGGCGGAGCAGTCGAGTGACCTGTACATCACGGACGGGTCGATCGACGACTATCTCTGGGGTGTGCACAAGATCTTCGACTACACCTTCGAGATGTATCCGACGTCCAGTTCGGGAGGGGGGTTCTACCCGCCCGACGAGGTGATCGAGCGCGAGACCTCCCGGAACCGGGACGCGGTGTTGCAGCTGCTGGAGAACGCGGACTGCATGTACCGGTCCATCGGGAAGCAGGCCCAGTACTGCAGCTAGCGGCGGCCGGCGGCTACTCCTCGAAGTAGGCGTCCAGCACCGCGTCCAGCTGCTCGTCCCACTCCTTGAAGCGACTCCTGGCCGGCGCCTCGATCTCGATCGGGTACCAGCGGCGGTCAGGAGTGTGCACCGTGACGGTGTACCGCTTGCCGAAGCGGGGGGACTCCGTCTCGATCGCGCCTATCTCGTCCCAGCGGAACTCGCAGGCCTCCTCGTCGAGGCCGAGGCGGACCCCTCTGCGGTCGGCCACGATCTTCGCGCGGCGGTCGGAGGCTTCGAAGACGGGGCCCTCGGAGGCATCGGCCTCGGCCTCGTCATCGGCCTCGGCATCGGTCTCCTCCTCGGCCGCCGCGTCGGGCTCCGTCGACGCCTTCTCCGACGCCTCCGGCTCCGCCTCCGCCTTCGTCAGGCCGGGCTTCTCCTCGGACTTGGCGTCCTCGGGCTCCTCCGCCGCGGGCGAGGTGAGCCCTGGGATGAAGGCCGGGTCGAATCCGGCGCCCTCCAGGGGCTGGCTGCTCGAACCTATGCGCTGCTCCACGGCGGAAGTATGGACGACGTTCCTGTGCCGTCACCAGCCGGACCACCATTCACCCGGGTTCGCCCCGGAATCGGGGATCACTCGTCCATGAAGACGATCCGCCGCGTCCGCCCCCCGTCCCCCGGCACCGGCGTCACCGCCGCCCGCCCGGCCGGTACCGCGCGTTCCCGGCCCCAGGCGCGGATCTCCTCGATCTGCTCGGGGTTGCTCACGCTCAGCGGCCGTACGTTGGCGAACGTGTCGAGCAGGAAGGAGTCCTTGAGGTGCTGCGCCCCGCCCCGGCACAGGGCCTCCTCCCCCACGCTGTGCAGGGCGGCCTCGATGTCGGAGCCGGCGAAGCCCTCGGAGAGGTCGACGAGGCGGTCGAGCTGGCCCGAGTCGAGGTCGGACTGAAGGTAGCGGTGGTAGTAGATGCGGATGATCTCCTTGCGGTCCTGGGCGTCGGGCAGGTCGACGAAGAAGAGTTCGTCGAAGCGGCCCTTGCGCAGGAGTTCGGGCGGCAGGCTGCGGATGTCATTGGCGGTGGCCACGACGAAGGCACGGGACTGCGACTCCTGGAGCCAGTAGAGGAACTGCCCGATGATGCGCTGCGGGACTCCGGACATGTCGTCGCGGCCCGCCAGGCCCTTCTCGATCTCGTCGATCCACAGGACGCAGGGGGCCACCCGGTCGGCCATGGCGAGCGCCTCGCGGAACCGGCCCTCGGACTCGCCGAGGTACTTGCCGTGGATGCTGGCCATGTCGAGCCGGTACAGGGGCAGTTGCCACTCGCTGGCGATGGCCTTGGCGGACAGGGACTTGCCGCAGCCGGGGACGCCGACCAGCAGGACGCCCCGGGGCGGGCGCAGGGCCGTGTGCCGGAGGTCCATGGAGATCATCTCCTTCTTGCGCTGCAGCCAGGTCCGCAGTCCGCTCAGGCCGCCGATCGCGTAGTCGCCCTGCTTGAGCTGGACCCGCTCCAGGCCGGTGAGGTCGCTGAAGATGCGGTCCTTGGCCTGGGCGAGGCCGATGACGTCGTCGCGCAGGATGGAGCCCTTGGCGGCGATGGTCGCCATGAGATTGACGCACTCGGCCTCGGTGACGCCGCTGAGGAACTCGGCGGCGCGGCGGGCGTCCTCCTCGGTCCACTCGATGGGGATGTGGCCGTGGTGGTCGCCGAGGAAGCCGCTGAGGATGCCGTACATCTCCTCGGAGTCGGGCAGGTCCAGGCGCAGGCTCATGCCGAGCCGCTGCAGGCCGCTCCAGATGGGCGTGTCCGTGATCAGCACGATGCTGCCCATGTTGCTGTCGGCCAGGCGGGCCAGCTCGGCGAAGTGCCGGGTGACCGGGGTGTCGGACTCGAGTTCGTCGGGGTCGACGAAGACGACGGTGGCGTTGGCGCGGCTGCCGAACTGGCCGGCGGCGAAGTCCATGGCGCCGGTGAGCGAGCGGTCGTCCTGGACGGAGGCGTTGGTGCGCAGGTCGCGCAGGCCGGTGGCCCGGGTGTAGATCCAGAACGGCATGCTGCTGCGCCGCGACTGGGTGGCCGCCTCCCGCAGCAGCCGCAGGGCGCGCTGCTGCTCGATGGTGCGCATCGCGATGACCGGGACGCGGGCGGAGATGTAGCTGTCGAGGTGGCTCAGGCTCTCGGCGTAGTTCGACATTCGGGGTACGGGCCTTCTTCGAGGTCGGTTTCAGGCGGCGGGCGGGCGGGTGTCACCCGGGCAGGATCCGCCGCCTGGGCGGTGCCGCCGGGTCGTACGCCCAGCCGTCGTGGGCCCGCGTGGTGAGGGCTCCGGTCAGCGCGTTGTCCCGCAGGGTGCGGCGGCGGCGCTCGACGAGCCGGGGGTCGGTGCCGCGCCGGAGCTCGTTGTCCAGGTTCCGCTCCAGCTGGGCCTGGATCTGCGGGATCTGCCGGTCGACCAGGGCGGTGAGCTCGGTGCGCAGGGACTCCGGGAGGCCCGGGTGGGCGGCCAGGGCGCGGACGGTGTGCAGGCCGGTGCGGGCCTGGGCGAGTTCACGGCCGTACGAGAACTCGTCGCGGGCCCCCTCCAGCGCCCGCAGCAGAGCCTCGGCCCAGGCGACCAGGCGGGTGTCCAGGGCCGAGGTGAGGTGCCCGGTCAGGCGGGCCCAGGTGTCGGCGTCGTACTGCTCCTGCGCGAGCGCCGGCAGGGCGGCCGGGTCGGCGGGTTCGAGGGCGGCCCAGCGGCGCAGGAAGCCGACCCAGGCCTGGTAGGCGCCGCCGTCGCCCCACAGTCCGCTCACCCGGTGCTCCCGGGCCGTCGTACGAGGGTCTCGCCCGGCGGCAGCGGCTCCCAGTCGGGCAGCCCCCCCACCACCCGGCGGAGCCTGCTGGTGACCCGCTCCTGCCGCGGGCGGCCCTGAGCGGCCCACGGGGAGGCCTGAGCACGGCCCGCGTCACCGGACCCGGCCCAGGGGGACTCGGGGGCGCCGGGCCCGGGGGCGGGGTGGTGAACCGCGCCCTGGGCGGCCGGACTTGCCCCGGCCTGCCCGGAAGGGGCCGCGCTGGACCATGGGGACGGCAGGGGGCCCTGCCCCTGCTGGGGCGCCGCGGCCCACGGGGACTGGTCCGGGGGTCTGCGGGGCGGTGGTGGGGTGGGGGCGGGCTGGGGGGTGGGCGGGGTGCTCATCGGGCGGTGTCCCCTTCCTCGGACGGCTCGGGCTCGGTGGACTCCTTGCGCACGGTCCGGCCCTCGAACGGCGAGGGGCCCCCGCCCGCGGTCGGCAGTGTGGCGATCAGTTCGCGGACCTGGGCCTCTACCTGGTCGGCGGAGCGGAACTTCTCGTACCAGTCGGTCAGTTCGGCGGAGGCGGCGCGCAGGTGGTGCAGTGACTCGGTCTTGGCGCGGGCCAGGAGTTCGCGGGCCGCGTTCTGGTGGCGCTGGGCGGTCCGGGCGCCGCGCCGCAGGATCAGGCCCCAGACGAGGCCGACGACCGCGGCGGCGCCGAGGGCGAGGCCCGGCCACCGGCCGGCGAGGACCAGCAGGATGCCGGCGACGACCGCGGCCAGGGGCGCGGCCTTCTTCAGCCACGGGTAGGCGAGCGCGTCGATGAACGGGCCGGTGTAGTGGTCCCAGTGGTCGCCCAGTGACTTCTCCAGGGCGGCCAGCGGCTGGGTGAAGGAGCCGATCCAGGGCGGCAGGTGGAAGGTCTGCGCGCCGACCGTGTGCGCGGTGCCGAACTGGGCCTGGACGTCCTGCGGTACGGCGGCCCGGTAGTCGCGGGTGTGGGCGGCGTGCGCCTGCTGGAACCACTCGTGGCAGGCGGCCACCGCCAGCCGCTGGGTGGCCGGCGAGGTGCCGATGGCCTGCGGGTTGAGCGCGGCGGTGGTCTGCACGGTGAGGTAGTCGAGGGTCTCCTCGTACGAGGCCGCGTCCGCGTCGGCGGCCTTGCGGGCGGCGGTGAGGTCGCCTTCGTGGTCGACGACCGCCTGGTTGAAGGCGAGGTCGCGGCGGAGCGGCAGTTCGTCGTTGTCGTACTCGGAGACGAGGCGGTCGAGGATGTCGTCGACGGCGTCCTCGATGCGTTCGGAGGGCTGGAACTCGCGGTCCAGGATGGTCTGGTACTTGTCCAGCAGGGGCTGCTGGCCGCGGGCGGAGGAGAGCACGCCGTCGAGGGTGACCCACTGCGGGGAGACGGCGGCCAGGCGCGGGAACTCGGCCTGGCCGGAGGGGCCGCGCAGGGTCTCGATCTCGTCGCGCCAGCGGCGGACCTGCCGGGCCTGGGTGTCGGCGCTGTCCATCAGCTGGGCGCGCCACCCGGCGAGGGTGCGGTCCAGCAGGTCGCGGCCGACCAGCCCGAAGGCGCCCTGGGCGATGGCCTCCAGGATGACGGCGAACTCGCGGCCGAGGGCGGCCGGGTCCTGGGCGAGCAGGTAGTGCCGCAGCCAGCGCACCGCAGCCTCCGAGCGGCCCTGGCGGCGCAGGACGAGCGCGAAGAACAGCGAGGTGCGGTCGGGTGAGCGGCGGAAGGCCTCGTCGACGGCGCGGTCGCACAGCTCCCGGTCGTCGGCGGACCAGGAGGCGAGCGCGACCAGGGCGGGGGCGAGCCAGTAGCGGGGGGTCTGGAGCATCAGCTGGTCGCTGACGAGGCGGACGTTCTCCTCGGAGACCAGGCCGACGTCGAAGGCCTGGAGCATGCCGACCGCGGTGCGCCGGACCGTCTTGTGGTGGCCGAACTCGTGGTCGATCTTGTCCTCGATGGTCCCGATGCGGGTCTCGGCGCGCTGCACGTTCGCCGTGGCCCGGGCCTGCTGCACGAAGGCCAGGAACTCGTCGCGCAGTTCCTGGAGTTCGGTGCGGGTCTGCTGCTGGTTGGCCTCGACGGTGGAGACCTGGCCGGAGACCGAGCCGACCTGTTCGCTGAGTCTGATGACGACGTTGCTGACTTCCTGCACCTTGCGGTGCAGTGCGAGGTCGACCTCGGACATGCCGGAACTCCGTTCACCTGCAGAGGACTTGGGGACTGTGGGGGTTCAGGGCCGGACGACCGTGCCGTCTTCCAGGACGGGCAGGACCAGGCCGTCGCCGTACACCTCGACGTAGGCGTAGCCGCCGGAGCGGGCGAGCATCCGGGCCGCGGAGAACGGCTCGGGCATCTGCTCGGCCGGGGCGAAGTGCCGCACGATCACGTGGAAGAGGTTGAGCTGGTGGTCGACGTAGGGCGGGCCCAGGTGACAGCGGGCGACGAAGCCGAGCGGCACCGAGCCGTACGACGTCGTGTACTGCTCGCGCACCCACGCGGCGAGTGAGCGGCAGGCCTGTTCGTCGAGGCCCGCGTCGAGCCGGCCGACGGCGTCCAGGAGCTGCCGGGGGCGGGGCTGGTGGAGTTCGCGGCGCAGGGCTCCGGGTGCCGGGCCGGCGGGTGCCTGGGTGCCGGGCACGAGGGCCCGTCCGGTGTCCGGGCCGGGCCGGACGATGCGGCGCGGCCGTTCGATGTACCCCATGTGTCCCCCGAGAGTCATGGGTGGTGCCGGTGCTGACCGGTTGTGATTGCGCGGAAGGTGAAGAGTAGTGACGTCGCGTCAAGAGTGCGACTCCAAAGGTTCATTCCCCGTCGGGGAGGGCTGGCAGACTCTCGTCCGTGGGAAGGATCCGTGCGCTCCTGGTGGGTGTCGACGACTATCCGGCGTCCGTGGCGACACCCCTGGGGGGCTGCGCCAACGACGTCGAGGCGGCCCGTGGTCTGCTGGCCGACCTCGCGGGTGACCGCGCCGAGGTGCTGGTGCTGTCGGACGCCGAGGCGACCGTGGACGCCGTGACGGACGCGATCGCGGGGCATCTGGGTGCGGCGGGCGCCGGGGACACCGCGCTGCTGTGGTTCTCGGGGCACGGCACCGAGGAACTCGCCACCGGGGACGATCTGCTGATCGAGGCGACGGGACGCAACCAGGCGCTGGTGTGCGTGGACGGCCCGCTGCCCGACAAGCGGCTCGGCGCGCTGCTGGACCGGGTGGCGGCCGGCGGGGCGCAGGTCGCGGCGGTGCTGGACTGCTGCCACTCCGGGGGCGCCACCCGCGACACGGAGCTCACCGCGCGGTACGTGCCGCCCGCGCCGGGCTGGGACCTGGAAGCGGCGCACTTTGGGGGTCCGGCCCGGCATGTGCTGCTCGCCGCGAGCCGGCTGAACCAGCAGTCGTACGAGGGGTGGTTCGGCGGGCGGCGGCACGGCGCCTTCACGCACGCCCTGGTCGGCGCGGTGCGCGCGGCCGGTGCGGGCGCCACCTGCCGGGAGCTGCTGGCGGCTGCCGCCGCGCGGGTGCGGCGGGCGGGCAGCACGCAGCAGCCGGTGCTGTACCCGGACCTGCCGGGCGGCGCCGCGGACCGGCCGCTGCTCGGGGGCGCACGGACCCGGACGCCGAGTCCGCATCTGCTGCGGTACGGCGCCGAGGGCTGGGAGGTGGACTGCGGCAGCGTGCACGGGCTGCGGGACGTGGGCGAGGAGGTGCGCGGCACGGAGTTCACGGTGCTGGACGGGGAGGTGGGCGTGGGCGTCGTACGGGCGCTCGCTGTGGAAGCCGCCCGCACGCTCGTCGAGCCGGTGAGGTGGGAGCCGGTGTGCGGGCGGCTGTACCGGGCGGAACTGTCGGCGGTCGCGCTGCCGCCCGCGAGCGTGGCGGTGGACGGCTCCCCCGAGGCCGTACGGGAGGTGGCGCGGGCCCTCGCTCCGCTGCCGCTGCTGCGGCCGGTGGACGGACCGGAGGGCGCCCGTGATCTGCACTACCGGGTGCGGGTGCGGGACGGGGCGGCGCGGGTACTGCGGCGCGACGGTACGGAGTTCACGGCGCCGCTGCCCTACGGCGGCGGGGAGGCCGACGCACGGCGGGTCGCGGACTGCCTGACGCACCTCACCCGCTGGCACCAGTTGCGGGACCTCACCCCGCGGCCCTCGCCGCTCGACGGCATGGTCGAGCTGGAGATCACCCCGTGGGGCACGGACGAGCCGCTGCGCCCGGACGCGTCCGGCGACATCGTCTGCCCCTACGCCGACGGTCCTTCCGGCCCCCGGGCGCCGTGGGTGTCGATCCGGCTGCACAACCGCTCCCCCGACCGCACCCTGTGGTGCCTGCTGCTGGATCTGACCGACAGCTATGCCTGCCACTCCCTCCTGTTTCCCGGGCACTTCATCGGTCCGGGCCGTACGGGGTACGCCCTGGACGGCGAGCCCGTGCAGCTGTCGCTGCCCCGCACGCGTGACGTCGTGCCCGGGGCCGAGGGGCGCGACTGGCTGAAGCTGTTCGTGGCGGAGGGGGAGCTGAACACGCTGCCCTTCCAGCTTCCCGCCTGGGATCCGTGGAGCGGGCGCACCGGCAGCAGGGACCTCGGGCCGGCCGTCGGGGGCGGGGCGAGCCGCTGGACCTCGGTCACCGTGCCGTTGCGCACGCTGGTGCCGGGCGCGGTCACCTTCCCAGGTGGGTGAAGCCCGCCCAGGCGCTGAGGTCGTGCGGGTCGATGCGGCGGGCGCGGTCGGCGAGGGGGGCGGGGAGTTCGGCGGGCAGGTCGCGGTCGGGGTTGAGCATCCACAGCTGGGCCCGGCGCAGCGCCTTGGCCGGGGGTTCGCCGTGGTTGCGCAGGTAGTGGTGGGTGAGGAACATCAGCACCGAGGTCGCCTCGTCCGGGACCGGCCACAGTGACCCGAGGACCGAGTCGGCGCCGGCGACCAGGAAGGCGGTCGCCAGGCTGTAGGCCTCGTTGTGGCCGCGGCCCGAGACATGGCTGCGGCAGGCCGCGAGCAGCACCAGGCCCAGCCGTCCGCCGTCCGGGCCGACCGCGCCGGTGAGCTCCTCGGCCGCCAACTGGCCGCCGCTGAGGGCGAGGTAGGAGCTGCGGCGGGCGTTCTCGGCCACGGCGGCGTGGCAGGCGAGGTGCAGTACGCCGCCGCTGTCGTGGGACTCCTCGCCCAGCCAGTCCAGGATCTCGCGCGGGGTGCCGGGGCCGTCGGTAGGGCCGGTGGTGCGGCGGCCGAGGAAGCGGGCGTGCGGGTAGAAGACGCGCTGGACGGCGTCGGCCTCCTCGCCCGCGTAGTGCAGGTCGCCGGTGGGGTTGCCGACGATCAGGGCGGGGCCGGTGTGTCCGGCCGGGGGGCGGGCGGCGACCTGGCACAGGAGGCGGGCGGAGGCGGCGTAGGAGATCTCGGCGGCCTGGAGGGCGTACTGGCGGCCCCGGGGTCCGCCCGGCTGCCAGGCGGCGTGCCAGGGCACCAGGCCGAGGCTGCCCATGGGGACCAGCACCAGGCGCGGCAGGCGGCCCGGGGGCATCTCGAACGCCTCCAGCAGGGGGCGCATCGCCGCGTACCAGGCCCAGCCGCAGAGGCGGTCGAGCTGGTCGCGCAGCGGGGGCGGCGCGTCGGCGGGGGCGGCGCCGGGGACGGGGCCGAGGTCGCGGGAGCGGCGGCCCGCCGGGGCGTACTCCTTCAGGGGTGCCGTGTCCTGCGACAGGGTGGGCAGGGGGACGGCGTGCACGGTGCCCTTGGAGGTGACGACGACGGCGGTGCCGGGGGTGTCGTCGGTGGCGGGGACCAGGTAGACCAGGGCGTCCTTGGCGAGGGTGCGCAGGGCGTCGGCGATCTCTTCGGGGGCGGGCGGGTCCAGGAGCCGGGCCGCCTGGGGGGCGTCGGCGGTGGTGAGGGCGGCCAGGACGCGGCGGCGCAGGGAGCTGGGCACGGACAGGGGGGCGCGGACGGCTGTGAGCGGGTCGGTGGGCTGCTCGGTGGCGTCGGCGCCGGTGGCCCGCCATTCCTCCGCCAGGTCGGTGCGGCCGGCGGCGGTCAGCAGGCCGGGGACGCCGGTGGAGGTGAGCGCCGCGTGCAGGACCAGGCCCCGGCAGGCGTCGAGGGCCTGGAGCGCCTCCTCGGGGCGGTCGTCCTTCAGGCACCAGCCGGCCACCTCCAGCGCCGACCGGGTGGACTGGGCGGCGGCCTGGGCGGCGTGGGCGGTGCCGGACTGCAGCAGCGCGGCCCAGGCGTGGCCGCGCAGCGACTTCAGGCCCAGGGTGCGGGAGCCGGCGCGGTCGCGGCGGTGCAGGTCGTCGCGGGTGCGGTGGGCGCGGGCCAGGGCGAGGCCGATCTCGGCGTAGAGGCGGTGCTCGGGTCCGCCCGCCTCCGCGAAGACGTCCTCCAGGAGGGCGATGCCCCGGGCGAGCCGCTCCCGGCGGCGGACCCGGTCGAACTCCAGCTCGGACAGGCCGCAGTGGGCGACGCCGAGGCAGTGGCCGTAGCGCAGGCGGCTGTCGCTGCCCGGCTCGGACAGCTCGTGGGCCTCCTTGAGCAGGCCGATCGCCTCGGCGATGCCCGGCCCGTCCTGGGCGCTCGCCGCGCGGACGAAGCGGGTGATGCCGCCGTCGCCGAGCACCCAGGCCCGGTGGTCGCGGGGCAGCCGGCGGGCCTGGCGGCGCAGTTCGGTGGCGCCCGGGCGGCCGGGGAGCGGGGGCAGGGGTGGGGCGCCGAGGTGGCGGGCGATGTTGTCGCGGGCGGAGCGGGCGTTCTCCAGGGCGGTGAGGATCTCGATGCGGGAGGGGTCCTCCTCGCTCATCGCGGCGTGGCCCTCGGTGAGCGCGGAGATGTGCCGGTCGGCAGCGGGCAGGTCGCCGCGCTGGACGGCCGTGTGCGCGTCGAAGGCCGTCTGCTGGAGGTCCATCATGCGGCGCAGGTACGCGGGCACCGCGGGGTCGGTGCGCAGCCGGCGCCAGGTCTCGGCGCCCGCTTCCATGTCGTCGGCGCCGCCGCCGGTCTGGCCCCGCTGGGTCTGTGCCATGAACCGGGCCATGGCGAGTCCGTAGCCGTTGCCGGGAGCGCCGTCCGACTCGGCGCGGTCCAAGTGGGCCAGCGCCTCGTCCAGCCCGGCGCCGGAGCCGACGGTGGTCTCCTCGTACAGGCGGGCCATGCCGGCGATGGCGTGTGCCTGGCCGCGCCAGGCGGGGTCCCGTTCCGCGCGCTGCAGCACGGCCTCGGTCAGCTCGCGCCGGAGCTCGGCGGTGACGAAGGTGCCCTCCGGGTCGACCACGGTGAGGTTGGACAGCAGCATCGCGGCGAGCTGGGCCCGGCGCTCGCTGCCCGGCTCGGCGCCGCGCAGGAGGGCCAGCATCCGATCGAAGGTCTCTCGACGGCGGCGGGTTCCGGTCATGTCGCGTCCCATGCCGCGCAGGAACTCCTCCTCCCCGAAGTCGAGGAAGAGGCGGCCTTCGGAGAGGTCGTCGAGCATCGCCCGGACGGTCTCGGTGAGCCCGTCCATGTCCAGCCCCTCGGGGCACCCGTCGACCTCGGGCAGGACTCCGTGGTCGGCGAGGGTGAAGCGGGCCCAGCCGTCCAGCATGCGGGCCGTCTGCGCCAGGTCCGGGTCGGCCGGGGCGCCGGCCAGCAGCAGTCCGGCCGCTTCCAGTACGTCCCGGGCCCGGTCGGGGTCCTGGTCGCTGTGGTGGCGGGACTGCTGGAAGAGGGCGAGGGACAGCGCGGCGGGGGTGATGTCACCGTCGCGGGCCGGGTTCCATTCGGTCACCGCCCGCCGTACGAGGGCGATGCCCCGGTCCCGGCCGGTGTCGTCGTCGCGTTCGGCGGACCGCTCGTACAGCAGCCGCCCGAACGCGTCGAGGTACTGCGGCAGGAGCTGCTCCTCGGCGCCGGGCCGGTCGAGCAGGCGGCGCAGCTCGACCTCGGCCGCGAGTCCCTGGGCCGTGTCCTGCCAGGCGGACCAGATCAGCGTCCGGACGAACACGGTGTTCGCCTCCGCTTCGAACACCCAGTCCGGCTCCTCCCCGCCGGCCCGGCGGACCTCGGTGAGCGCGGTGTCGAAGGCGTCCCGGGCCGCCTCCAGCCCGTCCCGGTCGGACTTCGCCCGGCCGTGCAGCATGGTGGCCAGGCCCAGGCTGTAGCGGATGTGCGGCCGGTCGGCGGGCGGGGCGACGCCGAGGAGCACGCGGTAGTGGCGGGCCGCCTCGGTCGCCGCGTCCACGTCACCGTGCCGCACCGCCCGGTGCAGGTGCAGAAAGCCCAGCGCGGCCAGCAGCTCGGCCTCCTCCTCACCGCCCGGCTCCGCGTCCTCCAGCGCGTCCGCATGCCTGCGCAGGGCCTCGTCGAGCAACTCGACCGAGTCCGGGTCGGCGAGCAGCCGGGTCTTGGCGCAGAGGGCGAGGAGGTGGCGGCCCCAGATGAGTTCAGCGTCGTGGTCGTCGGCGGTCTCGGTGCCGGTCCCGCTGCCGCTCGCCGCGGCCGAGGCGGCGGCCCCGGCACCGCCCGGGGCCAGCCCGTCCACCCCCGCCCGCAGCGACTCCCAGCACTCGTCGAGAAGCCGCCTCCCGCCCTCCTCCTCGTACTGCACCGCCCGCACATGCCCGAACCGCACCCGCCACGCCGACCACATCGGTTCCGGGCCGGGGTTGCGGAAGGCGAGCTCGAAGGCCTCGGCGGCCAGGGCGAGATCCTCGCCCTGGCCGCCGTCGTCGCGCAGGAGGTACAGCCGGTGGCTCAGCTCGCCCGCGTAGCCGCACAGGGCGGGCGCGTCCGGGTCGTCGGAGGACAACCGGGCGAGCTCGGCGAGCACTTGGTCACGCTCGTCGGTCAACTCGTCGATGGGGTCACTGGACTGAGGCACCCGACCATCCTGCCCCCGTTGGCGGTCAGCCGAGTACGGCCAGCGCGTCGATCTCGACGAGGTGCCCGGCGGGCAGTCCGACGTACACGGTGGTACGGGCGGCGGGCGGCTGGGAGAGGCTCTGTGCCTCGAAGTACGCGTTGTAGATCTCGTTCATCTCGGCGAAGTGGCCGGTGTCCGTGAGGTAGACGCGGATCATCATCACGTCGTCCCACGAGGCACCGCCCTCGTCGAGGACGGCTTTGACGTTGTCCAGCGTCTGGAGGGTCTGCTCGCGCAGGCCGGGGCCGACGAGTGTGCGGGGCTCGCCCTCCTCCGCCGGACGGAAGGCGACCTGCCCGGCGACCTGGAGGATGTTCCCCTTGCGCACGCCGTGCGAGAACTTCGCCGGCGGCGCGGTGTGGGTCTTCGGGGTGAGCGCGGTCTTCTCGGTCATTCGGAGTCCCTGTCTGGGTCGGATACGGGGTCGGACGCGGGGTCGGAGACGGGTGTCCTGCCGGAGTACTCGGCGCTGATCGCGTCCGCCGTGCGGCGCACCAGCGGGAGCAGGGCGAGGAGTTCGTCGGCGGTGACGACGACGTTCGGCGCGGAGACGGACATCGCGGCGACCACCCGGCCGTCGGCGCCCCGCACGGGTGCGGCGACGCAGTTGATGGACTCCTCGTGGCCGCCGAGGTCGGTGGCCCAGCCCTGCTCGCGGGCCTTCTCCAACTCGCGGAGGAAGGCGGCGGGGCTGGGGGTGGAACGGGCCGTGTAGAGGGGGTAGTCGAGCTTCTCGGCGAGGGCGCGGCGCTCGGGTTCGGGCAGGTCGGCGAGGAGGAGTTTCGCCACGGCCGCGACGGTGATGGCCACGGGCTTGCCGATCCGGGAGTACATGCGCACCGGGTAGCGGCTGTCCACCTTGTCGATGTAGAGGACCTCGCCCTCCTCGTACACGGCGAGGTGGACGGTGTGTCCGCACTGTTCGTTCAGCCGGACCAGGTGGGGGTGGGCGATCTCGCGGACGTCGAGGTTCTCCATCGCCTCCTGGGCGAGGGCGAAGAGGCGGGCGCCGAGGCGGTAGCGCTGGTCGGACTGGCGGTAGACGAGGCCGTGCTCGTGGAGGGTGCGCAGCAGGCGCAGGGCGGTGGATTTGTGCACGCCGAGGCGGTCGGCGACCTGGCCGAGGTCGGCGGGGCCCTCGGCGAGCAGCGGCAGGATGCTCAGCGCGCGGTCGACGGTCTGGCTCATGGCGTACGTACCTCCTCGTAGGCCCGGTCGGCGGCGTGCGTCCAGCCGGGGCCGAGTCGAAGTCTCCCCCACGCCTGCTCGTCCAGGGCGGCCAGCCGGTCGGCGTGGTCCCTCCAGGAGGAGTGCGGCGCGGCCGCTTTATCGGGGGTGGTGGCCGGGCGGCGGGCGGGCGGGACGGCGAGGTCGCCGGGGACGGTGAGGGCGGCGGCGGCCATGAGGTGGCCGTGCCGGAGCCGGGCGCGGACGGGGAGTCCGCGCAGGGTGGCGGAGAGGAATCCGGCGGCGAAGGCGTCACCGGCGCCGGTCGTCGACACGACGTCGACGGCGAGGGCCGGGACGGAGGTGGCGCCGTGCGTGTGCAGGGCCGTCGCCCCGTGCGCGCCCCGCTTCACGACCAGCAGCCCGGGTTCGGGCAGGGCCTCGCGGATCGCCTCCGGTCCGCCGGTGACGCCCCACGCCTGCTCGGCCTCGTCCTCGCCCACGAACACGAGGTCCGCCTGCCGGGCCAGGGCGAGCAGCACCCGTGCCCCGGCGGCCTCGCGCCACAGCCCCGGACGGTGGTTGACGTCGAAGGAGAGCAGGGGGCGGCCGGGGCGGGCGCGGGTCAGCTCCCGCACCAGCTCCAGGCATTCCCCGGACAGGGCCGCCGTGATCCCGGACAGGTGCAGCACGCGGCCCGCGCGCACCGCGTCGGTGTCCACGGTGGTCACCGACATCGCGGAGGCGGCCGAACCGGCCCGGTAGTACGCCACCTCGTGGGCGTCGGTGCCCCGCTCGCCGGCGGTCCGGAAGTAGACGCCGGTCGGCCGGGCCGGGTCGCGGCGTACGGCCGTGACGTCGACGCCGTACGCCCCGATCGTCTCGACCAGGTGGTCGCCGAAGCCGTCGGCGCCGACCCGGCTGACCCAGCGCGTGGAGTGCCCGGCGGCGGCCAGCACACAGGCCACGTTGGACTCGGCGCCGCCGATCGCGCGGTCGAAGGACGGCACGTCGGCCAGGCGGCCGGGGCGGGTGGGCAGGAAGGTGACCATGGACTCGCCGAGCGCGACGACGTCCACGACGCCGGGGGCCTTGCGCGGTCCGGTGGTGGTCACGATCGTCGTAGCTCCTCGGTCCGGGCGGGGCGGCGGGCGTCGTTGACCCAGCGTTGGCCGAGATGTTAGACAGCGATGAGCGATATACGCAACGAACGTTGCACACAACGCAATACACCACTTCAGGAGGCCTTATGAGCACCGAGGCGCTCGCCCGTCTGGCCGAGGAACGCGTCGACCACCGCTTCAAGGGCCTCCCGCCGGACGCCGACGGCCTCACCGTCGGCGAGCTGGCCGCCCAGCGCCGCAACCTCTTCACCGACGGCTTCGCCACCCCGGTCCTCGCCCTGTCCGCCGAGCGCCTGGAGCACAACCTGCGGCTCATGGAGACGTACGCCGCCCGCCACGGCCTCGCCTTCGCCCCGCACGGCAAGACCTCCATGGCGCCCCGGCTCTTCCAGCGGCAGATCGAGCACGGCGCGTGGGGCATCACGCTCGCGATGCCCCACCAGGTCCGGGTGGCGCGGGCGTTCGGGATCCGGCGGGTGTTCCTCGCCAACGAGCTGGTCGACCCGGCGGCCCTGCACTGGATCGCCGCCGAGCTGGACGCCGACCCGTCCTTCCGGTTCGTCTGTTACGTCGACTCCGTGCGCGGGGTGGAGCTGATGGACGCGGCGCTGAAGGGGGCCGCCCGTCCGGTGGACGTGGTGGTCGAGCTGGCCGCCGGGGAGGGGGCCCGGACGGGGGTGCGCACGGAGGCGGAGTGCGCGGCGGTCGCGGACGCGGTGGCCGCCGTACCCACGCTGCGGCTGGTCGGGGTCGCCGGCTACGAGGGCGAGGTGCCGCGGGCGGATCCGGAGCGGGTGGACGCCTGGCTGCGGCGGCTGGTCGCGCTGGCCGCCGACTTCGACGAGGCGGGGCGGTTCGCCGGTGCCGGACGGGAGGAGATCGTGGTCAGCGCGGGCGGCAGCGCCTGGTTCGACGCGGTGGCCGAGGTCTTCGCCGGGATTCCCGAACTCTCCCTGCCGGTCCTGAAGCTGCTGCGCTCGGGCGCGTACATCTCGCACGACGACGGCCACTACCGCAAGCTCACGCCCTTCAACCGCGTCCCCGAGGAGGGCGCGCTGGAGCCGGCGTTCCGGCTGTGGACGCAGGTGGTGTCCCGCCCGTCCGCCGAGCAGGCCTTCGTGAACGCGGGCAAGCGGGACGCGGCCCACGACCTCGACCTGCCCTTCGCCCAGGTCATCCGACGGGACGGCGTCGAACGCCCCGCCACGGGCGTCTCGGTCACCGCCCTGTCCGACCAGCACGCCTGGCTGCGCACCACCCCCGAGGCGGATCTGGAGGTGGGCGACTGGCTGGGCCTGGGCCTGTCCCACCCGTGCACCTCCTTCGACAAGTGGCCGCTGATCCCGGTGGCCCAGGCGGACGGCACGGTCGTCGAATACGTCCGCACGTTCTTCTAGGAGGCCGCGCGTGGAAGACCTCGCCATCCGGGACGCCGACGTCGTGGACGGCAGCGGTGAGCCCTCGTACCGCGCCGACGTGGTGATCGACGGCGGCCGGATCACCGCCATCGTCAAGGAGGCCGCGGCGGCGGGCTGCCAGCGCCCGCGCGCGATGCGGGAGCTGGACGCGGAGGGCCTGGTCCTCTCCCCCGGCTTCATCGACATGCACGCCCACAGCGACCTCGCCCTGCTGCGCGACCCCGACCACAGCGCCAAGGCCGCGCAGGGCGTGACGCTGGAGGTCATCGGCCAGGACGGGCTGTCGTACGCGCCGGTCGACGACCGCACGCTCGACGGGGTGCGCCGGGCCGTCACCGGCTGGAACGGGTACGGCGAGGACATCGACTTCGACTGGCGCTCGGTGGGCGAGTACCTGGACCGGCTGGACGGGGGCATCGCGGTGAACGCGGCCTACCTGATCCCCCAGGGCACGGTCCGCGCGCTCGTCGTCGGGTGGGAGGACCGTCCGGCGACGGCAGAGGAGCTGGGCCGGATGCGGGAGCTGGTCGCGGAGGGGATGCGGCAGGGCGCGGTCGGCATGTCGTCCGGGCTCACCTACACGCCCGGCATGTACGCCGACGACGCCGAACTGACTGAGCTGTGCCGGGTGGTGGGGTCGTACGGCGGCTACTACTGCCCGCACCACCGCTCGTACGGGGCGGGCGCGCTGGCGGCGTACGCGGAGATGGTGGAGC
This sequence comes from Streptomyces sp. NPDC039424, assembly GCF_055639495.1. NCBI lineage: Bacteria > Bacillati > Actinomycetota > Actinomycetes > Kitasatosporales > Streptomycetaceae > Streptomyces > Streptomyces sp. NPDC039424. The sequence goes on from NZ_JBVKAI010000002.1 coordinate 338,456, forward strand.
TGACCCGGAAGGCGGGCTGCCCGCTCCACCTGGCCCACGCCACCATGAACTTCGGCGTGAACAAGGGCCGCGCGGCCGATCTGCTGGCGCTGCTGGACGACGCGCTGGCCGCCGGGGCCGACATCAGCCTCGACACCTACCCCTACACGCCCGGCTGCACGACGCTCGCCGCGCTGCTGCCGAGCTGGGCGAGCGCGGGCGGCCCTCAGGAGGTGCTCGCACGGCTCGGGGACGAGGCGGTGGCCGAGCGGATCCGGCACGACCTGGAGGTCACCGGCTCGGACGGCTGCCACGGCGTGCCGGTCGAGTGGGACACGATCGAGGTCTCCGGCGTGAGCGACCCGGCCCTCGCGGACCACGTGGGCCGTACGGTCCGGGAGTCGGCCCGGCTGCGCGGCGAGGCCCCCTGGGCCACCGCCCGGCGGCTGCTGGTCGAGGACCGGCTGGGGTCGACGATCCTGCAGCACGTCGGCCACGAGGAGAACGTGCGGGCGATCATGCGGCACCGCGTCCACACCGGCGGCTCGGACGGCATCCTTCAGGGCGCCAAGCCGCATCCGCGCGCCTACGGCACGTTCCCGCACTACCTCGGGCACTACGTACGGGAGGCGGGTGTGCTCTCGCTGGAGGAGTGCGTCACCCATCTCACCTCGCGTCCCGCGGCCCGGCTGCGGCTGCCGGACCGCGGGCTCGTTCGCGAGGGTCACCGCGCCGACCTGGTGCTGTTCGACCCGGCGACGGTCGCGGCGGGGTCCACCTTCGAGCAGCCGCGCGCGCTGCCCGTCGGGATCCCCTACGTCCTGGTCGACGGCCGGTTCGTGATCGAGGACGGCCGCCGGACGGACGTGCTGGCGGGCCGGGCGGTCCGCCGGACACCCCGGTGACCGCCCGCCCGTCATGCCCCTGTCACGGCTTGGGCAGGGTGCAGCCGCTGAGGGTGAGGTCCAGCTTGTTGCCGGTGGTGAAGCAGCCCGGGATGTTGTAGGTCTCCTGGGCGTAGTTGATGCCCTTGCGGACGGTCACCGTGCCGTTCGCGTCGACCTCGCAGGGGTTGTTGTCGGTGCAGCGCGCGCCGTCCTCGTTGCCCGTGTTGTTGACGGCGACGACCTTGCCGGTGGCGTTGTCGACGACCGGCGAGCCCGAGGTGCCGCCGATGGTCTGGCAGGCGGAGGTGTAGCGGACCGAGTCCTTCCAGGTCCAGTCGCCCTCCTTGAGGCGGTAGACGAAGCCGTCGACGTTGCAGGCGTAGGTCCTCTTCCAGTAGCCGGAGACGACCGTGATGGCGGTACCGGCGACCGGGTGCGTGTCCTGGAGCGTCAGCGCGCTGATCCCGTACGAGCTCTTGATCTGCGCGTACGTGGTGGTGAGCTGGTAGAGCGTGACGTCGGTGTCGGTCATCGTCGAGTACACGACCTTGCTCGCGCGCAGCGTCCCGACCCTGGTGGCCGAGGAGTTGAGCAGGCCGAAGGTCCGGCTGGACGACTGGCCGACGATCACCTCGCCGGGGTCCGGGAAGCCCGTCTCCAGGCAGTGGCCGTTGGTCATGACCAACGCCGGGTCGGTGTCCGCGGAGTTCGGGAGGCGGACGACCGAGCCGGAGCAGTTGCTGAGCGCCACCGTGCCGGCGAAGTTGACGGCCTTGATCGAGGGCGCCGCGCTCTTGGTCGCGGTGGCGCCCTCGGCCGCCGTGGCGGCAGCCGCCGGTGCCATGCCCGCCCCGGTGATCACCAGGGTCGCGAGCGCGGCAAGGAGAGGCTTGTTCATGTGGGGGTCCCCTCTGCAGACGTGAGCGACCGGAGATCTTCCGGCCGCCTACCGTCTTGTCATGTGCATTCTGATGTGAACGAGGGGTGACGGCAATAAGCCGCAGACAATGCACCGCGTGCCGCGCGCTGCTCAACCCACCACGAAACAGGCCTACTTGGGGCCCTTGGTGCTCCCCCTGCCGTGCCCCCTGGAGTTGCCCGGAACGGACGTGGCCGTCGCGGTGGGGGTCGTGGGCGTCGAGGTCGCCGACGCGGTGGGCGTGGCCCTGGAGGGGTCGGCGGACGTGGCGCCGGGGCTCGCGGACCCCTCCGACCCGGCCGGGTCGGCGCTGCCGGAGGCCGTGGCCCCCGCGCCCGCGGCGGCCGATCCGCTGGACTCCGGGGTGGACGCGGTCGCGGCGGAGGAGTCGGCCGGGGAGGGCGACCCCTCGGTGGGCGCCGTGTCCCCCGCCGTCGGCGCCGTACGGCCCTGCCGCCCGTCCGGCCCGTTCGACGACCCCGAGAACGAGAACCCGGCGATCACCGCCGCGAGGGACACGACGCCCACCGCCCCGGCGGTGACCGCCCTACGGCGCGCACGCCGCTCGCCCGCCCGCTTCCGGGAGCCCCGCCCGGCGGCGCGGCGCCGCCCCGCCCGGCCCTCGCCGGCCGGAGCCCCGCCGTCGATCACCGGCAGCTCACGTGTCGCGTCGTAGGCGTTCTGCCAGCCGTGGGCGGCCGCCGGATCGGTGTACTCCTCGTACACCGGAGCGGGCGCGGCCGACGGGTGGTACACGTTCGGCGGCGGCAGCGGCTCGTGATCCGGCTGAGGCAGGAGTGGACTCGACATGGCGGGCGATTCTAGGGATGATCGGGCCCGCTGGGACAGCTACCGGCGATAACGGATCAAAGCACCCCGTCTCACGTGTCGGAAAACACGACCCCGCGGGCGTTACCGGGCCGTAAGCTCACGGACATGCAGGTGATCCAGTCGACCAAGCTCGCCAACGTCTGTTACGAGATCCGGGGCCCGGTGCTCGAGGAGGCGATGCGGCTGGAAGCGGCCGGCCACCGCATCCTGAAGCTGAACACCGGCAACCCGGCGGCGTTCGGCTTCGAGTGCCCGCCCGAGATCCTGGAGGACATCCTCCGCAACGTCTCGACGGCGCACGGCTACGGCGACGCCAAGGGCCTGCTGGCCGCGCGCCGCGCCGTCGTCATGCACAACCAGACCATCGGCATCGAGACGGACGTCGAGCACGTCTTCATCGGCAACGGCGTCTCCGAGCTGATCGTGATGGCGATGCAGGGCCTGCTGGACGACGGCGACGAGGTCCTCGTACCGGCTCCGGACTACCCCCTGTGGACGGCGGCGGTCTCCCTCTCCGGCGGTACGGCGGTGCACTACCGCTGCGACGAGCAGTCCGACTGGATGCCCGACCTCGCCGACGTGGAGCGCAAGGTCACCGACCGCACCAAGGCGATCGTCATCATCAACCCGAACAACCCGACGGGCGCGGTGTACGACGAGGCGGTGCTGCGCGGGCTGACCGACATCGCCCGCCGCCACAACCTGCTGGTCTGCTCGGACGAGATCTACGACAAGATCCTGTACGACGGCGCGACCCACACGCCCACGGCCGCCGTGGCCCCGGACCTGATGACCCTCACCTTCAACGGCATGTCGAAGGCCTACCGGGTGGCCGGTTACCGGGTGGGCTGGATGTCGATCTCCGGGCCGCGCGCGCACGCCGACTCCTACATCGAGGGCCTGACGATCCTGGCCAACATGCGCCTGTGCGCGAACATGCCGGGCCAGCACGGGGTCGTGGCCGCGCTCAGCGGGCGCCAGACGATCAAGGACCTGGTGCTGCCGGGCGGGCGGCTGAAGGAGCAGGTGGACGTGGCCTACGACCTGCTCACGCAGATCCCGGGCGTGAGCTGCGTACGGCCGAAGGGGGCGCTGTACCTCTTCCCGCGCCTGGACCCGCAGGTCTTCAAGATCAAGGACGACCGGCGGATGGTCCTGGACCTGCTCCGCCAGGAGAAGATCATGGTCGTCCAGGGCACCGGCTTCAACTGGCCCGAGCCGGACCACTTCCGGGTGGTGACCCTGCCGTCGGTGGGCGACCTGCGGGACGCGGTGACCCGGATCGGCACCTTCCTGGACGGGTACAGCCAGCCGTAGCGTGATCGAGAGCAACTTTAGACGAAATCTAAGCTAGGATGGCTTCCTGTCAGAGCACAGGAGGCCATCTCCCATGTACGAGCCGATCCGCACCAAGTCGGTCCACAGCACGATGGCCGGCACCCCCTCGAACTTCCCCCACCGGTCGCGCGAGGAGGAGCTGGACATCCAGCTCGCCGGCCACCTCGCGGCACTCCTCGCCGTCACGGACGAACTGCGCGGGCTGACGCCGTCGGCCGACCTGGACACGGCCGCCGAGCGGCTCGCCGCACAGGTGGCACGACTGCGCGGCGGGCGGGCCCCGGTCCGCGCGTCCACGGCCGGCACCGGCGAGCCGTCGGCGCTCCACCGCCGTGCCCACGCCCTGGCCGGCCGGGCCCTGGTCGTCGCCGCCTCCCGGGCGGACACCTCGGCGGCGATCCTGTCCGCCGAGCGCATGGACGCCCACGCGGCGGCCCAGGAACCGATCAGCGCCGCCCACTGACCCCACGGGGTCCCCTCATCGGCCCCGGTCCGCGTGCACCCGCAGCGACGCGCGGACCGGGCGCCACACACCGCGCCGGAGGTGCCCGCTCCGGTTGCATACCGGGATCGGCCGGTCACCTCCCGTTCACCTCCCCCCTCGGGGAACGTCAAGTTCCGCGAGCACGCTCCCCGACGTGAGACGAATCGCTGGAATCGTCCTCGCGGTACTGCTGATCGGTGGCGTGGTGGCCGCCGTCGTCGCGGGCCGACAAGGTGAGGACAAGAGCACGGCAACGAAGACCGTGCGTGGAGTGATCGGATCGGAGAAGGCGGACTTCTTCGCCGATCCGGACGTGGTGAAGGCCCTCGCCGCCAAGGGCTACACCGTGAAGACCGAGGCGTCGGGGTCCTGGGCCATGGAGGACCTGGACCTCAAGGGGTACGACTTCGCCTTCCCGTCCAGCCAGGCGCCCGCCGACCAGCTGGCCGCGAAGTACCACACGCGAAAGCCCCTCCCCCGGCCCTTCTACTCGCCGCTCGTGGTGGTGGCCCACCGCAGCGCGGCCGACGTGCTCGCGGCGGGCGGCCTGGCCACGCTCGACGGGAAGAACCGCGGCACGCTGAAGATGGCCCGCTACCTGGACGCCGCCCGGCACGACCGCACCTGGCAGCAGCTCAAGGGCGCGGCGAGACACGGGGAGTTGACCGGCACCCTCTACATCGCGAGCACCGACCCGGAGACCTCCAACTCCGGTGCCCTCTACCTCGCCGCCGCCTCCTACGTCGCGAACGGCGGCAAGGTGGCCGCGAGCGACGCCGACGTCGACCGCACCGCACCCCTGCTGCACAAGCTGGTCAGCGTCCAGGGCGCCCAGCAGTCCAGCACGGACGCGGTCTTCCGGGACTTCGTCAGCGGCGCCGGAAACCCGCTCGTGCTCGGCTACGAGTCGCAGGTCGCCTCGCTCCTCGCCGAACAGCACGGCAAGGGCGGCGCCGCCGACGACCTGGTGGTCCTCTACCCGGACACCACGGTCAACAGCGACCACACGGTCGTACCGCTCACCGGGAACGGCCGCGCGCTCGGTCAACTGCTCGGCACCGACCCGGCCCTGCGGAAGCTCGCCGTCCGGCACGGATTCCGGCCGCAGGGCGACACCGCCGAGTTCGTCGCGGCCACCGCCGACCGCGCCGCACACCTCAACCAGAAGCTGACCGGCGTCCGGCAGGCGCCCGTGCCCACCTCCGCGGTGCTGCACGAGATGGCCCGCCGGGCGCGCGGATGACGGGGGACGACCAAATGACCGCGATCGACGAAGAGTTCACGCTGACACCACCGGAGGCCGTCGCGCCCGTACCCCGGGACAAGGCCGGCGGGCTCGTGCCCGTGGAGGACGGCGTCCGCGCCGACATGGCACGCAAGGCCGCCGCCTACGTCGAGGGGCTCGCCTCGCTCGACGCCCGCTCGCCCGAGTTCGCGGGCAAGGTCGGGGAGATCACCGCCCTGGGCGCCGGCGAGATGCGCACCGCCGCCGCGCAGTCCAACCGCATGCTGGAACGTGCCGTGCGGAGCCTGCCCGACAAGGGCGGGGACGCCCGGTCGAAGGTCGCCGGCTCGCTCGTGGAACTGCGCCGGGCCGTGGAGGACCTGGACCCGCGCGACCTGCCCACGAGCAAGGGCAGGAAGTTCCTCTCCCGGCTGCCCGGCGGGAACCGGCTGCGCGACCACGTCGCCAAGTACGCCTCCGCGCAGTCCACCCTGAACAGCATCGTGAGCTCACTGCGCGGCGGACAGGACGAACTGCGCCGGGACAGCGCCGCGCTGCAGACCGAACGGGTCCGCCTGTGGGAGACCATGGGCAAGCTCCAGGAGTACGTCGTCCTCACCGAGGCCCTGGACACCGCCGTGGAGGAGCACATCGCCGGCGTCGGGACCGCCGACCCGCAGGCCGCCGACTCCCTCCGCGCGGACGTGCTCTTCCCCGTCCGGCAGAAGCACCAGGACCTGCTCACCCAGCTCGCGGTGTGCGCGCAGGGCTACCTCGCCATGGACGTCGTACGCCGCAACAACGACGAACTGATCAAGGGCGTCGACCGGGCCGCCACGACCACCGTCTCGGCCCTGCGCATCTCCGTGATGCTGGCCTCCGCCCTCGACCACCAGAAGAAGGTGATCGAGCAGGTCGACGCCCTGCGCGGCACGACCGAGGACCTCGTCCGGGGCAACGCCGAGATGCTCGCCACGCAGAGCGGGGAGATCCAGCGCATCGCCGCCGACCCCGCCGTCGGCGCGGAGACGCTGCGCTCCGCCTTCCAGCAGATCTACCGCACCCTCGACGCCATCGACACCTACAAGGTCCAGGCGACCGAGGCGATGGCCTCCACGGTCCGGTCCCTGACGGACGAACTGCAGGGCGCGAGCGCCCACCTGGAGCGCAGCCGGTCCCAGGGCGCGCAGGAGAGCGGGCTCGTATGAGAAGACGCGCACTGGCCCTGCTCGCCACGACGGCCGCCCTCCTGACCGCCTGCACCTCGCAGCAGGAGCACGAGGACGACCCCACCGCCCCGAAACCCGGCACCCTGCGCGTCCTCGCCTCCAGCGAGCTCAGCGACATGACCGCCGTCTTCGACCGCGTCCGCGAGGACACCGGCGTCACCATCCGCCCCACCTACATGGGCACCCTGGACGCCGTGGACCTGCTCGCCGAGGGCAAGGCGGACAAGGCCTACGACGCGCTGTGGCTGTCCTCGGACGACTATCTGCGGCTGCGCCCCGAGGCGGCGAGGAAGGTGGTGTCCGAGACTCCGGTCATGTCCAGCCCGGTCGCCATCGGTGTCAGGCCGGCCACCGTGCGGACGCTCGGCTGGAAGCCCGGGCAGGTCACCTGGTCGCAGGTCGAGCAGGCCGTGCGGGACGGGAAGTTGACCTACGGCATGACCGACCCGGCCCGCTCCAACTCCGGCTTCTCCACCCTGATCTCCGTGGCCTCGGCCCTCTCCGGCGCCCAGTCCGCGCTCACGGACGCCGACGTCACCAAGGCCGCACCGCGGCTGAAGGAGTTCTTCAAGGGGCAGAAGCTCACCTCGGGTTCGTCGGGCTGGCTGGCGACGGCGTACCGGCGGCGCGGGAACGTCGACGCCCTGTTCAACTACGAGTCCGTCCTCAAGGGCATCCCGGGCCTGACCGTGATCCGCCCCCGCGACGGCGTCGTCACCGCCGACTACCCGCTCTCCTCGCTCACCGCGACCGACGCCCGCACCCGGGAGGACGTCCGCAAGGTGACGGAGGACCTGCGCACCGACGCCGTGCAGAAACTCATCACCGACACCACGCACCGCCGCCCGGTATCCGCCGCGGTGCCGCCCGCGCCCGGTCTGGACACCGGCCGACGGCGCGAACTGCCCTTCCCCGGCACCCGTTCCGTCGCCGACGGGCTGCTCGACTCCTACGAGAACGAGCTGCGCCGCCCGTCCCGCACCGTGTACGTCCTCGACACCTCCGGGTCGATGGAAGGCGACCGGCTGGCGGCGCTGAAGAAGGCGCTCACCGACCTCACCGGTGACTTCCGCGACCGCGAGGAGGTCACGCTGATGCCGTTCGGCTCGCAGGTGAAGAGCGTGCGGACGCATGTCGTGGACCCCGGGGACCCCAAGGCCGGGCTGAACGCCATCCGCCGCGACACCGACGGCCTCGACGCCGACGGGAACACCGCGATCTACACCTCGCTGGAGAAGGCCTACGACCATCTGGGCGCCGAGCGCGACACGTTCACGTCGATCGTGCTGATGACCGACGGCGAGAACACCACCGGCGCGAAGGCCGGGGAGTTCGACGGCTTCTACCGCCGGCTCACCGGTGCCCGGCGGGACATCCCCGTCTTCCCGATCCTCTTCGGCGACTCCGACCGCTCGGAGCTGGAGCACATCGCCGACCTGACCGGTGGCCGCCTCTTCGACGCCCGAAAGGGCTCGCTGGACGGCGCCTTCGAGGAGATTCGTGGCTACCAGTAAGGTCCTCGGCTACCTGGAGTCCCGCAAGAACCTCACCGGCGGCGCCTGCGGACTGGCCGGCCTCGTGCTGACCTTCACGGGGGTCGCGGGTCCGTACTGGCCGATCGTGGTCGGCGGACTGTACGGCGCGGGCGCGCTGATCGCCCCGCCGGAGCGGCCCGCGCCGCCCGACTTCCCCGATCCCCCGGCCCAGCTCGACGCGGTGCGCGACGACTTCGAGAAGCTCGGCGCCTATCTCGCGGACGTCGACCTGCCGCCCGCCGCCGCGGGCCGGCTCACCGAACTGACCGGGCTGCTCGCCGCGCTGCTGGAGCCGGGCTGGGTCGCGGAACTGCTCGCCCAGGACCCGGAGGGCGTGCACACCCTGTCCCGGGCCGTACGGCAGGACGTTCCCGAGGCCGTCGACACCTTCGTACGGACCCGGTGGTGGACCCGGCTGACGCCCGGCACCGAGCCTCCGGAGCGGCATCTGGAGCGGCAGCTGACCCTGCTGCACGAGGAGGCCGAGCGGCTCGCGTCGGCGCTGCGCGACACGGAGGCGCGGCGGCAGGAGTCGCACACGCGGTACCTGGAGGACCGCTCGCAGTAGGCGCCCCGGAACCGGGCGAGGGCCCCGCACGCCGTTGTGCGGGGCCCTCGGGGTCGTCACCGCGGCCGACCGGGACGACGTCGCAGGTCAGGGCAAGTCGTGGTCGACCGCGGAGCTCGGTTCAGCCCAGGCGGGACACCAGGGCGTGGTACTGGTCCCAGAGTTCCTTCGGGGTGTGGCCGCCGAAGGTGTTGAGGTGCTCGGGGATCAGGGACGCCTCCTCGCGCCAGACCTCCTTGTCGACCCTGAGCAGGAAGTCGAGGTCGGAGTCGGCCAGGTCCAGGCCATCCGTGTCGAGGGCCTCACGCGTCGGCAGCACGCCGATCGGGGTCTCGACGCCCTCCGCCTTGCCCTCCAGCCGCTCCACGATCCACTTCAGGACGCGGCTGTTCTCACCGAAGCCCGGCCAGACGAACTTGCCCTCGTCGTTCTTGCGGAACCAGTTGACGTAGTAGATCTTCGGCAGCTTGGACTGGTCCTTGTCCTTGGCCACGTCGACCCAGTGGGCCATGTAGTCGCCCATGTTGTAGCCGCAGAAGGGCAGCATCGCGAAGGGGTCGCGGCGCAGCTCGCCGACCTTGCCCTCGGCCGCGGCGGTCTTCTCGGAGGCCACGTTGGCGCCGAGGAAGACGCCGTGGTTCCAGTCGAAGGACTCCGTGACCAGCGGTACGGCGCTGGCGCGGCGTCCGCCGAAGAGGATCGCCGAGATCGGCACGCCCTTGGGGTCCTCCCACTCCGGCGCGATGATCGGGCACTGCGAGGCCGGGACGGTGAAGCGGGCGTTGGGGTGGGCGGCCGGGGTCTCGGACCGGGGCGTCCAGTCGTTGCCCTTCCAGTCGGTGAGGCGGGCGGGCGGCTCCTCGGTCATGCCCTCCCACCACACGTCGTTGTCCTCGGTGAGGGCGACGTTGGTGAAGACCGCGTTGCCCCACAGCGTCTTCATCGCGTTGGCGTTGGTGTGCTCACCGGTGCCGGGCGCGACGCCGAAGAACCCGGCCTCGGGGTTGATCGCGTAGAGGCGGCCGTCCTCGCCGAACCGCATCCAGGCGATGTCGTCGCCGATCGTCTCCACCGACCAGCCGGAGATCGTCGGCTCCAGCATGGCGAGGTTGGTCTTGCCGCAGGCGGACGGGAAGGCCGCGGCCACGTACTTCGCCTCGCCCTGCGGCGGGGTCAGCTTCAGGATCAGCATGTGCTCGGCCAGCCAGCCCTCGTCGCGCGCCATGACGGAGGCGATGCGCAGGGCGTAGCACTTCTTGCCGAGCAGCGCGTTGCCGCCGTACCCGGAGCCGTAGGACCAGATCTCGCGGCTCTCGGGGAAGTGCGAGATGTACTTGGTCGAGTTGCAGGGCCAGGGCACGTCCTCCTGGCCCGGCTCCAGCGGGGCGCCGAGGGTGTGCACGGCCTTGACGAAGAAGCCCTCGTCACCGAGCTCGTCCAGCACGGCCTGGCCCATGCGCGTCATCGTGCGCATCGACACCGCCACGTACGCCGAGTCCGTGATCTCCACGCCGAGCGCGGAGAGCGGGGAGCCCAGCGGGCCCATGCAGAAGGGCACGACGTACATCGTGCGGCCCCGCATCGAGCCGCGGAACAGGCCCTTCTCACCCTGGAAGATCTCCCGCATCTCCGCGGGCGCCTTCCAGTGGTTGGTGGGGCCCGCGTCCTTCTCCTGCTCGGAGCAGATGAAGGTCCGGTCCTCGACGCGGGCGACGTCGGTCGGGTCGGAGGCGGCGTAGTAGGAGTGGGGGCGCTTGATCGGGTCGAGTTTCTTGAAGGTGCCCTTGGCTACGAGCTCCTCGCTCAGTCGCTCGTACTCGGCCTCGGATCCGTCACACCAGACCACGTTGTCCGGCTGCGTCAGTTCGGCGATCTCGTTCACCCACGAGATCAGTTCCTGATGGTTGGTGGGGATGACGGGGGGAGCCGCGATGTCGCGCGCCACGATCGCTCCTAAATGAGGGATTTTTTTGCCTTTTGGGCCCCGTGGGGGCTGCGACCCGGATGCTTCGTAGCCGCTCATCCGGTGCCGACCGCACTCATTTGATCATCCGATGGTAGTGCGCATCTGTCCAGAGGGCATCACAGGTGAGCGACGTGAGGAAGACCACGGTTATCGGCACCCTCCCGGGATAACCCCGGGTTTCTTTGCGTGCACGTTGGGTTCGCCTGGGAGATTTTCTGCGTTCCGACCCCGGGTTCCCCATGAGAGGATGGACACTCTCCACCGGTCATCGACCCGCATTCGCCCGTAACTTACGGTTCCGTAGGTACGATGCCGGTCATGACTGCGTCCGCCCCCGACGCGCACGCGGAGACGCCGGCCTCCGGCCGCCGCCCCGCCGCGCTCTCCCTGCCGCACCCGGTCAAGCCCAAGCTCCGGGGCTGGCTGCATCTCGGTATGTTTCCGGCCGCGCTCATCGCCGGACTGGTACTCACCGCCCTCGCCGACTCCACCCGCGGCCGGGTCGCCTGCGGGATCTACGCCCTGACGGCCTGCCTGCTGTTCGGCGTCAGCGCGCTGTACCACCGGGGCGACTGGAGCCCCCGCATGGACGGCGTCCTGCGCAGACTCGACCACGCGAACATCTTCCTGATCATCGCGGGCACCTACACCCCACTGACGCTGCTGCTCCTGCCGGAGTCCAAGGGGCAGTGGCTGCTGTGGAGCATCTGGGCGGCGGCGGCCGCCGGCATCATCTTCCGGGTCTTCTGGGTCGGCGCCCCGCGCTGGCTCTACACGCCGTGCTACATCGCGATGGGCTGGGCGGCCGTCTTCTTCCTGCCGGACTTCCTGCGCACCGGGGGCATCGCCGTCCTGGTCCTGGTGATCGTCGGCGGTCTGCTCTACAGCGCGGGCGGCGTGATTTACGGGATCAAGCGGCCCAACCCGTCACCGCGCTGGTTCGGCTTCCACGAGGTGTTCCACTCCCTCACCCTCGCCGCCTTCGTCGTCCACTACGTGGGCATCTCCCTGGTGGCGTACAAACACAGCTGAAGCATCCCCGCACCAATGGCCACGGCTCGCGAGCCGTGGCCATTTTTCATGCCTTGAAACTCCCTGCCGATTGACAGTCCCTAGATTTTGAGAGCTACTCTCATTTCATGGCTACTGTCATCAACGCTGAAGAGACGGGGCGCGACCCGCGCCGCTGGTGGGCCCTCGGGGCCCTGGTCGCGAGCATGCTGGTGCTCGGCTTCGACATGACGATCCTCAACGTGGCCCTGCCGACCATGGCGGAGCAGCTCGGCGCCACCACCGGCGAACAGCAGTGGATGGCGGACGCGTACGTCGTCGTCTTCGCGGCGCTGATGCTCCCCGCCGGACTCCTCGGCGACCGGTTCGGACGGCGCAGGATGCTGGTCACCGGTCTCGCGATCTTCCTCGCCGGCTCGGTCATGGGCGCCCTGGCCGGCGACGTGAACTGGATCGTCGCCGCCCGCGCGGTGATGGGCGTCGGCGCGGCGCTCGTCACCCCGCTCGCGCTGTCGGTCCTACCCTCGCTCTTCGCCCCCGAGGAGCGCACCAAAGCCGTCGGCATCGTCTCGGCCGGCTCGACGCTCGGCCTGCCGCTCGGCCCGATCGTCGGCGGCTGGCTGCTCAACCACTTCTGGTGGGGCTCGGTCTTCCTCATCAACCTCCCGATGGCCGCGATCGGCATCGCCGCCTGCGTCTTCCTGCTGCCCGAGACCAGCGACCCGGCCTCCCCCAAGGTCGACGCCGTCTCCACCGCGCTCACCGCGACCGGGCTCGGCGCCCTGATCTACGCGATCATCGAGGCTCCCGGCCGAGGCTGGGGCGACCCGCTGGTGCTGGGCATGCTCGGCGCGGCGGCCGTACTGATCACCGCGCTGGTACTGCGCGAGCGGCGGGCCGTGCGGCCCATGCTCGACATGGCGCTGCTCGCCCACCGCGGATTCCTGTTCAACACGCTCGCGGCGACACTGGTGATGTTCGTCCTGTCCGGCCTGCTGTTCGTGCTGCCGCCGTACCTCCAGGCCGTCCTCGGCCACGACGCCCTCGGCACCGGTGTCCGGCTGCTGCCGATGATGGGCGGACTGATGATCGCCGCACGGGCCGCACAGCCGGTCGTCGCCCGGTTCGGGGCGCGCGCGGTGGTCAGCGCCGGCCTGGTGGTCCTCGCCTTCGCCGGCCTGCTCGGCAGCCGTACGACGGTCGACTCCGGCTACGGCTTCACCGCGCTGTGGCTGTCGGTCGCCGGTGTCGGCTTCGGCTTCTCGGTCGTCCCGGCGATGGCCGGCGCCCTCGGCACCCTGCCCACCGACCGGGCCGGCAGCGGCTCCGGACTGCTGATGACCCTGCGCCAAGTCGGCGGCGCGATCGGCATCGCCCTGCTGGGCAGCCTGCTCGCGAGCGCCTACCGCGACCGGCTCGACGTCACCGGACTGCCCGCACAGGTCGCCGACACCGCCGGTGACTCCGTGGTCGCCGCGCACGTCGTCGCCCAGCAGTCGGGACCCGAGGGCGCCGCCCACCTGACGGCCGTCGCGAACAGCGCCTACGTCCACGGCATGAGCCTGGCCCTGCTGGTGTGCGGCATCGCGGCCCTCGTCGCCGCCCTGCTGGCCGCCGCCCTCCTGCCGGGCGCACCGGAGGTGACCCGCACCGACGGGGCGGCCACCCCGGCCATGGCCACCCCCCGGGCGGATGCCGGACAATGACCCCCATGACGGCCGCACACCCCGCCGACCGCCCCCAGCTGGGGCTGCGCGAGCGGAAGAAGATCAAGACCCGCGAGGCGATCCGCACGGCGACCTACGAACTGGTCAGGGAACAGGGGTACGACGCCACGACGATCGAGCAGATCGCCGACCGCGCCGAGGTGTCACCGTCGACCGTCTTCCGCTACTTCCCGACCAAGGAGGACATCGTCCTCACGGACGAGTACGACCCGATCCTGCTGGAGGAGCTGCGTGCCCGGCCCGCGGACGAGCCATGGCCGGACTCCATTCGGCACGTGATGCGCGAGGCGATCCGCACGGGTGTCGAGGAGGACGCGGAAGTGGCACGGCTGCGCACCCGGCTGATGGTCGAGGTGCCCGCGGTGCGCTCCCGGATGATGGAGAGCATGTCGGTCAGCGGCCGCATGCTCTGCACCGCCATCGGCGAGCGCACCGGCCGGGACCCGGACAGCCTGGAGGTGCGGGTGTACGCGATGTCCCTCGTCGGCGGCCTGATGGAGACCTCCCTCTACTGGGCCGAGAACGGCCACCGGGACGACTTCACCGCCCTCGTCGACCGCACCCTGGGCGTCCTGCAACACGGCCTCCCCAGGGAAAACCACTGAGACCCGACCCCGGCCGCCGTGGCATCCTGACCCGGTGAGCACACCGGAGATCCACGTCGAATTCGCCCCCGAACTGGCCGTCTTCGTCCCGCACGGGCGGCGTACCGGAGCCAGCGTGCTCGCCACCGACGGCCTCTCCTCCCTCGGCCATGTCGTCGAGTCGACCGGCGTCCCGCTGACCGAGGTCGGCACGCTCGTCGTCGACGGCCGCGAGGTGCCGGTCTCGTACGTCCCCACAGGCGGCGAGTCCGTGCGGGTACGGGCGGTCGAGCGCCCCCAGCGGGTGCCCGGCGCCCCCCTGCGCTTCCTCCTCGACGTCCATCTCGGCACCCTGGCCCGCCGGCTGCGTCTGCTCGGCGTGGACACGGCGTACGAGTCGACGGACATCGGCGACCCGGCGCTCGCCGCCCGCTCGGCGGCCGAACAGCGGGTCATGCTCAGCCGCGACCGGGGCCTGCTGCGCCGCCGCGAACTGTGGGCGGGCGCCTACGTCTACAGCACCCGCCCCGCCGACCAACTCCACGACGTCCTCGACCGCTTCCACCCCGAACTGCGCCCCTGGACCCGCTGCACCGCGTGCAACGGCCTGCTGAGGGACGCCACCAAGGACGAGGTCGCGGACCAGCTGAAGCACGGCACCCAGCGCTCCTACGACGTCTTCGCCCAGTGCGCGCACTGCGGCCGCGCCTACTGGAAGGGCGCCCACCACGACCAGTTGGAGGCCATCGTGGAGCGGGCCTTGAGTATGCGTACCCAGGGGGGTTGAGTAGACGGGCCGATCACCCGGGACCGGCCGGGCCGGTTGGCTGGGGCCATGACGACAGCACCGCACACGGCCGCCACCGACCGACGCCTCACCCGGTGGTCGGCATGGGGACTGGTCCTGCTGATCCCCAGCGTGATCTTGCCGGCGCTCGCCGTGCTCTCGACCGAAGGCGGCACGCGCTGCGTCGAGTACAACGAGTGCCCCCAGGTGCCGGGGACACTCGTGTACGGCTGCTTCATCACGGCGATCGCCGCGGGCGTCCTCGCCGGGCTGTGGCCCAGGGGACGGGCGACCGGAGGGCGGACCCTGGCCGTGGTGCTCCAGTGGAGCGCCCAGGTACTGCTGGCCCTCCTGATCCTCAGCTACGGCGCTTGACGTCCCCCTTCCCGCAGGCCGCCTTGTCCCGGTCGCGGTCCAGGCCCAGCGGATCGTCGCCGCCGTTGACCTTCAGCCGGCCGTAGTGGTTCTGCTTCAGCCAGGCGCAGCGGGCCGCGGCCGTCTTCTTCACCTTGGGCGGGAAGACCGTCGGCACGCACACGTTGACCGAGCCGTAGTGCCGGTCGCAGCCGGAGATCGTCGGGCTGACCTTCTGCGAGGCGCGCTTCCCGCCGGGGCCGGAGACCTTGCCGTCCGGGGAGTCGGCGAAGGAGTGGACGTGCGCGGAGGGCGCGGAGGCGCTGAGCGCGGCCGGGCCCTGGAGGTGCACCCACCTGGCCACCGACGGCACGCCGCCCGCATCGACCGCGAAGAGCATGTACCAGCCGGGCGGGGCCAGGTTGGGGTTGCTCGTCACATTGAGGTCGACGTTGTTGCCGTCCACCGACAGGGGCAGGTCGACGAAGCGCTGGTTGGGGTCGGAGGAGTGGGTGACGGCGGCCGGGCGGATCAGTTCCGCCTTGACGATCGGGCGGTCGACCGTGATCCGCTGGGTGTCGCCGTACTTCCACTCGGTGTTGATCATCGAGGTGATCGCCGGGCGGGTGCCCTTGTAGAGGTAGGGCGGGCTGTAGATCGACACGTTGTGGTTCCAGGTGCCGTTGCCCGGGTTGTCACCGGTGGCCATCACCCGGCCGTCGGGCAGCAGGAACGCCGAGGAGTGGTAGCCGCGCGCCTCGGGATCGGCGGCCACCGGGTCGAAGGCGGCGGTCGCCGGGTCGTAGAGCGACGACTCGTACACCGGGTCGGCCCGGTTGTGCAGCGCGCCGCCCGTCTCCAGCACCTTGCCGTCGGGCAGCAGCACGGCGGAGACGTACATCTTGCCCTGGTTGCCGGTCTCGGCGACCTTGGCGCCGCCGAGGTTCACCGTGCCCTGCGGGAGCGGCGGCCCGGCCACGTACGAGGGGTTGGCCTGCTTGAGGTCGATGACGTCGGTCAGCCGGTTCGCGTCCGGATTGGAGTCGATGTTGCCGCCGCCGAGGGTGAGGACCTTCTGGTCCTGCGCCGGAGGCAGCAGCACGCTCGCCGACTGGTCGCGCTCGTCCTTCTTCTGCAGCCCCGGGATCTGCGTGACCGTGTTCGCGTTGTAGTCGTAGATCGCGCTGCCCGTGCCCGGGATGTTGTTGCCGAAGACATGGCTGCCCGAGTAGAAGAGCCGCCCGTCCTGCATCAGGATCATCGACGGGTACAGCCCCCAGTACGACCAGGTCTGGTTGACCTGCCACAGCGCCAGCCACTTCTGCTGGGCGTCCGACCAGTACTCGGCGGTCACCGAACCGGTCGAGTCCTCCCGCAGCCCGCCGAAGGAGATCACGTCACCGTTGCCGAGCTCGGTCGCCGACGGGTACCAGTGGCCGTCGTTGAGGTCGTTGGTCTTGCTGTAGGTCTCGGTCTTCGGGTCGAAGACGTACGAGTCCTTGAACCCCTCGTAGCCGTGCCCGCCCGCGACCGGATAGGCCTTGTTGCCGCTCATCACGAGCACCCGGCCGTCCTGGAGCTGGACATGGCCCGAGCAGAACATGTCCTTCGGCGTCGGGATCACCTTGTAGGTGCCCTTCGCCGGGTCGTACACCGCGCTGGTGAAGGTGCCCGCGTTGAACTGCTCCTCGCTGTTGCCGGAGCCCGCGATCAGCAGCACCTTGCCGTTGCTGAGGACGACGGAGTGCATGGAGCGGACCGGGTTCTGCGTGGGCAGCACCGACCAACCGCCGTTCGCGCACTGGTCGGTGCTCCCCGTGCACTGGGCGGGCGGAACGGTGCCCGGCACCTGCTCCATCGTGTAGTCGTCGGTGGTCGCCGACCCGGTGCCGTACACCGACACGCCCCAGGTGATCCGGTCGGTGCCGGCCGGGACCTCGGGCGTGCGGACCGTGGCCCGGGTCCAGGCCGAGGCCATGTCCAGGGTCTTGAGATCGGTCCAGTACTGCCAGCCCGCGGTCGTGTCGTGCCGGAAGAGCGTGACGGCGGTGTCCGGGGTCGTCGACTTGTACCAGAGCGACAGGTCGTACTGCTTGCCCGTGCTCACCACCGGCGCGCACTGCGTCGACTCGGTGATCAGCGCCTTGCGGTCGCCGGAGACGCGGCGGGTGAGCGAGACCTTCATGGCCTTGGTGCCGGAGTGGGCGTCGCTCACCGTCGAGAAGGTGAAGTCGTTGTCGCCCCAGCCGGACTTCTCCCAGCAGTACGGCATGCCGTCCGTGCCCGCCGTCTCGAAGCCCGGATTCTTGATGAGGTTGGCCGCCTCGGCGGACTGGGGTGAGGTGAGGAGGAGACCGGCGGTCAAGGCCCCCACCCCGACCAGTGCCGTCCTTCTTCGGTGCATGTTCACACGGCTCCCTTTGGTTCGATACCACTCCCACGGCGTCGGCGCGGGAGATAGACCAGCGCTTCGGTCCCGGCGAAGCGCAGGACGAACGTCGTCACCAGCGCGAGTGCGGTGGCGGGCAGCGCACCCATCCCGAACCGGTCGACGAACAACGCGATCAGCGGGATGCGCAGCACAAGATCGGCGTTGGCGAGCAGCGCGAACCGGCCCACGCGGTCCCACCAGTGCCGGTGCGCGCGCCGGTCGCGGAACAGCAGATGCTCGATGAGCAGGAAGTTCCAGGCGACACCGAGCTGGTTGGCGAGGATCTCGGCGGGCACGTAGTGCATCCCGAGCGCGGTCAGCGCCCACAGCCCGACCAGGTTCGGGAGGAAGCCGGTGGCGCCGATCAGACCGAAGCCGACCATGCGGGCGACGGGCGAGGCGGTGCGCAGACCGGCCAGGTGGCGCAGGAAGCGCAGCCCCTCCCGCGCGGACGACTTGGACTCGCCGGCGAACCGGTCCTGGAAGACGAACGGCACCTCGGCGACCCGGCGCGGGCGGCTGCGCACGGCCAGTTCGAGCAGGATCTTGTAGCCGAGCGGCTTGAGGACGTCGGCGGTGACGGCGCTGCGCCGGATGGCGAAGAAGCCGCTCATCGGGTCGCTGATGCCGTGCAGTCTGCGCGGGAAGAGGGCCTTGGTCAGCCAGGTCGCCCCGCGCGAGACGGCCACCCGGTAGCTGCCGGCGAGCCCGGCCCGGCTGCCGCCCTTGATGTACCGGGAGGCGACGACGAGCCCGGCGCCCGCCCGCTCGCCGGTGGCCACCAGCTCCGGAACCAGGGACGGCGGGTGCTGGCAGTCGCCGTCCATGACGACGATCCACTCCGAGGAGGCGGCCTTCAGCCCCTCGACGACCGCCCCGCCGAGCCCGCCCACGGGTTCCTCGCGGTGCAGCACGGTCACCGGGAAGGGGCAGTCCTGGGCGGCCTGCCGGATGACTTGGGGGGTGTCGTCGGTGGAGTCGTCCACGAAGACCACCTCGCAGGGCAGCCGGGACGGCACCGACTCGGTGATCAGGTGCAGCAGCCGGCGGATGTTCGCGGACTCGTTGAAAGTCGGTACGACGACGGTGACCGCGCCCGGTTCGGCGACCTCTGCGGCCTGTACGGCCGGATCACCCAGCTCGCCGGGGGCGGTGTACTCGTGGCTGGTCATCGGGTGCCTCCCGCGCGGGCGGTCTGGATCCGCCGGATCTCGATGCGGTCCGGGCCGGCGCCGAAGGTGGCGACCGGGGTGGAGTGCTGGATGGCGGCGCGCACGTTGGGCAGGTCGCGGGCGTCGCGCCGGACCGTCGGCGAGGCGACCACGTAGTCGAGGTCCCGCCAGCCGTGCGGCATGGTCTTGGTGACGGCCGGGTCGAGGTCCGCCTTGTAGAACCAGATCGCCCCGCGCCCGGGCCGGTACCCCGAGTGCACCAGGTCCAGCCAGAGCGCGTCGTCGACCAGGACCCGGGTGTCCTTCGGGTCCCGGACCTCCGTGCCGAGCCACTTGGCGGCCTGCCGGTAGGGGGCATTGGCGTCGGCGGTGACGGCGGTGCGGTCGCCGCCGTACCAGTGCGGGACGACGTACGCCCCGGCGGCGACGGCGAGGACGGCCGCGAGCGCGTACCGGCCCCCGGTGACGTACCGCTTCTCGCCCTCCGCCCGCCACCGGCGCAGCACCGCGTGGGCCGCGGACGCGGTGCCCCCGGCGAGGACGAGGGCGAGGAAGGGCAGCGCGCCGATGATGTACATGGCGGGCAGATAGCCGCTCGGGCGCATGGCCACCGCGGCCAGGATCGCCACGGTCAGGGCCGGTCCGGCGAAGGCGCGGGCGGTGACCGACCAACGCCAGGCGGCCAGCAGCAGCAGCGCGGCGGCGAGGCCCCCGAGGGGCAGCACGCGGTCGTAGTACAGCCAGGAGTGCAGGACCCCGTGCGAGCCCGAGGCCCGGTCGAGAATGAAACCCGAACCGGCCCTGGACATCTGGTACTTGATCCCGTCCCAGAGCGAGACGTGCCCGCTGCCCGGGAACAGTTCGCCCTTGAGCAGCGCGAAGAGCGGGTAAGAGAAGCCGATCAGGGCGCAGGCCGTGACGGCGCCGGTGACGGCGAACTTGCGGGTGTCGCGGTGGCTGTGGCGCCACATGGTGACGAACAGGGCGGGCAGGACGACGAGCATCGTCTCCTTGGTGAGCACCCCGGCCGCCGCCGCGAGCCCGGCGCCGAAGTGGTGCCAGAGGTGGCGGCTGGGCGAGGCGGCGAGGCAGAACGCCAGCAGCAGCCACATCACGGCGATGTTGTCGAGGAAGATCTCGCGCTGGAGGACGACCGACAGCGGGGAGAGCCCGAAGAGCGCCATGCCGAGGCCGGCCGCCCAGCGGGGCAGGGACAGCCGCCGCCCGAGGACGTAGACCAGGACCGCGCTGACGGCGGTGACCAGCAGCATGGCGATCCGCATGGTGCCGACGGTCATCGAGCCGGGGCTGAGCGCGGACGGTATCCAGGTGAGCAGGGCGATCTGGATCCAGCCCAGCGGCGGGTGGTCGTACCAGTAGGTGTAGTGGGCCAGGCCCTTGCCCTGCTGGACGGCCCAGGCCTGGGCGAGGTAGGTGCCCTCGTCGTCGCTGAGGGTCGGATAGGCGGTGATGTTCCAGCCCTGGACGACGAGGATCGCGGCGAGCAGGACACCGCACAGAAGCAGGTCGGGGCGGGAGGAGCGGAGTCGGACCGGCGGGGTCGTTCGGCCGGTCGAACGCGCCTCAGGCGCAGGTCGGCGTTGCGCGGGGACCTTGGGAGCGGTCACCGCGGGAAGGGTGGAGGTCACGCGGTAGCGTCCTCTCGGATCGTCTCGGCCGCGGTGAGGTGCGCGCCGACGTGAGTGGTCAACTCCCAGTCGTTACGGCCGCGCTGCTCGCGCCATACGGCGCGGACGGCGGCCCCGGCGAGGAGGACCTGGTAGAAGGGCCCGCCCACGATGAGCTTCACGTAGTGGACGAAGCGGACGCGCAGGCCGTACTGGATGCCGAAGTCGTGCAGTCCGACCACCTCGAAGACGAAGGTGACGGCGGCGGTGACCAGGGGCAGGAAGGTGAGGAAGGCGATCCCGACGGGCACGTCGAGGAAGAGCGCGACGGCCGCGTTGAGCGGGATGACGACACCGGAGAAGGCTTGCAGGAACGGCGTCATCAGCGTGTACCGGGCGAGCAACCGCTGCCCGAAGCCCGGGAGTTGCTTCCAGTCGTTCTTGCGGTAGACCTGCAGGAAGCCCTGGTTCCAGCGGGTGCGCTGCTTCAGCAGCGACATCAGCGAGCCCGGGGTCTCCTCGCGGGTGACCATGTCGGAGTCGTAGGCGACGACGACCTTCTTGCCGACGCTGGACAGGCGCACGCCGAGGTCGCAGTCCTCGGCGAGGCAGTTGGGGTCCCAGCCGTCCGCCTCCCTGAGCACGTCCGTGCGGACGAAGACGGTGTTGCCGCCGAGCGGGATGAACCCCTTCTGCGCGTGCAGGTGCAGGCGGGAGCGGAACCAGAAGAAGTACTCCAGGCAGTTGCGCAGGCTGTACCAGCTGGAGTGGAAGTTGATGAGCTGGACGCCGCCCTGCACCACGTCCGCCCGGGTCGTCCGGAAGGCGTGGTCGACGTGGGCGAGCAGTTCGGGATGGACCTGGTCCTCGGCGTCGAAGACCCCGACGACGTCACCGCGGCAGTGCGGCAGCGCCGTGTTCATGGCCTTCGGCTTGTTCTTCTTCTCGTGGGTGTCGACGACGACCCGGACGCGCGGGTCACGCTCGGCGGCCCGGTCGGCCACCTCCGTGGTCTCCGGGTCGTCGTGCCCGACGATCACGATGATCTCGAAGTCGGTGTGCGTGGACTCCAGCAGCCGCTGGATGGTGTGGTCCAGCACGGCCTGTTCGTGCCGGGCCGGAAGCAGCAGTGAGAACGACAGGTGTTCGTCGCCGTCCGGTCTGCTGAAACGGGTGGAGGCCAGCACCTCGGGCGTACGCCACGCGTGCATCTGCCACCACAAGGTGAAGGCCGCCATCCAGAACAAGGCCAGTGAGACGGCGGCGATGAAGACAGACGTCAGCAAACAGATCCCCCCAGATCCCCAAGTCCCCCTGACGCGACGGTGCGTGACACCTGTCGCGTCGCTGTGGAGAGACTAGGGGGGATCTGTGAAGCGGGGGCACTCTTCCGATAAATAGCATGTTTCGGAACGGTGGCACAGGAAGCGGTATCTATCCGAACACCTGCCCAAATCCGACAGGTTGAACATCCCGCTTTCCAGTCGTTTCAGCCGCTCAGGGCCGTACGCAGCCGCTCCGGGTCGGTCGTCGGGGCGTCGCACGTGAAGTTACGGCAGACGTATGCGGCGGGCCGGCCATCCACCAGGGGGCGGTCGGCCAGGAGCGGGAACTCGTCACTCTCCGGGGTGCCGACGGCGACGACCGCGCCGGGGGCGGTGCCCAGAAGTGCCGTACGGTGCAGGGTCCTTGTCTCCGGATCGTCGAGGGCCGGTCCGACGACCGCCACCTCCCTGGGCCCGTCGAGGAGGGCCTCCGCGGCGGCCAGCCCCCATCCGATGAACCGCGGGACGCGCGGTCCGAGCGCCTTCACGACCCCCAGCGCCTTTTCGGCGGCGGTGCGGTGGGGCTCGGAGCCGGTGTGGGCGGCATAGCCGAGCAGGGCGCCCGCGGCGGCCGTCCAGCCGGAGGGGGTGGCGTTGTCGGTGGGGTCCTGCGGGCGGCGGATGAGCCGCTCGGCGTCGGCGGCGGTGTCGTACAGGGCGCCGGTCCCGGCGTCGGTGAAGCGGGCGCGCACATGGTCCAGGAGCAGCCCGGCGAACTCCAGCCACACCCCCTCGCCCGTCACGGACGCCAGCGCCAGGAAGCCCTCGGCGACGTCCGCGTAGTCCTCCAGCACCCCCGCGTTGGCACCGGCCCGGCCGTCGCGGCTGGTGCGGGCCAGGTGGGCGTGCTCGTCCAGATTCAGCCGTACGAGGAGATCGGCGGCGCCGACCGCGGCCTCGACCAGGTCGGGGCGGTCGAAATAGGCGCCGGTCTCGGCGAGGGCGGCGATGGCGAGGCCGTTCCAGGCGGCGACCACCTTGTCGTCGCGGCCCGGGGCGGGGCGGTTCGCCCGGGCGTCCAGGAGACGCCGCTTGACGGAGCCGATCCGCTCGGCGTCGAGGAAGTTGTCCTGCTGCGGGAGTTGCAGGACCGACTGCCCGTGCTCGAAGGTGCCCTCCTCGGTCACCCCGAAGTACCGGGCGGCGAGTTCGGCGTCCTCGGCCCCGAGGACCTCCGCCAGCTGCCGCGGCGTCCACACGTAGTACGCGCCCTCGACATGGCCGCCCGTACCGTCGTCGCTGTCGGCGTCCAGCGCGGAGGCGAACCCGCCCTCGTTCGTCCGCAGTTCGCGGACCATGAAGTCGGCGGTCTCCAGGGCGACACGGCGGGCGAGCTCGGATCCCGTGGCCCGCCACAGGTGGGCGTACACCCGGCACAGCAGGGCGTTGTCGTACAGCATCTTCTCGAAGTGGGGCACGATCCAGTCGCGGTCCACGGAGTACCGGGCGAAGCCGCCGCCGAGCTGGTCGTAGATCCCGCCGCGCGCCATCCGCTCACAGGTGTCCCGCGCCATCTGCAGAGCGCCCTCGGCACCGGTGCGGGCGTGGTGGCGCAGCAGGAACTCCAGCACCATGGAGGGCGGGAACTTGGGCGCACCACCGAAGCCGCCGCGCTGCGCGTCGTACTCACGGGTCAGCCCGAGAAGGGCCTGGGCGAGCTCCTGCTCACCGGGCAGCTGCGCGGTCTGGTAGCCGATCTCCCGCTGCGACAGATCCCGCACGATCTTCCCGGCGACCTCCGTGACCTCCTCCCGCCGGTCCGTCCAGGCATGCCGGACCCCCTCCAGCACCTGCCGGAAGGAGGGCATCCCGTGCCGGGGGGCGGGCGGGAAGTACGTACCGAAGTAGAACGGCTCGGCATCCGGAGTGAGAAAGACCGTCATGGGCCAGCCGCCCTGCCCGGTGGCCGCCTGGACGGCCTCCATGTAGACGGCGTCGACGTCGGGGCGTTCCTCGCGGTCGACCTTGATGTTGACGAAGTGCTCGTTGAGGTAGTCGGCGGTTACCTGGTCCTCGAAGGACTCGTGAGCCATCACATGGCACCAGTGACAGCTGCTGTACCCGACGCTCAGCAGCACGGGCTTGGCGGTCTCGCGGGCCTCCTCGAAGGCCTCGTCCGACCAGGGCCACCAGTCGACCGGGTTCTCGGCGTGCTGGAGCAGGTACGGGGACGTTTCATGGGCCAGTCGGTTCACCTTTCCACTCTCCCACGGCGTCCGGCACGGCGTAGAAACGGAAGCTCACCGGGCGCGCCCCCTCGGGGGCCTCCTCGCGGGTGTGGCTGTGGCGGGCGAGGAGTTGGTGGTACTCGCGCATGAAGGCGAGCACTTCGTCCCTGGTCATCCAGGAGCCGTGGCGCTGGACCTGGGCCCAGCCCTCCGGGCCGCGGTACTCCTGGTGGGCGCGGCGGAACAGTTCGGTGTCGACCTCGATCTTCAGCAGGGCGAGGTGTTCGGCGGCGGCGTACTCCTCGGGGGACATGGAGGCGGGGTCGGGTGTCGTGTGACTGAAGGGCAGGGCCCGCCACCAGCGCTCGCGGCCGCCGGACTTCTCCGGGATCTCCTCGATGAGCCGCTGCTCGGCGAGTTTGCGCAGGTGGTAGCTGGTGGTGCCGGAGCTCTCGCCGAGTTCGCGGGCGAGCACGGTGGAGTTGGCCTCGCCGTGCCGGCCGAGGTAGTCGAGGATGCGGCGGCGCAGGGGGTTGCCGAGGGACTTGTAGAGAGCGGTGCGCTCCAGGCTGGTCAGCTCGGGCGCGGTGGTGGGGTCGGGGACGGGCATGGGAACACGGTAGCCGGGCGGTGTCGCTCCGCAGAGTGATGTCTGCAGAATTTTCTTTGCAGAATTTTCTCTGTGGTCTAGGGTGGGGGTATGCGATCGAAACGTGGAGGCATGCGAACGAAACGGATCCTGGTGCTGCTCGGCGCGGCCGCGGTCCTGCTCGTGCCGTGGATGGTGGTGCTCGGCCTGACCCTCCCGGCGAACACGGAGGTCCGGCACTGGTCCCTCGCCTGGATCGGCCTCGACGTCTTCATGGCCACGGGGTGCGCCGCCACCGCGTTCCTGGGCCTGCGCGGCGACCCCCGCGCCCGCCTCACCGCCTCCGCGACCGCCGCCGTCGCGGTCCTCGACGCCTGGTTCGACATCACCACGGCCCCCTCGGACCAGGCCCTGCTCCAGGCCGCCGCCTGCGCGGTGGCGGAGGCGGCGCTCGCCTGCGCCTGTGTACTCCTGGCACTCCGTGATCGTCGCCCCTCTCGCGCTCCCGGCTCCCCCGAAGGACACTCATAGTCAAAGGAGTTGCCGCCGGAGGGGGACGGGACATGCGGGACGGCCATCGGGCGGAGGCGGAGCGGCTGGTGGTGCGGGCCGTGGAGGAGGAGGTACGGCGCTCGGGCGGGCGCGTCGACGGACAGGTGCTGCTGTCGCGGGCGCGTGGCGCGCTCGACACGATGGCCCAGAAGGCCGCCGAGGAGTACGAGGCCTACACCCACGCCCTCGACGAGGCGGAGGCCGGCCGGCTCACCTTCGGCCAGCGGTACGCGCGCGAGGGTGCCGGTACTCCCCTGCTGGTGGCGGGAGTCGCGGCGGTGGCGGCCACCGTGGCCGACCTCTCCCTCGGCACCGGCGCGGGCATCGCGTTCGGCGCGGGCGTCACCGTCGGCGTCGTGGGCGCGGCGGCCACCGTGGTGAAGGTGGCCGGCTCCCATCTGCCCGCCGCCCACCACCGGGCCGGCGCGGTCGGTCAGCCCGGCGGCCCCGAGCAACTGCGCCTGCAGTGGCTGACGGCGCTGGAGGTGCGGGGCATCCGTCCCTTCCTCGACCAGCAGCGGGTGCTCAGCGCCTCCACGGGTCCCAAGAAATCAGGGCCCCAGCTGCGCGGTTCGGACAAGAGCGCGGCGGCCCGCAGGCGTACGGTGCTGGAGCAGTCCTTCGGTCAACTCCCCGATCCCGAAGGCCCGTTCGCGGGGCGGCGGCAGGAGATGGCCCGGATCCGGCAGTGGGTGCAGGCGGCCCGCGCGACCACCGAGACCCGGCCGACGGTGGTCGTCCTGTACGGGGCGCCCGGCTCCGGCCGTACGACGCTCGCGGTGCGTGCCACGCACGATCTGAAGGACCACTTCCGCGGCGCGGTCGTCGTCGACCTGCGCGGTGACAGCCAGGAGCCGCCGCTGCCCACCCGGGACGCGCTGCTGCATCTGCTCAACCGGCTGGGCGCGCCCCGGGAGCAGCTGCTGTTCCGCGAGCGCTCCTCCCCCGACCAGCAGGTCAAGCGGCTGAGCGAGCTGTACCACCAGCATCTGACGGGCCTGCCGGTGACGATCGTGCTGGACGACGCCTCGGACGCCGAGCAGGTCCGCGCCCTCGTCCCCGACCGCTCCGACAGCCTGGTGGTGGTCACCGCCCGCGCCCCCCTCGACCTGCCCGCGGACCTCCGGGCCTGGGTGCACCAGCTCCCGGTCGAGGCCCTGGACGCGGCGGGCGCGGACGAACTGCTGGGCGCCGCCGCCGCGCAGGACGCCTCGGGGCCCTACGACGCCCAGTCCGGCGACCGGGTCCGGGAGCTGTGCGGCGGGCTGCCGCTGGCGCTGCGCATCGCGGGCTCCTCCCTCGGCCCGCGCTCGCCCCGCCAACTGGCCACGGACCTGGCCGCGTACGGACCGGTGGAGCCGGTCGAGCGGGTGCTGTGGCTGCGGTACACCGATCAGTCGGAGCCGGCGCGGCGGCTGCTGAGACGGCTGGCGCTGGCCGGCCGCGCCTCCCTCGGCGCCGCCGCTGCCGCCGCGCTGCTCGCCACCGACGAGGCGGAGGCCACCCGTCATCTGGCGGCGCTCGCACGGGCCGGCCTGATCGACCACGTCCGCGGCAACCGCTACCGGCTGCACGACCTGGTGCGGGTCTTCGCCCACGCCCGTCTGCTGGACGAGGAGGACCCGGCCGAACGGACGGCGGCGCAGGAACGCCTGATCGTGAACTACGGGGAGCTCGCCGACTCCGTCCTGCGCCTGGTCGACGGCAACATGTCCACCCGCTCGGACCGCTTCGGCCCGCACGGTTTCACCTCCCTCGACGAGGCGCTGCGCTGGCTGGACGACGAGTCGAGCTTCATCACGGCGGCCCTGCGCCAGGCGGAGGGCGTGAACCAGTCGGCCGTGCTGAACCTGCTCGGCGCCCTGTGCGACTACTGCCTGCTGCGCGGCGACCTCTACCGCCTCGGCGAGATCAGCGAGCTGGCCCAGGCGGTCGACCAGGGCCTGCTGGTCCGTTCCGTGCAGTGGCGCACCGGCATCGCGGCCCGCCAGCTCGGCGAACTGGACAAGGCGCGCACCACCCTGACGTCCGTGGTCGACCTCTACCTGGAGGCCCACCACGACGCGGGTGCCGCCCGCGCCCTGTGCTCGCTCGGCATCACCCTGCACCATCAGGGCAACCTCACGGAGGCGGCGGCCAAGCTCCAGGAGGCCCTGGACCTTCAGGCGGCCCCCGAGCTGGCCACGGACCGCGCCTGGACGATGCACGCGCTGGCCGCCGTCCAGCGTGACCGCGCGCGTCTCGTGGAGGCTGTGGACCTGCTCGCCCGCTCGCTGGTGCTGCACCGCGAGGGCGGCTCGGTGCACGGGGAGGCCTGGGCCCACTTCCAGCTCGGCCAGCTGGCGCTGCGCATGGGTGACGTGCCGCGCGCGGATACGGAGCTGCGGGCCGCCCTCGACCGGTACGGCCGCACCCGCGACGCCCGCGGCGAGGCCTGGGCCCTGACCCAGCTGGCCCGGGCCCGGCTGGTCGACGGTGACGCGTCCCCGGCGGTGGAGGGCCTGCGGCAGGCGTCCGCCCGGCACCGGGAGAACGAGGACGCGCGCGGCGAGGCCTGGACGGTGTACTACCTGGGCCAGGCGCTGGAGGAGACCGGCAACCTGGACCAGGCGGTCCGCGAGCTGGAGCGCTCCCGCACGATGTTCTCCCGGATACGGGATGTGTACGGATTGGCCTGCGCCCGCCACCACTCGGCCCGTGTCACCCGCGACCAGCGTGCCGCCCAGACCGGTTCCCTGCGCAACTCCGGGTTCGCCCGCCAGCTGCTGGTCGACGCCCGCGCCGACTTCCAGCGCATCGGCGTGTCCCATGGCGAGGCCTGGACCTGCCTGGAACTGGCGGTCGTCGACGCGGGCAACGCCCGCACCCAGCAGGCCCTGGCCCTGTGCGACGAGGCGCTCGGGCTGTTCACCTCCTACGGCGACCGCCGCGGCGAGGACTGGGCCCGTTTCCTGCGCTGCACCCTGCTGCCGTACGCGGCGCCCGGCGGTGTGGAGGTGGGCACGGCGGTGGCCCAGGAGGAGCTGGTCCAGCTCGCCCGGGCCGGCCATCCGGCCCGGGACGAGAAGCTGGACGACTACGCCGGGGCGTACCAGCTGCTCCTCGAACGCGGGGTCGACCTGGAGGCGGGCTGGCAGGCATGGCGGCTGGGCATGGTGCCGGACCGGCACGCCCGTGAGGTGATGGGCGTCCCGGTGCCGGCCGGCCACCCGGCCCGGGAGTGAACCCCGGTCAGCCCCGCTGCGGCTTCGGGTCGGCGGGGGCGGGGGCGGACTCCGCCTCCGGGTCCGCCGCCTCCTTGAAGTCGACCTTCTGCATGTGCTTGTTCATGGACTTCATCAGGCCCCACACCGCGACGGCCATCACCGCGAAGACGATGAAGCCGAGGACGCCGGGGGTGACCTTGTTCTGGTCGACCTCCTTGGCGAGGGGGACGAGGTTCGTCAGTGCCAGGCTCGCGCTCATGTCAGGCATTGTCGCGGATGCCCGCAAAGAGGTCGTCCTCGGGGAGGGAGGTATCGACGAGGGATTTCGCCAGCTCGTACTCCTCCGTCGGCCAGACCTCCTTCTGCACGTCCATCGGCACCCGGAACCAGCCGCCGTCGGGGTCGATCTGCGTGGCGTGGGCGATCAGCGCCTTGTCGCGGATCTCGAAGAAGTCGGCGCACGGGATGTGGGTGGTGAGCACGCGTTCCTTGCGCTGGATCTCGTTCCAGCGCTTGAGCCACTCGCCGTAGGGGGACTCCAGGCCACGGTCGAGCATCGCCTTGTGCAGGGCCTCGGTGCGCGGGCGGTTGAAGCCCTGGTTGTAGTACAGCTTCTGCGGCTGGTACGCCGGGCCGAACTCGGCCTCCGGGTATTTCTCGGTGTCCGCCGCGCCCTCGAACGCCACCATCGAGATCTTGTGGGTCATGATGTGGTCGGGGTGCGGGTAGCCGCCGTTCTCGTCGTAGGTGGTGATCACCTGGGGACGGAAGGAGCGGATCTGCTTCACCAGCTCGCCGGCCGCCTTGTCGACGTCCTCGAGGGCGAAGCAGCCCTCGGGCAGCGGGGGCAGCGGGTCGCCCTCGGGCAGGCCGGAGTCGACGAAACCGAGCCACTCCTGCTTGACGCCGAGGATCTCGCGGGCCTCGTCCATCTCCTTCTTGCGTACCTCGTGGATGTGCTCCTCGATGTACTTGTCGCCCTGCAGCTTCGGGTTGAGGATGGAGCCCCGCTCCCCGCCGGTGCAGGTCACCACCAGCACGTCCACCCCCTCCGAGACGTACTTCGCCATGGTGGCCGCGCCCTTGCTCGACTCGTCGTCGGGGTGCGCGTGGACGGCCATCAGTCGCAGTTGGTCAGTCAAGACTCGATCCTCGGTTAAGTCGGCGCCCGGTGTGTGTCGGCGCGATCGGCGGCTTCTATAGTGACCGAATCGGGAGGCGAATAATTCCGGGGCCCCGCCCTGGGAGCCCCTTTCGGGACCCCTGTCCCTCCCCTGCCGAGAGGACGATCATGAGCACGGCGAGCACGCGGCTGCCCGAGGGGCGCTACGGCCGTTCCTCGGACGAGCGTGCCGACCGCAGGCTCAAGGCCGCAGCGGTGGTCCTCGGCACGGTCCTGCTGGCGCTGGTCGGCTACTTCGCCTACCACTACGTCGGCCAGAACGAGATCAGCGCCCAGGTGGTCGCCTTCGAGGCCTCGGACCACGCGGTCAAGGCCCATCTGGAGGTCCACAAGGACTCCGGCGCCTCCGGCTACTGCACCCTGCGTTCCCAGGCCGCCGACGGCGACGAGGTGGGCCGGGCGGACTTCCGCTTCTCCGGTTCCGCCACGAGCATCGACACGGTCGTCACGCTGCGTACGATGTCCAAGGGCACCACGGCCGAGCTGCTCGGCTGCCACGCCGACTGACCTCAGCCGGAATACGTAGTCGCTGACCTGCGTTGATGTGATTCTGATGGCTTATGTCCTCCCCCTTCAGCCGTTGAATTGTTAGGCTCGTGGTTTCGCCCATCCATGGAGGATCCATCTTCTGGGTAGGGCGATGCTTTGTATTCCCAGTACCGACGAGGAGCACCTGTGACCCAGACCAGCGAGAACGTCACCTGGCTGACCCAGGAGGCGTACAACAAGCTCAAGGATGAGCTTGAGTACCTTACTGGTCCTGCGCGCACCGAGATCGCCGCCAAGATCGCGGCCGCGCGCGAGGAGGGCGACCTGCGGGAGAACGGCGGGTACCACGCGGCCAAGGAGGAGCAGGGCAAGCAGGAGCTCCGTGTGCGCCAGCTGACCCAGCTCCTGGAGAACGCCAAGGTCGGCGAGGCTCCGGTCTCGACCGACGGTGCGGTCGCGCCCGGCATGGTCGTGACGATCGCCTTCGACGGTGACGAGGACGACACCATGACGTTCCTGCTCGCCTCGCGCGAGTACGCGAGCGCCGACATCGAGACCTACTCACCGCAGTCCCCGCTGGGCACCGGCGTCATCGGCCACAAGGTCGGCGAGGACGCGGAGTACGAGCTGCCCAACGGCAAGAAGGCCTCGGTGCGGATCCTGAAGGCCGAGCCGTACTCGGGCTGAGAGGCTTCAGCCCGGCCCGCCCCGCAGTCCCTGACCGGCCCCCGGCGTCCATGCGACGCCGGGGGCTTCGTCATGCCGTCGCCGAGCGGTACTTGCGGACCGCCAGCGTCCGGAACAGCAGGATGATCAGGACCGAGTAGATCAGCGAGGCCCACACCGGGTGCTGCATGGGCCAGGCGTCCGACGCCGACTTGGGCGCGTTGGCGAACAGGACCCGGGCCGCCTGGACGGTGGCGCTGAACGGGTTCCACTCCGCGACATGGCGCAGCCACGGGGTCATGTTGCCGGTGTCGACGAACGCGTTGGATATGAAGGTCACCGGGAAGAGCCAGATCAGCCCGCCGGAGGTGGCCGCCTCGGGGGTACGCACGGACAGGCCGATCAGGGCGCCGATCCAGGTGAACGCGTACCCGAGCAGAAGCAGCAGGCCGAAGGCGGCCAGGACCTTGAGGGCGTTGGTGTCCCCCACCGTTCCGACGCGCCAGCCGACCAGCAGGGCGACGACCGCGAGGACGAACAGGGTCAGCGCCGTCTGGACCAGGTCGGCGAGCGTGCGCCCGGTCAGCACCGCGCCGCGCGCCATGGGCAGCGAGCGGAAGCGGTCGATGAGCCCCTTGTGCATGTCGTCGGCGATGCCCGCACCGGAGCTGGCGGTGGCGAAGGTGACGGCCTGCGCGAAGATGCCGGCCATCAGGAAGTTCTTGTAGGCGGTCGCGCTGGTGCTGCCGCCGATCTGCATGGAGCCGCCGAAGACGTAGGTGAACAGCACCACGAACATGATCGGCTGGATCAGCCCGAAAATGACCATCTCGGGGATTCTGGACATGCGGATCAGGTTCCGCTGGGCGACGATCAGCGAGTCGCGTATGGACTGGCTGACGGGGTTGCCCGGAGCCGTGACCCGCGGTGCGTCGGTGGCGGCACTCATTTCACGACCTCCTCGGTCTCCTCGGCGGCGTGTCCCGTCAGGGACAGGAAGACGTCGTCGAGGGTGGGGCGGCGCAGCCCGATGTCGTCGATCTCGATGCCGCGGGTGTCCAGTTCTCGGATGACCTCGGCGAGCAGCTTGGCACCGCCGGTGACGGGCACGGTGAGCTTGCGGGTGTGCTCCTCGACCGTGGTGTCGCCCTTGCCGAAGCCGCTCAGCACCTCGGCCGCGGCCGGTATGCGCTCGCGCTCGTGCACCACGACCTCGACGCGCTCGCCGCCGGTGCGGGCCTTGAGCTGGTCGGAGGTGCCCTTGGCGATGACGCGGCCCTGGTCGACGACCGCGATCTCGTGGGCGAGGTGGTCGGCCTCTTCCAGGTACTGGGTGGTGAGCAGCAGGGTCGTCCCTCCGGAGACCAGCTGTTTGATGACCTCCCAGAGCTGCTGCCGGTTGCGCGGGTCGAGTCCGGTCGTCGGCTCGTCCATGAACATCACGGGCGGTGAGACGACGAGGGCCGCCGCGAGGTCGAGTCGGCGGCGCATGCCCCCGGAGTAGGTCTTGGCGGACCGGTCGGCGGCGTCCGTGAGGTTGAACTGCTCCAGCAGTTCCTCCGCGCGGACCTTCGCCGCCTTGGCCCTCATCTGGTAGAGCCGGCCGACCATCTGCAGGTTCTCGCGGCCGGTGAGGTATTCGTCGACCGCCGCGAACTGCCCCGAGAGGCCGATGGAGCGGCGTACGGCGTCGGGATGCTTGAGGACGTCGATACCTGCGACGACCGCCCGGCCGCGGTCGGGGCGGAGCAGGGTGGTCAGACAGCGGACGGTCGTCGTCTTGCCCGCGCCGTTCGGCCCGAGCAGGCCGAGGACCGTGCCTTGGGGCACGTCGAGGTCGACGCCGTCCAGTGCCTTTACGTCGCCGAAGGTCTTCACCAGGCCTTCGGCATGGATGGCACCTGGCATATGAGTCTCCACGTCGTCGGGGGTTCTTCGGAAAGGCTAGGTAGGTGCGCCGGTTTCCGCCTGTGATTTCCGTGCCCACGACAGGACGCGGCGTCGACCGGCGGACACACAGTAACGCGATGTATCGCGTCTCACAATGCAGTTACCCGAACGAGTGACCCCTGGTTCAGGACCGGTCGGCGCCTCAGTCGATGACCGTGTAGCCCGCCTCGCGCAACGCCTGGCCGACCTCGACGCAGTGCGCCGGGCCCTTCGTCTCGAGGTGCAGCTCCACCTCCGCCTCCGTGAGCCCGAGCCGCGGGTCGGTCCGTACATGGCTCACGTCGAGGACGTTAGCGTCCACCACTGACAACGCCCCGAGGAGCGTGGCGAGGGCGCCGGGACGGTCGGTCAGGCGAAGACGAACGGCCAGGTAGCGGCCCTGCGCGGCCATGCCGTGCCGCAGGACGCGCTGCATCAGCACCGGGTCGACGTTGCCGCCGGAGAGCACCGCGACGACCGGCCCCTCGAAACCGCCCGGCTCGCTCAGCAGCGCGGCGACCGGGCTGGCGCCCGCCGGCTCCACCACCAGCTTGGCCCGCTCCAGGCACAGCAGCAGCGCGGCGGACAGCTCGTCCTCGCTGACCGTGCGGACCTCGTCGACCAGGTCGCCGATGATCCCGAACGGCACGTCGCCGGGCCGCCCGACCTTGATGCCGTCGGCCATCGTCGCCGGGTTCTCGATCGCCACCGGGCGGCCGGCCGCCAGCGAGGGCGGGTACGCCGCCGAGCCCTCCGCCTGCACGCCGACGATCCGCACGTCCGGCCGCAGCGCCTTCACCGCCACCGCGATACCGGCCGCGAGCCCGCCGCCGCCGATCCCGACGACGATCGTGCGCACCTCCGGGCACTGCTCCAGGATCTCCAGGCCGACCGTGCCCTGCCCCGCGATGATGTCCGGGTGGTCGAAGGGGTGGATGAACACCGCGCCGGTCTCGGCCGCGTACTCCTGGGCGGCGGCCAGGGTCTCGTCGACCACCTGGCCGTGCAGGCGCACCTCGGCGCCGTAGTCCCGGGTGGCGCTGATCTTGGGCAGCGGGGCGCCCTTCGGCATGAACACGGTGGCGTGCACCCCGAGCAGCGCGGAGGCCAGCGCCACGCCCTGCGCGTGGTTCCCGGCGCTCGCCGCCACCACTCCGGCGGCCCGCTCCTCGGGCAGCAGGCCGGCGATCCGGACGTACGCGCCGCGCAGCTTGAACGAACCCGTCCGCTGGAGGTTCTCGCACTTCAGGTGCACCGGAGCGGAGACCAGCTGGGAGAGGTGCCGGCTGCCCTCCATCGCGGTCACCCGCGCCACCCCCGAGAGCATCTTCTGGGCACCGCGCACGTCGTCGAGGGTTACGGGCAGCAAGTGGTCAGCCGCGCTGTAGCTCATGACTCCAGTCTCGCAGTTCACAGTCGTATGCGACTGGTGTGACCAAGCTCCGAGACCGGTTTGCTCAGCGCCCGTACGGCCTGCCCCCCAGCCGCGTACCCTGTCCCCCATCCTGGCACCCCTTTCATGAAGTGAGCCCCCGGCCATGCCCACAACACCTGAAATGTCGATGGACATGACGACCGTCGGTGAACCCGGTCTTCTCGACACCCTCCAGCACGAGGTCGCGGTGTTCGCCCGCCGTGCCGAACAGACCCGGCTCGGCGGCGTCGGGCAGGTGCGCAACTCCATGGACCGCGCCGCGTACCTGCTGCTCAACCGCCTCGACAAAGAGGGACCGATGGGTGTCAAGGCGCTCGCCGCGAGCATGGGGATCGACTCCTCGACGGTCACCCGGCAGGTTGCTCCACTCGTGGACACCGGGCTCGTCAAGCGCACCTCGCACCCCGAGGACGGGCGTGCGGTGGTGCTCCAGCTGTCCCCGCGCGGTCTGTCCCGGCTGGAGGAAGTCCGCTCGTCCAGGCGCCAGTTGATGGCCGAGCTGACCCACGACTGGGCGCCGGAGGAGCGCGAGGCGTTCTGCACGCTCCTCACGCGCTTCAACGGCGCGCTCTCCGCGCGCATGACCGTCCAGGGTGTGCCGGCGCCGGAGACGCCGACGGCCTCCTGAGACCTCCCGCCGCCCCCCATGGCGGCACATCCGCACACGCGCGTGCCGCACGGCTCTTGACCGCGGGCCGCCACTGGCCTGATATGAGACCGGGTCCCCGTCGCACACGGTCGCCGCAATCCGTGGACCGGCAGGGCCCCGCAGGCGGGGGGAGGCGCGGTGCGAGCACGGCAGATGCTCCGACATGCCCGCCGGGCCCGGGAGTTCGAGGCGTTCGTCGCGGGCGCGGGCGGGCGGCTGCTGCATGCCGCGACGCTGCTCACCGGGGAGGCTCCGGACGACAACCCCCGCGCGCGGCGCCTGCTGACACTGGCGCTCGCCCACACGTACGCGTGCTGGGACCGGCTGCGCGGCGAGGACCCGTACGACCGCGCCCGCCAGTACCTCGCCACCCGCTTCGCCCGCGGTGCCTGGCACGAGTACGGCGGCTTCGCCCGCCCGCGCCCGCACCCCCGCAGCCCGCTGGCCGTCCTCACGCCCCAGGAGCGTCTGATCCTCGTCCTGCGGCTGTACGAGGGGGTGGCCGAGGAGCAGGTGGCGGCCCTGCTCGGGCTGCCTCTGGAGCGGGTCCACACCATCTGCGACCGCGCGACGGCGACCGTGCTGCACCCGCCCCGGGGACCGTCACCGACGGTGGTGGGGGCGGAGGTGGCGCCGTCGTGACCGTCATACGCGATGGAGTGACGGGAGGCCCGCGTGAACCGGTACGAGCGTGAGGCGACCGTGCGGCGGATCATGGAGCGGACCCCGCCGCGGGTGCCGCCGGAGCTGTACGGGGAGGCCGTGCGGCGCGGCGGGCGCCTGCTGCGCCGCAGGACCGCGGCCCGCCGCCTGCTGTGGCTGCTGCTGTGCGCCGCGTGCCTGGCCTTCACCGTCTGGGCGCTGACTGCCCGCCCCTGGGTGGAGCCGCCGTCCCGGACGACTCCACCGCTGACAGGCTGGTGACCCGGGGGTCCGGCTAGCCCAGGGCCTGCTGGAGGTCCTCCAGGAGGTCCTCGATGTTCTCGATGCCCACGGAGAGGCGCACCAGGTCGGCGGGGACCTCCAGGGCGGAGCCGGCCACGGACGCGTGGGTCATGCGCCCGGGGTGCTCGATCAGCGACTCGACGCCGCCCAGGGACTCGCCCAGGGTGAACACCTTGGCGCGGTTGCACACCTCGACGGCCGCCTCCTCGCCGCCCGTGACCCGGAAGGAGACCATGCCGCCGAAGGTCCTCATCTGCTTGGCGGCGACCTCGTGACCGGGGTGCTCGGGCAGGCCCGGGTACAGGACGCTCGTCACGCGCGCGTGCCGGGTCAGCATGTCGGCGATCTTCGTGGCGTTCTCGCTGTGCCGGTCCATGCGCACCGACAGCGTCTTGGTGCCGCGCAGCACCAGCCAGGAGTCGAAGGGCCCGGCGACCGCGCCCATCGCGTTCTGGTGGTACGCCAGCTCCTCGCCCAGCTCCTGGTCCGCCGTGATCAGCGCGCCGCCGACCACGTCCGAGTGGCCGCCCATGTACTTGGTGAGGGAGTGCACGACGACGTCCGCGCCGAGCGAGAGCGGCTGCTGGAGGTAGGGCGTGGCGAAGGTGTTGTCCACCACGAGCCTGGCGCCCGCGTCATGGGCGACCTGGGCGACGGCGGCGATGTCGGTGATGCCGAGCAGCGGGTTGGAGGGGGTCTCCACCCAGACGGCCTTGGTCTTCGGGGTGATGGCGGCCCGCACGGCCGCCGGGTCGCTGGTGTCGGCGACCGACCACTCCACCCCCCACCGGGAGACGACCTTCGCGAACAGGCGGAACGTGCCGCCGTACGCGTCGTTGGGGATGACCACGTGGTCGCCGGGGCTGAGCAGCGTACGCAACAGGGTGTCCTCGGCCGCCAGCCCGGACGCGAACGCCAGGCCCCGGCGACCGCCCTCCAGCGCGGCGAGATTCTCCTCCAGGGCCGTCCTGGTCGGGTTGGCGCTGCGGCTGTACTCGTAGCCGCCGCGCAGGCCCCCGACGCCGTCCTGCTTGTAGGTCGAGACCTGGTAGATCGGCGGGACGACCGCGCCGGTCAGGGGGTCGGCGGTGTTGCCCGCGTGGATCGCGAGGGTCTCGAAGTGCTGACTGATGTGCCTGTCGCTCATGGGGACCGAGCGTAGTGCGCTCGCGCGGTCGATGACGGACGGCGGAGCCCGGGGCGCCGGACGGGAGGGTTTTCCCTGTACGCCCGGCGCGGGCCGGCCCCGGTTTTCCACAGGGGTGCCGGACGGTTTTTCCACAGGTACGCCCCATGGGTTGGCCAATTGTCGGCGGCGTCTGGTTCGCTTGACTCATGGCAATTCTTTGGGTCCTGATGGCACTGCTCATGCTGGGCTTCGTCCTGCTCCCGACGCTGCGGCGCAGGCGCGGGATGATCGAGCTGGTGCCCCCGGAGCACCCGGACGCCGCCGACCCGGCGGACTACGGCTTCGTGCGCCAGGAGGACCTGGACATCCGGATGCCCGGCCCCGACCAGGACCTGCTGGACGTCCTGGACCTGGTGCAGCGCACCCAGGACTACCACGCGGCGGCGCAGCTGCTGGCCGGCACCGAGACGGAGGGCGAGTCGCGCTGGCAGCGCGTGCAGGCCTTCGCGGGCGCGGCGGCGCTGGAGCTGCAGCAGCGGCCCGGCGGGGTGCACGAGACGCCCGGCGGGCAGTGGCTGCGGGTGTGGCGGGCAGAGCAGCCCAAGGACGCGGGCGGCGCGGCGGTGCACGCCGAGTTCCTGGTGCAGCAGGCGTGGCGTACGTCGACGCCGGGCACGGACGACTTCCGGATCATCATGGAGGAGGCCAGGGAGGCCTGCGCCCAGGCGGCGCTGCTGGCCCCCGGCGACCCGGTCCCGCACATCGTCGAACTGTCGGTGGCCCGCGGGCTCGCCTACTCGCAGCCGGAGTTCGAGAAGCTCTGGCTGAAGATCCTGGACCGCGCCCCCACCCACATGGGCGCCCACCTCGCGGCCCTGCACTACTGGTGCGAGAAGTGGCACGGCTCGCGCGAGCTGGCGTACTCCTTCGCCGAGGCCGCCGCGGCCCGCGCCCCGCAGGGCTCCCTGCTGGCCGCGCTGCCGCTGTTCGCGGTCTTCGAGCACCTCCCCGAGGTGAACCTGGTCAGCAGCTTCTACCAGAGCGAGGTCGTGACCAGGGCGATCCACGGCGCGCTCCACGCGGTGCACGCGGCGCGCCCCGACGAGCCGATGCAGGCGCACGTCCGCCACCTGCTGGTCTTCTTCCTGGTACGCGCCGAGCGCTGGGCGGAGGCCATGAATGAGCTGATACACGTCGACGGCCACGTCGGCGCCCTCCCCTGGATCCTGTCCGCCGACCCGGCCGCCGAGTTCGCCCTGCACCGCGCCCTGGCGGTGGCGGGCTACGAGGCGAACGGGGGCACCCCGGCGACGCTGCTCAGCTGACCGCGACCGGACCGGAATTGCCGCCCTGACCTGCGGTACGGCATACTCCGCATCCCCCCACGCACGTACCGCCCGTTCGTCTTCCGTGTCCGTTTTCCTGGGTCCTGTGGGGGGATCTGCCCAATGGGTGCAGCTCTGCGCGCGCTGCGCGCCGTCGTCCTGCTGTGCGGCTTCTATCTGCTGAGCCTCGTCCTGCTCGGAGCGCTGGCCGCCCTCGGCACGGCGGCCTTCGCCTGGGCGCCGACCGCGGTCGCCGGCAAGGTCGTGATCGTCTCCGTCGTACTGGCGGTCCCCGTCGTGCGCGGCATGTTCATGCTGCGCACGCCGAAGAGCGAGCGCATGCCGGGCCTCGGGGTGACCGAGGCCGACGAACCGCGCCTGTGGGCGCTGGTCCGGGAGCTCGCGGACGCCACGGGCACCCGCGCCCCCGACGAGATCGTGCTCACCGGCGACGTCAACGCGGCCGTCAGCGAGCAGCCCCGGCTGCTCGGCCTGCGCCCCGGCCCGCGCCGGCTCTACCTCGGCGTACCGCTGCTGACCGGGCTGAGCGAGGCTCAGCTGCGCGCCGTGCTGGCCCACGAGTACGGGCACTTCACCGGCGGCGACACCCGGCTGTCCGCGCTGGTCGTGCGCGGCCGGGTGCAGATCGGCCGGGTGGTGGGGCAGTTCCACGCCAAGGCGGACGACAAGGCCGCCGACGAGCGCGCCCGCCAGGAGCGGGCCGCCGCCCAGCGGATCGCGAAGGGCAAGAAGGCCAAGGAGGTCGACACCTCCGGCTCCGGGATCACGTACCGGCTGATGGCGGCGGTCTACACCCGCTACGCCCGGTTCTACCTGCGGGCCACGCTGTCCACGGCCCGCGCCCAGGAGTACGCGGCCGACCTGGCCGCCGCCCGGATCGCCGGGCGCGACGCCACCGCCTCGGCGCTGCGCGAGATACCGGTGCTCGCCGCCGCCTACGACTTCTACCTGGAGTCGTACGCCACCCTGGGCCTCACCACCCGGCTGCTGCCGCCGCGCGGCGAGTTCTTCGGCGGCTTCGGGCGGATGCTGACCGCCCGTGAACTGGAGCTGGTACGGATGCGGACCCGGCTGCCGACCGAGCCCGCCTCGCCGTACGACTCCCATCCGCCCATCGCCGACCGGGTCCGCCGGATCGAGGAACTGCCCGCCGACGGCCGCGCCGGGGAGGCCAAGGGCTCCGCGCTCGACCTTCTCGCCGACCCGGAGCGCACCCTGGTCGGGCTGGAGGAGACGGTCCTGACGGACGAGGTGCGGGCGTTCCGGCACACCGGCGCGTGGCAGGAGCTGCTGGACGCCTCGATGGCGGAGGGGCTCACGCGTCTCGACACCCCGCTGCACCGGGCGCTGGCGTTCTACACCAAGGACCGGCCGACGCTGCCCGCGCTGCTGAGGGTGATCGACGACGGGCAGCTGTGGCAGCTGGCCCAGCGGCTGCCGCTGTCCGACGAAGCGGCGGCGGCGAAGGGCCGGGCATTCCGCGAGTTCGTACGCCCCGTGCTGGTGGAGTCGCTGCGGCGGATGGTGCTGGCCGAGTTCAGCGCCCGCTCGCTGCTGCGCTGGGAGTTCTCCTGGGCGCGGGCGGCGTCCGTCCGGCTGCCCGGCGCGGTGGCGGACGAAGGGGGCGAGGGGGAGGCCGGTGGTGCCGAGGCCGTGCTCGACGCCGCCGTGGCCGCCGCGCTCGCCGACCGCCCCGACACCGCCGCCCTGCGGGCACTGCTGCCGCCGGCACCGCAGAACGCCTGACGTACCCCTTCTCTCCCTGTCCCCCCGCGCTCCTTCGACAACCGAGAAACGGACCGACCCCCGATGACCGTCCTGCTGTGGATCCTGGGCATCCTGGCCGTCCCCACACTGCTCTTCGCGCTGTGGCTGGCCTGGGTGTTCCTCAAGGAGTTCTTCTCTCCGAGCCCCGACGACGACACCGAGGCCGCTGAGGCCGCCGAGAAGCTCGGACTGCTGCCCGCCGAGCGGCAGAACACCACGTACGCGGCGCCGCTGCCCGCCGACTGGGAGACCACGCTGAGCGCGGTGCGCGGCGGTGCCTGGCAGCCGGCCGCCGAGCTGATGAAGGGCATCGGCCGGGACTGGGAACGCCGGTCGGCGGTCGCGTACCTGCTGGCCGAGCGGGCCGCGGAGGAGGACGGCTGGCTGCTCGCCTGGGAGGCCGCGCGGCCCGAGGACCCGGACGCCGCCGTCGTCCGGGCCCGCAGCACGGTGATCCTCGCCTGGGAGCTGCGGGGCGCCAAGCGGGCCAAGTACACGACCGGGGAACAGTTCGAGGGCTTCCACCGGACGCTGGCGCGCTCCCGCGAGGAGATAGCGCGGGCCGCCGCCCTGAACCCCGACGACCCGACGCCGTACATCACGGAGATCTGGGTCGCGCTCGGCCTCGGCTACCCGAACTCCCAGATGGACCGGTTGTGGGCGGAGGTCACCGCGCGCGCCCCGCACCACTACGAGGCCCACTTCTCGGCGCTGCAGTACTGGTGTGCGAAGTGGCGGGGTTCCGAGCGGCTGGCCACCGAGTTCGCCGCTCGGGCGGCGGCCGAGGCGCCCCTGGGGAGTCTGCTGACGGCCCTGCCGCTGATCGTCCACTTCGAGCACGACGAGTCGGAGGACAACACCGCCGACCGCACGCCCGAGATGCTGGCCCGGGTGGACGCCGGCCTCGCCGACGCCGCCGCGGCCGACCCCGCGCATCCGCGCCTGCCCGAGCTGCGCCACCTGCTGGCGTACTACCTGCACCTGCAAGAGCGCAACGAGGCCGCGCTGGAGCAGTTCAAGCTGGTCGACGGCCATGTGAACGCGCTGCCTTGGCGTTACCGGGGCGACGGGATGGCCGCGCACTTCTGCCGCGTCCGGAACGCCGCGGCACAGGCGGTGGAGGCCGGGACGGCGGCCTGACGGTCCTCCCGCGCGCGGGAGGCGGAGGAATTCGGGCGGCACCCAAAACGTTGTGCGGGGTGCCGCCCGCGCACCATGCGGACGGCTCACCTCAGACCGACAGGGAGACCCCATGCTCTTCGGCCGTACGCCCCAGCTGCCCACCCCCGAGCAGGCGCTCAAGGGCCGGCCCGCGCCTGTGTTCGAGGTCCCCGACCGCCACACCGTCCTGGGCAACCCCCTCCAGGGCCCCTACCCCGAGGGTTTGGAGGTCGCCGACTTCGGCCTGGGCTGCTTCTGGGGCGCCGAGCGCAAGTTCTGGCAGCTCCCGGCGGGGGTGTGGACGACCCTGGTCGGCTACCAGGGCGGCTACACCGAGAACCCCACCTACGAGGAGGTCTGCTCGGGCCTGACCGGCCACACGGAGGCCGTCCGCGTGGTCTACGACCCGAAGCTGATCTCCTACGACCGGCTCCTGAAGACCTTCTGGGAGTCCCACAACCCGACCCAGGGCTTCCGCCAGGGCAACGACGTGGGCACCCAGTACCGCTCCGCCGTCTACACCCACACCCCCGAGCAGGCCGCCGCCGCCGAGGCCTCCCGGGCCTCCTACCAGAAGGTCCTGACCTCCTCCGG
The DNA here is from genome assembly GCF_055639495.1 of Streptomyces sp. NPDC039424. Taxonomy (NCBI): domain Bacteria; kingdom Bacillati; phylum Actinomycetota; class Actinomycetes; order Kitasatosporales; family Streptomycetaceae; genus Streptomyces; species Streptomyces sp. NPDC039424. The sequence continues at coordinate 380,244 of NZ_JBVKAI010000002.1, forward strand.
CCACGGCACGATCACCACGGAGATCCTCCCCGCCGAGGGCCGCACCTTCTACCCGGCCGAGGCCTATCACCAGCAGTATCTTTCAGACACCAAAAATCCGGGCGGGTACTGCGGGCTGGGCGGGACCGGCGTTTCCTGCCCTATCGGCGTGGCCAAGGCGGATGCCTGAACGTCTCGACTGCACTGTCTGCCCCCAGTTCGACACATGGCCACAAGTAAGCAACAGCGGCAAGAGGCTGCTGCCGCTGACGGTCAAGAAGTCCTGGGGGCGTCCTGCCCGACGGGTATCGCGCTCGCGGCGGAGACCGCGGAACAGTAGGTCCGCGAGCTCTCGGCGTCCGCCGCGAGCGAGCGGGGCTCTTTTCCACCCCGGCGTCCCCCGTGCATCCGGGGGTTGCACACTGTGAGCGGCGATGCCGGTGTGACTTGCGTACCCATAGGGTGCATCCGTGACTGCCCCTTTGAGTTCTACACGAGCCCGCGCCGCACTCCGCACGTCGGCGCGTGTCTCCGCGGAGTTGCTGCTCATATTGCTGATGCTCGCGGTGACCTTGTGGGTACTGGGCCGGATGTGGTCGGTCGTCTGGCCGCTCGTGGTCGGCCTGCTTCTGACCACACTGACCTGGCCACCGACCCGTTTCCTGCGTCGTCGCGGGTGGAAACCCGCCCTCGCCGCGTCGGTCGTGACGGTGCTGTTCCTCCTGGTCGCCATCGGCGTCGTGGCACTGATCGCGGTACCGGTGGCATCCCAGTCCGGCGACCTGACCGACGGCGTGGTCGAAGGCATCCAGAAGGTGCGCGAGTGGGCCGCCGGGCCGCCGTTGAACATCGGTGACGCCCAGATCGACAAGGCCTTCGACACCGGCGTCTCCCGCGCGCAGAACGGCCTCGGCAGCATGGTCGGCGTTGTCGTCACGGGAGTGAGCACCGTCGTGAACGGCTTGGTCACCGCCGTCCTGGCCCTCTTCCTGATGTTCTTCTTCCTCAAGGACGGCCCGCGGTTCCTGCCGTGGCTCGCCCGTCAGCTGCCCGGCCGGCTCGCCACCGACGTCCCGGTCGTGGCCGCGCGTGGCTGGAACACCCTGGGCGCGTTCGTGCGTTCCCAGGCGGCTGTCGGCCTGCTCGACGCCGTCCTGATCGGCCTGGGCCTGTGGATCCTGGGAGTACCACTGGTGCTCCCGCTGGCGGTGCTCACCTTCGTCTCCGCGTTCGTGCCGATCGTTGGTGCCCTGTTCGCCGGTTTCGTCGCAGTTCTCATCGCGCTGGTCTCCAACGGCCTGACGGACGCGCTGATCGTGCTGGCCATCATCGTCGTGGTGCAGCAGCTCGAGGGCAACGTGTTCCAGCCCATGATCCAAAGTCGTGGGCTCGGCCTCCATGCGGCCGTGGTCCTGCTGGCGGTGACGTTGGGCGGCAGTCTGGCCGGCATCGTGGGCAGTCTGCTCGCGGTACCGGTCGCCGCGCTGATCGCGGTGGTCTGGAACCATGTGCGCGAGCAGCTCCGCGAACCGACACAGGATCCGGGGACCGACGAGTCGGACGCCAGCGCCGCCGTCCCGTCCTAGGGCTGCGTATGTGCGGCTCCCTCACCCTCGGGGCACAGGCACCTCGCAGCCCGCGGGTCCGGGAGCGAGGCCACGATCACGTGGAAAGCCTCGGCTTGCCGAGCGACGGCAGGGGCCCCACCCCTTGCCCCTCGGGGGCGGTTGAACTCGTAGAACATGGCGACCGTCGTCCCTTGCCGAACGGCCACCACCGCGTAGGGAACGCGGCTCAGAAGGAGCTCGTGCGGCATTTCGGCATCGAGGTCGAGCAGATCCGCTCGCGATCGAGCCATCGCGTCGGCTGAGGCTGTGAACGCGCGAGTAGCGGTGTCCCGGCTCTGGGTAATGCGTTCGACGGCTGCCGCCCCCTCCTCGTACATTCGCGGCTCGTCACAGAGGGCACAGAGGCGCAGAGGTACAGGGGAGGAACCAGGGTGGGCGGTCATACGTTTCTCATAGGCGGCGGTTGGGGCGCCGTCGAGGTGTACGAGCCGTTTCTGCGGGCGGCCGGGGACGCGCCCCGGATCGGGTGCGTGATCGTGGACGAGGGGGACGGGGAGGAGCAGTTCGCCCGGTACGAAGGGGCGTTGACGAAGGCCGGGGACTGTACGCCGGTGCCGCTGCTGGTGCCCGTCGGCGGACGGTTCGAGGTGGAGTCGCTCAAAGACGTCGACGGGGTGCTGGTGTGCGGTGGGCTGACGCCCGCCTATCAGGAGGCGTTCGCGGGGTGCCGTGAGAGCCTTCCCGGTCTGCTGGCCGAGCGCGGGATGCCGTACGCCGGGTTCTCCGCGGGGGCCGCGGTCGCCGCGCGGCACGCCGTGGTGGGCGGGTGGCTGGTCGACGGGGTGCCGGTCTGTCCGGAGGACAGCGCGGAGGACCTGGAGGAGGTCGACGTGCGGGCGGGGCTCGGGCTGGTGCCCTTCGGGGTGGACGTGCACGCCGCGCAGTGGGGGACGCTGGCGCGACTGGTGGCCGCCGTCGCGCGCGGTGACGTGCCGTACGGCGTCGCTCTCGACGAGAACACGCTGGTCGAGGTGGCCGCCGACGGGCACGCCCGGGTGTCGGGCCTCGGACGCGCCCACGTCGTACGACCGGCGGGCGACGGAAGCACTCTCGTACGGTCCTACGCGGCCGGCGGGGCCTTCCCCGTGGAGTGACTCAACTCCCGCTGCCGTACGGCCGCGTGAGGATCTCCAGCCGGTGGCCATCGGGGTCGTCGAAGTACGTCCCCCGGCCGCCGTCATTGGTGTTGATCTCGCCGGGACGGTGGTGGAACGGGTCCGCCCAGTAGGTGAGTCCCGCCTTCCGGATACGGGCGAAGATCGCGTCGAAGTCGTCCTCCGAGACCAGGAAGGCGTAGTGCTGAGGGGTTATGGGCCCGGTCGTGTCCATGTAGTCCAGGGTCACGCCGTTGGGTATCTCGACGGGCACGAACGGTCCGTACCGCGCGCTGACGTCGAGTCCCAGGATGTCGGCGAGGAACCTGGCCGAGGCCTGCTTGTCGTGCGCGGCGACGATGGTGTGGTTCAGCTGAATGGTCATCGTTCGGCCTCCTGACAGCCCGGGACCGCCGGGGCCGGCCCCGTCGGCGGGCTGGCCCCGGCGGCCGGAGTACCGCGCCGGGTGATGCGGCGCGGGGCCCGGCTCAGATGGTGGACGTGTCGATCACGAAGCGGTACCGGACGTCACTCGCCAGCACCCGCTCGTACGCCTCGTTGATCTGGTCGGCGCTGATCACCTCGATCTCGGCGCCCAGGCCGTGCTCGGCGCAGAAGTCGAGCATCTCCTGGGTCTCCCGGATGCCGCCGATGCCGGAGCTGCTGACGCTGCGGCGGTTGCCGAAGACCGACTGGAGCAGGATCTGGACCGGCTCCTCGGGCAGGCCCAGGTTGACCATCGCGCCGTCCGTGCGCAGCAGGGACAGGTAGGCGTCGAAGTCGACCGGCGCCGAGACCGTGTTGAGGATCAGGTCGAAGGTGCCCTTGAGCTGCTCGAACGTCGCCGGGTCGCTGGTGGCGTGGTAGTGGTCGGCGCCCAGTCGCAGGCCGTCGTCCTTCTTGCGCAGGGACTGGGAGAGGACGGTGACCTCCGCACCGAGCGCGTGCGCGATCTTGACGCCCACGTGGCCGAGACCGCCGAGACCGACGACGGCGACCTTCTTGCCGGGGCCGGCGTTCCAGTGCCTGAGCGGGGAGTACGTGGTGATACCGGCGCACAGCAGGGGCGCGGCCACGTCCAGGGAGAGGCCGTCGGGGACGCGGACGACGTAGTTCTCGTCGACGACGATCTTCTCCGAGTAACCACCGTAGGTGGGCTCGCCGTCCTTGCCGACGGCGTTGTACGTCCAGGTGGGCGACTTGACGCAGTACTGCTCCAGGCCCGCCTGGCAGTTCTCGCACTCGCGGCAGGAGTCGACCATGCAGCCGACGCCCACCCGGTCGCCGACGGCGTACTTGGTCACGCCCGCGCCGACCTCGGAGACGACGCCCGCGATCTCGTGGCCGGGCACCATCGGGAAGATGGCCTTGCCCCAGCCCTCGCGGGCCTGGTGGATGTCGGAGTGGCAGATTCCGGCGAACTTGATGTCGATCAGGACGTCGTGCTCGCCGACCTCCCGACGTTCGATGGCGGTCCGCTCCAGCGGGGCCTTCGCGGCGGGGGTGGCGTATGCGGCAACAGTGGTCATGCGTCCAGCCTGCCCCATGGCACCGGCATCACCCAGATCACGCCTCTGCGTACGACTGCCGTGCCTACCACTGGCAAGGTCAGGCTCAGGAACGTACGACCATGAATACTTGGCCCATGGACGTACAGCCCCAGCCCTCCGGAGCGTCACTCGACCGGCGCGCCGAACTGAGTGAGTTCCTGCGCAGCCGGCGGGCCCGGCTGAAGCCGGAGGACGTGGGCCTGCCGGACTTCGGGCGGCACCGGCGGGTGCCCGGGCTGCGCCGCGAGGAGCTGGCGCAGCTGGCCGGGGTGTCGGTGGCGTACTACACGCGGCTGGAGCAGGGCAACGGGCAGAACGTGTCGGCGGAGGTGCTGGACTCGATCGCGCGGGCGCTCAGGCTGACGGACGCCGAGCAGGCGCACCTCACCCACCTCGCCAAGGGCAAGCAGCACAAGAAGAAGCCCTCGGCGCGGCCGCAGCAGGTGCGCGCCTCGATCGGGCAGCTGCTGGAGACGCTGGCGGCGGTGCCCGCGTACGTCGCCGGGCGGCGTACGGAGATCCTGGCGTGGAACCGGATGGCCGCGGCGGTCTTCGGTGACTGGTCACAGCTGCCGGCGCCGGAGCGGAACTGGGCTCGGCTGGTGTTCCTGGAGCCCGGGTACCAGGACCTGTTCGTCGACTGGGAGCAGAAGGCGATCGACATCGTCTGCGCCCTGCGCATGGACGCCGGCTGCTACCCGGACGACCCCCGCCTGTCCGCTCTCGTCGGCGAGCTCTCCGTCAAGAGCGAGGACTTCCGGCGGCTGTGGGCGACCCACGACGTCAAGGAGAAGAGCCATGGCGTCAAGCGGCTGCAGCATCCGCTGGTCGGCGCGCTGTCCCTGAACTTCGAGTCGTTCCGGACGGCGGACGACGCGGACCAGACCCTGATCGTGTACCACGCCGAGCCCGGTTCGCCGTCGGCCGAGGCCCTGCGCCTGCTGGCCAGCTGGGGGGCGGACGCGACGCGGGCGGGTGCCGGCGGCTGAGCGGCGGTCAGTCCGCCACGCCGAGGTCCTCCCGCATCAGCCGCCGCATCGCCGACAGCCGCGGCTCGGCCTCCTTCAGGTCGAGCAGGGCCTGCTGGGCGCTCTCGCCCTCGCGGGCCAGATCCCGGTCGAGCCGCTTGGCCACGGCGTCGACACCGGCGAGGACCTGGTTCACGGCCCGGGACGCTTCCAGGACCCGCTCGGGTACGACCATCTGCGCCTCGGCGTACCGGTCCCGGTAGTCGCGGCGCGTCTCCTCCAGCACCTCGCGGTCCTGGTCGGTGTAGACGCCGTCGCGTATGCGGTGCAGGGCGTCCTTGAGCAGCGTGTGGAACTGCCGTGACGCCCGGTTCATCGCCGTGTACGCCACCCGCCGCTCCTCCGACCGCCGCCTGCGCGCCTCGGCTTCGGCCTCCTCGGCGCGCTGCCGTGCGGTGAGCCGCTGGCTGAGCACGGGGGCGAAGAGCGTGCCGAGGACGCCGACGACGGCTGTGATCATGGCGGTGATGGCGGCGGTCACGGAGGGACCCTACGTCAGCCCCGGTACGGCGGGGCGGCTCCCCAGGTCCACTTCGGCACCGGCTGCTCGGCCGGCGGCTTGGCGTCGGGGCCGGAGAAGTACACGGCGAGCCGGGTGCCCCACTCCACATACGCCAGGAAGGCCGAGCGGAACTCGGCGTCCGCGGGCATCCCGGCCTCGTCCGCCGCGTCCTGGATCAGGTTCACCCAGCGGCGGCGCTGGGGCTCGCCGATGTGCTTGCCGAAGTGCTTGGCCACCATGTGGCCGTGGCCGCCCTGCGTCTGCGAGTACGTCTGCGGCCCGCCGAAGACCTCGGCCAGCCAGAGGGCCACGTGCGCCGCGTGCTCGGGGGCCAGGTCGGCGAAGAGCGGGGCCAGCAGGTCGTCCTTCAGCACCTTGTCGTAGAAGACGTCCGTCAACCGCGAGAACGCCTCGGCGCCGCCCGCCCAGTCGTACAGCGTGGGGATCGCCGATCCCGCTCCCCGTACCGTGGTCGGCTTGTAGTGGCGCATCTCCTCGATGTTCTCGACGTACGGGCGGATCTCGGCGAAGAACGCGGGGAACAGGTCGGACTTGCGGAAGCCCTCCAGGTGGTCCTCGGTCGACGTCCAGGTGATGCGCAGGATGTAGTGCCCGAAATCCTCCTCGCACCGGGTCAGTTCGTACTCGACGCACTGCGGCGCCGCCGCGAGCTGCGTCGCGGCTCGGGTGTAGGCGGCCAGGAACTCCGCCGACTGCTGCTCGGGAACGCGGTACCGGATGTATTCGACGGTCTCTGCGGTCATGGCCCCAGACAACACGACGGCCCCGCCGGAAGCTCCCCTTCCGGCGGGCCCGCGGGGCGTGTCAGCGCTGGGCGTAACCGGATGGCGCCTTGACGGCGGTGAGCACCACGGGGGCCGGCCGGAAACCGGGTGCGGGCTGTCGGTGCGGTGGGGTGTGATCTGGCGCCGCGGCGGTCGGCCGGTCCGGGCAGGCCCGATCGTCTGCGCCCCGAGCGCCGATACCGGCGACACACGCACCACCCGAAACACACTGAAGGGCCTGCCGAAGGTTTCCCTCCGGCAGGCCCTCAGCTACCGGCTACTTGGAACCGCGCGGACTACTTGCCGTAGTACGCGTTGTAGATCGAGATCGTCGACTTGTTGCCCTTCTTGTCGGCGATCTTGGCGTGGAAGGAGATGGCCTTCCCCTTCGCCGGGTTCTTCACGGTGATCTTGCCGCCTCGGACCTCGACCTTCTTCCAGGTCTGGCCGTAGTCGTACGACACGTACACCGCGAGGGACTTCAGGTTGCTGCCCGCGGCGGCACCCTCGACGGTGACCGGGAAGGTGACCGTCTTGCCGGCCTCGACGCGGCTGTCCAGGCCGGTCTTGGCGTTGAAGCGGGCGGTGGAGGCGGGGAGCTTGGCCAGGGTGCCACCGGACGGCTTCTTCGAGTGGAAGGTCCAGCTCGCGTCGATCCGCGTGGAGGCGGCGGCGACCTTGACGGACCGCTTCACCGAGGTGGTCAGCTTGTACTCGGCGTTGGCCGCGGGGACCTTGAAGCTCGCCGAGCCGAACAGCGGGTCGTCGTTGGAGCCGACCTTGGTGCCGTTGCGGTAGAGGGTCGTGGTCACCGAGGTGAAGTCCGACGAACCGGCGTGCTTGCTGCCGTCGGCGAACAGCGGAATCAGACCGGAGATCTCGTTGCCGTCACGGTACAGACCGAAGTCGCTGTTGAGGTGCGGGCCGAAGACCGCGGTGTTGAAGGTCTTCGAGTAGGTCTTGCCCGCCGTGAAGCTCTGCGGTTCGACCGTGTAGTACGCGTCGCCGATCGGCCAGCCGTCGGAGTCGACTCCGCTGTACTGCGCGAACTCCAGCTGCCACTGCACGCCACCCTGCGTGGACAGGTGCAGCTTCCGGGTGCTCGGGGTCGGCTGCGCGATGCCGATGGAGGAGGCGCCGGAGCCCTCGGGCAGCCAGCCGACCGCGTTGATCGCGCCCTTCTTGCCGCTGGCGGCGGCACCCAGGTTGGCCTTCACCGTGGCCAGTTCGCTCGCCTTGTAGTGCTTGGTGTAACCGGTGGCGAGCTGCTTGACCTTGGCACCGGCGGTGGTGTCGTACTCCTCGGTGTCACCCTTGGTCCAGTGCCCGTCCCACTGCTGGTAGAGCGAACCGTCGGTGACCGGCGAGCCGAGGCCGGCGGTGCGGAAGTTGGTGTACGTGTCCAGCCAGAACCCGAAGCCGTACGTGGAGTTGCCCGCGGTGATGTCGAACTCGGGCGAGGCGAACACCGACTTGGCGGCGGCGTCCGGGACGGTGATGTCCACCGGCTTGGTCTTGCGCGCGTCCAGCGTGACGGTCGCGTTCTTGGTGACGCTCAGCTTCGGCTGCGCGATCCAGTCGGCTCCCTTGGAGGCGTCCTCGGGGTCCACCCAGATCGCGGAGTTCAGGACGTAGGTGCCCTTGGGCACGCGGACCTTGACCGTGCCGGACGGGTCGTACGGCGTCAGCCACTTCTCCTTGCCCAGACCGGAGATGCCGACCAGGTCGAGGCCGTAGTCCTTCGGGGCCTGACCGTCACGCCCGATGACCTTCAGCGTGAGGTCGTACGACTCCACCTCCCGCTGCACAGCCGCAGCCGTGCGGACGGTCTGGCCGCCGCCGGTCGCGGTCACGTACGCGGAGTAGGCGCCGTCGAGGGTGCCGCCCAGCTTGGTGTTGACGGTGAAGTCGACGGAGGCCTTGCCGCCGGCCGGGACCGTCACCTTGGTCGCGGCGAGCTTGAAGAAGCCCGCGGGAGCCGCCTGGCCCTTGGGGTTGGTGGCGGTGGCGGCCAGGTCGAGCGTGACGTCCTTGGTGCCGAGGTTGCGGTACGTCAGCTGCTTGGTGACCGGCTTGTCGTCGGTGTGCGGCCACTGCTGGGTGCCGAAGCTGACCGACACCGGGTCGGCGACCACGGTCTGCTTGATGGCCTTGTCGACCGCGATCCGGCCGGAACCCTGCTGGAACGGCGTGTACTTGCCGCCCTTCGCGGAGCCGGTCAGGGCGCCCTTGAGCTCGGAGTAGCCCCAGTCCGGGTGCTCCTGCTTCAGGATCGCGGCGGCGCCCGCGACGTGCGGGGTGGCCATCGACGTACCGGAGATGGTCATGTAGCCCTCGGGCTTCTCACCGACCTCCTGGTCGAGGACGCTGCCCTTGGCCGCGGCCGCGGTGATGTCCACGCCGGGCGCGGTGACGTCCGGCTTGATGGCGCCGTCGCCGACGCGCGGACCGGTGGAGGAGAAGTCCGCCAGCTTGTCGCTCTTGTCGACGGCGCCGACGGTGAGCGCGGCGTCCGCGCTGCCCGGCGAACCGATCGACTCGGGGCCCTCGTTGCCCGCGGCGATCGCGAACAGGATGCCCTTCTCGGCGGAGAGCTTGTTGACCTCGGCCTCGAGCGGGTCGATCTCGGGCGTGTCGTAGCCGCCCAGGCTGAGGTTGATGACGCCGGCGCCCTGCTGGGCCGCCCACTCCATGCCGGCGAGGATGCCGGAGTCGTCACCGGAGCCGGTGTCGTCCAGCACCTTGCCGTTGAGGATCTTGGCGTCGGGCGCGACACCCTTGTACTTGCCGCCCGACTTGGCGCCGGTGCCCGCCGCGATGGACGCGACGTGCGTGCCGTGGCCGAAGTGGTCGGTGGCGTCGGTGGCGGTCGAGAAGTTCTTGGCCTCGATCACCTGGTCCTTGAGGTCCGGGTGGGTCGCGTCCACACCCGTGTCCAGGACGGCGATCTTGACGCCCTTGCCGGTGTAGCCGGCCGCCCACGCCTTGGGGGCGCCGATCTGCGGCACGGACTTGTCGAGGCTGGCCTTGCGGACGCCGTCGAGCCAGACGTGCGCGATGCCGGAGGCGGTCTTGTCGCCGTTGGTGACCGCGTCCCACAGCTCGGGCGTGTCCTTGGCCGGGGTCTGCACCGCGTCCGCGTTCAGCGCCTTGAGGCTGCGGCGGAGGGTGCCCGCGTCACGGACGTCCGCCTTCGTCGCGGCGGCTGCGCCGCTGTAGCCGACGATGACCTTCAGGCCGCGCTTCTGGGACTTGCGGGTGGCGGACTTGTTCAGCTCGGTGATGTCGAACAGCCGCTGGTCCAGCTTGCCGGTGGCGACCAGGCGGGCCGCGTCGGCGGGGATGACGATGGTGTGTCCGTCGGCCTTGCGGATCTGGAACGGAATGTGCTCGCGCCCCTTGGCCCGCTCCAGGCCGACGACCCGGCCCTTGGCGTCGACGGCCACCCGGTCGCCGGTGATCAGGGTGATGCGGTGCTTGGACGTGAGCGACGAGGCAGCGGCGGACCGCTGCTCGGACTTCGCCGACGCCGGGCTGGTCATGCCCGCGGCGAGGGCGACTGCGGCGGCGGTGGCCACGGTGGCCGCAGCCGCTCTTTTCACTTGTCTGCGCAAAACTCCCCCTGGAGATGGAGTGCCGGGCGAATTCCCCGTTCACCCGGCCGGGGGCAGTCCCGTACGCATGCACGTCAACCCCCCGGAACACGCAGTATGCCGGGGGGTGATCAGACGGCTCAATAGATGAGAGGCGGGTGAGAAAGCGCTACCGGGAACTGTTACGCGCCAGGGGGAACACCGTTACAGAATCGCGAAGTCGGACTCCGGGGTTCGGTGTTATAGGAGCGCGCTCAGGTGGCGGCGTTCTCCTTCACCGTGATCTTGCCCTTGCGGATGGTCGCCACCCGCGGGGCCTTCTTCGCGATCGAGGAGTCGTGGGTGACCATGATGAAGGTCAACCCGTGCTCTTTCCAGAGGCGTTCGAGCACGTCCATGATTTCGTCGCGCATGCCCTCGTCGAGGTTGCCGGTGGGCTCGTCGGCGAGCAGCACCTTCGGCTGCTTGACCAGCGCGCGGGCGATGGCCACACGCTGCTGCTGGCCGCCGGACATTTCGGACGGCAGATGCCCGAGCCGCTCGCCGAGCCCGACCGACCTCAGCGCCTCGGCGGCCCGTTCGCGCCGCTCCCTCACCTTCACACCGAGCGGTACGAGGGCGGTCTCGACGTTCTCCTGCGCGGTGAGCGTCGGGATGAGGTTGAAGGACTGGAAGACGAAGCCGATGTTCTCGCTGCGCACCTTCGTCAGCCGGCCCTCGGAGAGCTTGGCCAGGTCCGTGCCGTCGAGGACGACTTCGCCGGAGCTCGGGCGGTCCAGGCCGCCGAGCATCTGCAGCAGGGTCGACTTGCCGCCGCCGGTGGGGCCCTGGATGACGAGGCGGTCCCCGTCGGCGATGGTCAGGTCGATGCCGTCGAGGGCGTGGACGGTGTCCTTGCCCCGGGTGTAGCGCTTGGTGACGCTTCTGAGTTCGTACATGGTGGCCGCAACTCCTGGGAGAGGTAAGGGGGGTGGGGGTTACTCGACTCGGCGCAGCGCGTCGGCCGGACGCAGCCGCGACGCGCGCCATCCGCCGAACGCCCCCGCGATCAGGCCACCGGCCACCGCGAGGCCGACGGCGAGGACGATGGTGGTGACACTGACCGGTGCGGTGAGCGCGACTTCGAGGGTCTTCGCCGTCTGCCGCCCGGGCCCGCCGAAGCCGCCCCCGCCGGGGCCGCCGCCCGTACCCCCCGCACCGCCGGTGCCGCCGAGCTGCGCCTGCAGCGAGGGGCTGATCGCGGTGACGGCGTAGGCGCCCGCCAGGCCGAGCGCGATGCCGAGGGCGCCGCCGACCAGGCCGTTGACAACCGCCTCACCGACCACCTGACGGGTCACCCGGCCGGACTTCCAGCCCAGCGCCTTGAGGGTGCCGAACTCGCGCACGCGCCGGGAGACGGCGGAGGAGGTGAGTAGTCCAGCGACCAGGAACGCGGCCACCAGCACCGCGATCGAGAGCCACTTGCCGACGTTGGTGGCGAGGCTGGAGGCGGTGGACAGCGAGCCGGAGACGGTCTTGGCGAGGTCGGCCGAGGTGGTGACGGTCGTACCGGAGACGTTCTTCTGGATGGCGCTCTTGACGGAGTCGATCCGCTGGGAGTCGGTCGCCTTGACGTAGATCGTGGTGACCTTGTTCTTCTGGTCCGCCAGGGTCTGCGCCCGCTTGAGCGGGATGTACAGGTTGGCCGCCGAGTCACCGCTGTTGGCGGTGGCGATGCCGATCACCTTGAACTTGACGCTCTTGATGGTGACGGTGGAGCCGACCTTGTACTTCTTCTCCTTGGCGTAGGCGGAGTCGGCGACGACGACCTTGGCGTTGGTCTCGGTCGTCTTGAAGGTACGGCCGCTGGTGATCTTCGACGAGGTCAGCGGGCCGAGCGCCGTCTTGGTGACGTCGGTGCCGAAGACCGAGTACTGGTTGACGTCGAAGTTGGCGCCGCCGCCCTGGACCTGGCCCTGCGGCTGGCCGTTGCCGCCGCCGTTCTGGCCGGGGCCGCCCTGCTGGTTGCCGCCGTCGCCGTTCTGCTGGAACTGGCCGCGGGTGAACTGGCCGTCGACCTTGATCACGTTGAGGCTCAGCCCGCCGACGGCGGTGGAGACGCCGTTCTGGTCCGCGACCTTGGTGACGGTCGAGGAGGCCAGGGTGGAGAAGCCCTGGACCATGACCCGGTCGCTGCTCTGGGTCGAGTCGTCGTCGTCGCCCCGTGCGTCGAACTGGAAGCGGGGCCGCTGGGAGCTGCCGGCGGTCGGCGTCGCCGCCTTGCTGACCGTCATGTCCGTGCCCAGGCCGTACAGCGACTGGAGGACCTTGTCCTGGGCCTTCCCCATGCCGTTGGACACGGAGTTGACCACGATGACGAGTGCGATGCCCAGAGCGAGTCCGGAGGCGACGACGAGGGCCGCCTTTCTGCGGCGGCGCAGTTCGCGCCTCAGGTAGGTGAAGAACATGGCCGCAAGTTAGGTACGGACCGTGATGACTCGATAAGGCCGAAATAAAAGAAGCATGAGAAGGCTGTGGCAGGCCCTGGAAACACCGGTGCCGCCCCTGGGGGCGGCACCGGAAGAATGGGGACTGAACGAGCGTCAGACGGCCGAACCGGCCTTCCACTGCGCCCAGCTCATGTTCCAGCCGTTGAGGCCGTTGTCGGGGGCGACGGTCTTGTCGCCGGTGTTCTTGACGACGACCACGTCACCGAGGATCGAGTTGTTGTACATCCACGCGGCCGGAGTGTTCGGGTCGTTGGCGCCCTTGGTGTCCGACAGGCCGACGCAGCCGTGGCTGGTGTTGACGTTGCCGAAGACGGACTTCGCGCCCCAGTAGTTGCCGTGCAGGAAGGTGCCGGAGCTGGTGAGGCGGATGGCGTGCGGCACGTCCTTGATGTCGTACTCGCCCTTGCCGTCGTCGTCGGTGAAGCCCACGGTCGCGCCGTTCATGCGCGTCTGCTTGAACTTCTCCGACATCACCATGACGCCCTGGTACGTCTTGTTCTCGGGCGAACCGGCGGAGATCGGGATGGTCTTGACGGTCTTGCCGTCCTGGGTGACCTTCATCTGCTTGGACTTCGCGTCCACGTAGGAGACCTGGTTGCGGCCGATGTGGAAGGTGACCGTCTTCTGCTGCACGCCGGTGACACCGGAGGCGCCCTCGACACCGTCGAGCGCCAGCTTCAGCGTGACGGTGGAGTTCTCCTTCCAGTAGTCCTCGGGGCGGAAGTCGAGCCGGTTGGCGCTGAACCAGTGGCCGACGACCTCCTGGCCGCTGCTGGAGCTGACCGTGATGGCCTTCTGGACGGCGGCCTTGTTGGTGATCGCCTTGTCGAAGTTGATCGACACGGGCATGCCGACGCCGACGGTCGAGCCGTCCTCCGGCGTGAAGTTGCCTATGAAGCTGTTGGCCGGGGAGACCGTGGTGAACGAGGCGTTCTCGTGGGCGACACGGCCCTCGGAGTCCTTCGCCGCCGCCGCGAGCTTGTAGCCGGTGGAGCGCTCCAGCTGGACGGTCGGCTTCCAGCTCTTCTTGTCGGCGGCCAGCTCGCCCGAGACGGCCTTTCCGTCCGCGGTCGTCATGGTCACGCTCGTGAGCGTGCCCTTGGCGACCTTGACGGCGGCGGAGTTGTTGATGGACGCGTTGTCGGAGCCGTCCTTGGGTGTGATCGTGATCTGAGCCTCGGAGGACTTCTTGGCCGCCGCCTCGTCCGCCTTGGCCTGCGAGCTCTCGCCGTCGCCTGAGGCCTTGGCGTCGCCGTCGGAACAGCCCGAGAGCACCAGCACACCGCCGAGCAGAGCGGACGCGGCCATCAGAGCCTTGCGCCGCTTACTGTCCGTCATCACACGCTTCTCCATCGTTGCCGAATCCGCAAAATCCCCGGGTCCCCCGTTGAGAACCATCAACGCTACGACCGGTCGGTCCCGTTCCACATTCTGCGGAGGTGTGGGGCACACCACGTCCGCGGGGGTGGGTGGTGCGGGAGTCGGTCCGTGCGTCCCCTGAGACGAAGAACCCCGGCCGGCGGTTGCCGTCCGGGGTCACGCGTTCCCCCCGGGGGCTCAGCCGATACGGTCGTCCAAGTCCTCGTCGTCCTCCTCGACATCATCATCGTCGAATTCCCAGTCCGGCGAGTCGGGGTCGTAGTCGATCCGCTCACTGGACCAGGACGCCTGCTGGAGCTCCACCCCGGGCACCGCGCTGACCAGGTCGAACGGGTCGACGAGATAGGCCAGGGCCTCCGCGGTGTCTTCCGTCACAGCCCCCTCGGCGTGGGCCCGCTCCTCGTCCGGCAGCTCCGGATCCGCCGCGAGCCGGCCGAGCGCGGCCCGGGTGACCGCGTCCGCGTCCTCGATCTCGAGGACCAGCTCCACCCGAAGCCGTACAAAACGTGATGTCTCTGGTGTGCTCATGCCCGGAGCGTACGGCGGAAACCTCCCGTGACTTTCCTGTGACCCGCGACTTTCACTACCATCGGCCCACACGGCCAATTCGCCAGCGTCACAAGGGGGATCGATATTCCGTGTCATCCGTTCGCCGTCCGCTGCTGACCGCCACCGCCGCGGGCACCCTGCTGGGCGCCCTGTGGTTCGTCCCGTCCGCCAACGCGTCGCAGGACGCCCCGGCGAGAGCGGAGACCTCGGCCACGCAGGTCACGCAGCAGGCCAGGGCGGTGTCCGAGGCGACCGCGGAGACCAGGGCGGCCTCGGCCGACGGTCCCCAACTCGCCGACACCGGAAGCCCCGACACCACGCCGTACGTCGTCGGCGGTACGTTCTCCCTCGCCGTGGGCGCCGGTTTCGTGGTGTATTCGGTACGGCGGGAACGCCTGGGCTTTTAAATAACTTGACGTTCCTTTGACTCAAGTCTCATAGTCCGCTCATGAAGAGATCATCGGGCGTGCGGCTGTGTGCCACCGCCGCCGTGAGCGTGCTGTCGTTCGCCCTTGTCACGGGGTGTTCCGACGGGGGTTCGAAGGACTCCGGTACTTCGAAGGACACCAAGGGTTCCGGTTCGTCCTCGGCCGCGAAGGCGCTGAGCGCCGCGGAGCTGAAGAAGCTGATCATCACCAAGGCCGATGTGACCGGCTACAAGGTCGCGGCCGTGACCAAGGCGGCCCCGGCCAAGAGCTCGATCAAGGCCGACAACGAGAAGTGCGAGCCGCTGCTCTACGCCATGAGCGGCGTCGCGCCGGGCGACGCGGCGGCGGAGACCAACCGGACGGTCACCGAGAACAAGAAGGACCCCACCGACGACGCCACGTCGCTGGACGATCTGGCCGACGGCAAGTTCGAGGACGCGCTCAACGAGTCGATGGACCTGGACGTCACCCTGGTCGGCCTGTCCTCGTACGACGGGGACGGCGCCGAGAAGGCCATGAAGTCGGTCTCCGAGGGGATCACGGCCTGCGCCGGCGGCTTCACGGGTTCCGCGGGCAGCGACGAGCAGAAGATCACCAAGGTCGCCGCCGAGAAGGCGTCGGGCACCGGTGACGAGTCGCTGGCCTTCGCCGCCACCGGCGACATGGAGGACGGGGACACCGCTCCGCTGCACACCGAGGTCGTGCGCCACGGCAACACCATCGCGACGTACTACACGATGAACATCGGCGCGATGATGACCAAGAAGGCCTACGACGTCCCGGACGCGGTGATCAAGGCCCAGGCGGCCAAGCTGAAGTGACGTGACATCAGCGGGGCCCTGGCAGAGGACGCCAGGGCCCCTTCGCTCACTGCAGGGGGCCGGTGACCGTCTCCACGGCGGCGACCAGCTCCCCGCTCCGCACGAACGCGTCGGCGGCGGCCAGGTCGGGGGCGAGGAACCGGTCCGGCCCGGGGCCCTGCACGCCCGCGGCCCGTACGGCGTCGATGACGGCCTGCGAGGCGGGCGCCGGGGTGAGGCCCTCGCGCAGCTCGATGGCGCGGGTGGCGGCGTACAGCTCGACCGCGATGATCCGCGCGAGGTTGTCGACGGCGGTGCGCAGCTTGCGCGCGGCCGACCAGCCCATCGACACATGGTCCTCCTGCATCGCGGAGGACGGGATGGAGTCGGCGGAGGCGGGCACGGCGAGCCGCTTCATCTCGCTGACCAGGGCGGCCTGCGTGTACTGGGCGATCATCAGCCCGGAGTCGACGCCGGCGTCGTCCGCGAGGAACGGCGGGAGGCCGTGGCTGCGGTTCTTGTCGAGCAGCCGGTCGGTGCGGCGCTCGGCGATGGAGCCGAGGTCGGCGGCGGCGATGGCGAGGAAGTCCAGGACGTAGGCGACCGGGGCGCCGTGGAAGTTGCCGTTGGACTCCACGCGGCCGTCGGGCAGGACCACCGGGTTGTCGACGGCGGAGGCGAGCTCGCGCTCGGCGACCAGCCGGGCGTGCGCGAGGGTGTCGCGGCCGGCGCCGGCGACCTGCGGGGCGCACCGTACGGAGTAGGCGTCCTGCACACGGGGGGCGCCGTCCTGGTGGTGCCCGGTGAGCTGGGAGCCCTTGAGCACGGCCAGCATGTTGGCGGCGGAGGCCGCCTGCCCCGGGTGCGGGCGGATGGCGTGCAGTTCGGGCGCGAGCACCTTGTCCGTGCCGAGCAGCGCCTCCAGGCTGAGGGCGGCGGTGACGTCGGCGGACCGGTAGAGGGTGTCCAGGTCGGCGAGGGCCATGACCAGCATGCCGAGCATGCCGTCGGTGCCGTTGAGGAGGGCGAGGCCCTCCTTCTCGCGCAGCTCGACCGGGGCGATGCCGTGCTCGGCGAGCAGCTCACCGGCGGGGCGGACGGTCCCGTCGGGGCCCTCGCCGTCGCCCTCGCCCATGAGCGTGAGGGCGCAGTGGGACAGCGGGGCGAGATCGCCGGAGCAGCCCAGGGAGCCGTACTCGTGCACGACCGGAGTGATCTGGGCGTTCAGGACGTCGGCCATGGTCTGGGCGACCTCGGGCCGTACGCCGGTGTGTCCCGAGCAGACGGTCTTGAGCCGCAGGAACATCAGCGCCCGTACGACCTCCCGCTCGACCCTCGGGCCCATGCCGGCGGCGTGCGAGCGGACGATGTTGCGCTGCAGCTGGGTGCGCAGGTCCTGGCTGATGTGCCGGGTCGCCAGGGCGCCGAAGCCGGTGCTGACGCCGTAGACCGGTTCCGGCTTGGCCGCCAGCGCGTCCACGATCTCCCGGGCGGCCGCGAGGGCCGACACCGCCTCCCCCGACAGCTCGATGCGAGCGCCGCCGCGCGCCACGGCGAGAACGTCGGACGCGGTGACACCCGACGTCCCCACCACCACAGTGTGCATATCCATATTCAGGAGCGTACGCATTGAATGCGGGGATGTCACTAGTGGGGGACGGGTACGACCCTTACCGCCCCGGCCGCCGTTGCCGCCCGCACCGCGCCGGACGAGCGCACTGTCACGGCTGACGGCCCCGGAAGCGGCGGCGTTCGGCCCGCTCGGGCGACGGCTCGTCGGCGAGACGGACCACCGGATCGTCGGGGCCCTCCCGTCCGGCGACCACCGGCCGGCTCGCGCGGAGCGCCTTCGCACGGTACTGCGCCGCGTCCGCCAGCCGGAACAGCCGGCGGGCGGAACGCACCGGCCCGATCGGGTCCGCCGTGGAGGCGACCCCGCACGCGACACCCTCGCCCAGTTCCAGCTCGGCGGCCCGGCGGCAGAGGTCGTCCGTCGCCTTCACCACGGCGTCGGCCGGCGGCCCCACCGCGAGCAGACAGAACTCGTCCCCGCCGAGGCGCGCCGCGAGGGCCCCCGGCAGCATCGCCCCGCACAGCGACAGCACGGACCCGAAGCGTTCGAGGAGCCGGTCCCCCACGGCGTGCCCCTGGGTGTCGTTGACCCGTTTGAGCCCGTTGAGGTCGCACACGGCCAGGCTGACCACCACGCCCTCGCGCCGGTGCCGCTCGACCGCCTCCTCCAGGCGCACGTCCACGGCGCGCCGGTTGGCCAGCCCGGTCAGCGCGTCGGTGAACGCCAGCCGCCGGGCCTCCTCCAGCCGCTCGGTCTGCGCGATCCCGGCGGCGACGACCGCGGCCAGCACGGTGGCGAAGTCGGCGTCACCCCGGTCGAAGACGGGCGCGCCGGCCGCACGGGCGACGTACAGCTCCCCCCAGGCCCTGCCGTGCAGCACGACCGGCGCGACCACGCAGCAGCCGCGCCCGCGGCGGCGCAGGGCGGTGACACGCTGGTGGAAGTAGCCGGGGCGCCCGGCGGCGGTCCCGGCGGCGGTCTCGACCCAGGCGTTGGGACCCTGGCCGCCCGCCCACCGCTCGTGCAGGAACTCGGTGATCTCCGGGAACTGGTGCACCGGATAGGCCTCGCCGTCCGGGAACTCCTCCTCGTCCGGGGCCCGCTCCCCCGCGTTCACCAGGACCCGCAGCCGCCCGAGCTCCCGCTCCCACACCGACAGCGCGGCGAAGCTCCCGTCCAGCGCCCGGCACGCGCCGAGCGCGGCGGCCCGCCAGCACTCGCGGGGCGTGTGCGCCGCGGCCATTCCCTGCGCCAGCGCCACGACGGCGGCGAGCCGCATGTCCTCACCCATCACTCCAGGTTAGGGACGTTTCACGGGAACGTGGACATTGCGGTGCCAAACGGGTCGCCGCCGAAGCGGCCCGCGGCGACCGCGTCACTCCCCCGGCCACTGCGGCTTCCGCTTCTCGTTGAACGCCGCCACCCCCTCCGCCCGGTCCCCCGAGAACGCCACCGCCCGCCAGGCCGCGTCCTCGACCTCCAGCCCGGCCCTCAGGTCCAGCCCGTGCCCGAGCCGCATCGCCCGCTTCGCCGCCCGCAGACCGACCGGCGAGTTCCCGGCGATCCGGGAGGCCAGCGCCAGGGCCTCCTCCCGGTCCCGCCCCTCCTCCACCAGCTCGTCCACCAGCCCCATTCCGTGCGCCTCCGCCGCCTCCACCCGCCGCGCGGAGAAGATCAGCTCGGCCGCCCGGGCCGCCCCGACCCGCCGCGGCAGCAGCTGCGTACCGCCGCCGCCCGGGATCACGCCCACGGACACCTCCGGCAGCCCCACCACCGCCGTGCGGTCGGCCACGATCAGATCGCAGGACAGCGCCAGCTCGAAGCCGCCGCCCAGCGCGAACCCGTGCACGGCGGCGATCGTCGGCATCGGCAGCTCCAGCACCCCCGTGTACGCGCCCCGCGTCACGGGCCGCTGCCGCACCAGGTCGGCGTCGCTGAAGGAGTTGCGCTCCTTCAGGTCGGCCCCCACGCAGAAGGCCCGCTCGTGCGAGGAGGTCACCACGACCACGCGCGCGTCCCGGTCGGCGGCCAGCGCGGCGCACGCGCCCACGATGGACCTGGCCATGTCGGTCGAGACGGCGTTCATGGCCTTGGGCCGGTCCAGCACGAGTTCGGCGACCTGGCCGTGCCGCCGCACCAGCACGAACTCCCCGAACCGCTGCTCGCTCATGACACCCTCCGGTTAACGCGGGTTAACTCACTGACCGCCTGATCATCGCAGCCGGGCCCCGGCCGGGGAAAGAGGAGGCCTCGCTGCCCCGTTCGAGTGACATCCCGTCCGACCGCGGCCCGGTCACCCGCGGGAGCCCATAGCGTGCGCTAAGCGGCGTATGGGGGGCGCGGCGGGGAGGGAACGCGATGACAGACACGGAAGCACACCGGAGTACGGGACCGGCCGCGGACACCGCACGGCTCGTCCGGCGCGGCCGCCACCGCAAGCCCCGTCCCCGCAAGGCCGTGCTCGCCGCCGGCGGCCTCGCCCTGGCCGCCGGTGCCCTGAGCCTCGTACGGCTGGCACCCGAGGCCCGGATCGGCGCCCCGGCCACCGCGGAGGCCGAGCCCCGGCTCGACTCCGGCGGCGCCACGGAGCGGTCCGAGAACACGGCCGTCGCCGTCGGCACCGTACCCGCCGGCATGCCCTCGGCGACCACTCCCATGGGCGGGGCGAACGCCACCCCGACGGGCTCGGCCACACCCCGCACGTCTCCCACGGCCCTCCCGGGCGCCACGGCCGTCCCCGCGTCCGTCCCGGCCACGACGATCCCGACGACCCTCCCGCAGGCGACGAACCCCCCGGCGCCGTCGGCGAGCACGGCACCCGCGCCGGGCCCGACCCGCACCCCCGCTCCGACACCGAGCCCCAGCACGGCAGATCCGGCGCCGAAGCCCGGTCGGCCGGGGGGCGTGTGCGTGCCGATCGTCGGGTTGTGCGTGGACCGGGTCCGGGACTAGGGGGTGTCGTCCCGGCGGGTGAGCAGCCAGGGTTCGACGACGCCGAGTCCGCGTACCGGGCGCTGCCACATCGGCTGGAGCGCGAAGCGGTACGTCGGCGGCTCCTCGCCCTCCTTCTCCGCGGCGGCGGCGGCCTCGGCCGCCTCCGCCTCCGAGGCGGGCGCCTCGCCGCTGCGAATGAGCTCCTCGGCGAAGGCGCTGTCGACGAGCACGGAGTCGCGGGGCGCTATCGAGGTCAGCCGGGAGGCGAGGTTCACCGTCGTACCGAAGACATCGCCCATGCGCGTGGTCACCGTGCCGAACGCCATGCCGACGCGCAGCTCGGGCATCGTCTCGTCGTTCGCCATGGTCTCGACCAGGAGCAGGGCGATGTCGGCGGCGATGCCCGCGTCGTCGGCGGCGTACAGGACCTCGTCGCCGAGGGTCTTGATGAGCCGGCCGCCGCGCGCGGCCACCAGGTCGGCGGCGGTCGTCTCGAAGGCCTCGACGAGCTCGCCGAGCTCCTCCTCCTCCATACGGCGGGTCAGCCGGGTGAAGCCGACCAGGTCGGCGAAGCCGACGGCCAGGCGCCGGTCCACCATCTCCTCGTCGTCGGCTGCCTGCACGACCCGGCCGGCCGAGGCGGCGAGCTGGCGGCGCCAGACGTAGACGAGGAACTCCTCCAGCTCGGGCAGGAGCAGCTCGACGATCGGGTACGTCACCTCGGTACGGGTCATGCCCGGCTCGGGCGGCTCGGTGAGGCCCTCCAGAAAGCTGTCGATCTGCCATTCGGCCAGACGGGCGGTGGTCTGCCCGGTGGAGCGGGCCACCTGCACGGCCATCGCCTCGCTCAGCAGCCCCGCCTCGACGAGACCGGCCAGACGCCGCAGGGCCAGTACGTCGGCCTCCGTCAGCGCCTTGGCCTGGCCGATGTCGGCGAAGCCCATGGCCCGCCAGAAGCGGGAAGCGAGCTCCATGGAGACGCCGGCGCTGCGGGCCGCCTGAAAGGGGGTGTAGCGCCGCTCGGCGCCCAGAATGAGCTGTTCGAGGCGCAGGGCGAGCGGGTTGTCCTCGCCGGATTCGGCGGCGTGGGGATCCACCCGGCCGTCCGCGTCCGTGCCGGAGCCCGTGTCGTCGACGGTCACGCCTGCTGCCCTTCCGATCTGTCACGGTCAGGTATCGACCGGCCTTCACTCTACGGCAGGTGTGCGCCAGCTCACTCCGTCAGGTTCGGCAGGGGAGGGGTGACCGGCGCTGGTCAGGTTGCTCGGCGTTGGTGTGGACCCTGCCGGGGGCTGCCGCCCCCAGGCCCCCGCTTCGGCCTGAACGGCCTCGTCCTCGAACGCCGGACGGGCTGGAGGGCGCGGACCGGCCCACACTGGTTGCCGAACAACTGTCAAGCAGGCCGCAGGTGCACGATGTCCCCCGCGCCCACCGGCTCCCGCATGCCTTCCTTCGTGGCCAGGACCAGTCGTCCGTCCCCGTCGACGGCCACCGCCTCGCCGACGACCGACCGGTCCCCGGGCAGTTCGGCCCGCACGACCCGGCCCAGCGTGGCGCAGCCGGCCGCGTACGTCTCCTGCAGGCCGCTCGCCGCCGGGTCACCGCCGGCCGACCGCCACCGCCGGTACCAGTCCTCCAGCGAGCGCAGCACCGCGCGCAGCAGCGGATCGCGGTCCGTGGTCACGGCACCGGCCAGCGCCAGGGAGCCGGCCTGGGGGACGGGGAGTTCCTCGGCCCGCAGGGTGACGTTGATACCGACGCCCATGACCACACCGTCGTCCCCGGCCCGTTCCGCGAGGATGCCGCCGGCCTTGCGTTCCTCGCCGTCGACGGTCACCAGGAGGTCGTTGGGCCACTTGAGTGCCGTGTCGACGCCAGCGGCCCGTGACAGGCCCGTGGCGACCGCGACCCCGGTCAGCAGGGGCAGCCAGCCCCAGCGGTCCACAGGCACCTCGGCGGGGTGGAGCAGGACGGAGAAGAAGAGGCCGGAGCGGGCGGGGGCCGTCCACTGGCGGTCCAGGCGGCCCCGCCCGGAGGTCTGCTCCTCGGCGACGAGTACGGCGCCCTCCCTGGCGCTGCCCTCGGCGGCCCGCGCCACCAGGTCGCTGTTGGTGGAGCCGGTGCGCTGGACGACGTCCACCCCGGACCACAGACCGTCCTCCCGCACCAGGGCCCGCCGCAGCGCCACTGCGTTGAGGGGCGGGCGGTCCAGGTCGGACCAACGGCTGTCGTCTGCTGCATCTCGTGGCGTCATGCAAGCCACCCTAGGTGTGGTAAACACCGCACTGCCGATCGGTGGGCCCCCCACTACGCTACGGATGAGTAACCGTCCCCCCTTTTGAGCAGGCAGGGAGCCGCATCCCGATGTCCGAGCCGGAAGAGCGTCACGAGATCGACATTCACACGACCGCGGGCAAGCTCGCGGATCTTCAGCGGCGCATCGATGAAGCGACGCACGCCGGCTCCGCACGCGCGGTCGAGAAGCAGCACGCCAAGGGCAAGCTGACGGCCCGTGAGCGGATCGAACTGCTCCTCGACGAGGGATCCTTCGTCGAGCTGGACGAGTTCGCCCGGCACCGGTCCACCAACTTCGGGCTGGAGAAGAACCGGCCGTACGGCGATGGTGTCGTGACCGGGTACGGAACCGTCGACGGCCGCCCCGTCGCCGTCTTCTCGCAGGACTTCACCGTCTTCGGCGGGGCCCTGGGCGAGGTCTACGGTCAGAAGATCGTCAAGGTGATGGACTTCGCGCTGAAGACCGGATGCCCGGTCATCGGGATCAACGACTCCGGTGGGGCGCGGATCCAGGAGGGCGTCGCCTCCCTCGGCGCGTACGGGGAGATCTTCCGGCGCAACACCCACGCCTCCGGCGTGATCCCGCAGATCTCGCTCGTGGTCGGGCCCTGCGCCGGCGGGGCCGTGTACTCCCCCGCCATCACCGACTTCACGGTCATGGTCGACCAGACCTCGCACATGTTCATCACCGGTCCGGACGTCATCAAGACGGTCACCGGCGAGGACGTGGGCTTCGAGGAGCTGGGCGGCGCCCGCACCCACAACACCGCCTCCGGCGTGGCCCATCACATGGCCGGGGACGAGAAGGACGCCATCGAGTACGTCAAGCAGCTGCTGTCGTACCTGCCGTCCAACAACCTCAGCGAGGCCCCGGTGTACCCGGAGGAGGCGGACCTCACCGTCACCGACGAGGACCGCGAGCTGGACGCGATCGTCCCGGACAGCGCGAACCAGCCGTACGACATGCACACGGTGATCGAGCACGTCCTCGACGACGCCGAGTTCTTCGAGACGCAGCCGCTGTTCGCGCCGAACATCCTCACCGGTTTCGGGCGGGTCGAGGGCCGGCCGGTGGGCATCGTCGCCAACCAGCCGATGCAGTTCGCGGGCTGCCTCGACATCGACGCGAGCGAGAAGGCCGCGCGGTTCGTGCGGACCTGCGACGCCTTCAACGTCCCGGTCATCACCTTCGTCGACGTGCCGGGCTTCCTGCCGGGCGTCGACCAGGAGCACACCGGCATCATCCGGCGCGGCGCCAAGCTGATCTACGCCTACGCCGAGGCCACCGTGCCGCTCATCACGGTGATCACCCGGAAGGCCTTCGGCGGCGCGTACGACGTCATGGGCTCCAAGCATCTGGGCGCCGACCTCAACCTGGCCTGGCCCACCGCGCAGATCGCCGTGATGGGCGCCCAGGGCGCGGTCAACATCCTGCACCGGCGCACCATCGCCGAGGCGGAGGCCGCCGGGGACCTGGAGGCCACCCGGGCGCGGCTCATCCAGGAGTACGAGGACGCCCTCCTCAACCCCTACGTCGCGGCCGAGCGCGGCTACATCGACGCGGTGATCATGCCGTCCGACACGCGCGGCCACGTGGTGCGCGGTCTGCGTCAGCTGCGCACGAAGCGGGAATCCCTGCCTCCGAAGAAGCACGGCAACATCCCCCTGTAGGCCGCCGGACCCCTTGGGAGCAGACATGACGATCAAGGTCGTACGAGGCAACCCGACCCCCGAGGAGCTCGCCGCCGCCCTCGCGGTGGTCCGGGCCCGCGCCGCGGCGGCGGCCGACACGCCGTCCGGCGCGGAGGCACCGAGGGACTCCTGGGCCGACCCGTCCCGCATCGCGGCCCACCGGCTTCCGCAGCCGGGCCCGACGGCATGGACCCGCACGTACTGGCCGGGCTAGGGCCTGGCCGGCGGATCAGGTCGCAGGAAACGGCGGCGCCTCATCGGCGCTGGTGAGCGGGGCGATGGGGTCCCCCCGCGCGAGCGCATTCGAGCGTGGGGGAGCGTCCAGCTGCAAGGCGGAGGAGGGCGTCGACGCGATGGGGCCCTAGAGGTCACCCACCCCAGGCGCGGGGGGCCGGTGATTTGAGTACCCGTACTCAGGCCCCACCGCCGGAGCCCGGCGCACGCTGAAGGCATGCTGTGGTCCGACCCTGAGAACGAGCCGCCGAAAGAACTGCGCGACATGCAGGAGATGTTGCGGCGGCTCGGCCTCCTCATGGCCCTGGCCATGGTTCTGGCGATGATCGTGATCGGGTTGAGGTGAGGACCGCGCACCGGGATGGCTAACCTGAGCGCATGACTGCCAAGCCGCGCAGGCGACTCGTGCTCGCCTCCCAGTCCCCCGCCCGGCTCGGTCTGCTCCGGCAGGCCGGGCTGGATCCCGAGGTGATCGTGAGCGGGGTCGACGAGGACGCCGTCATCGCGCCCACCCCCGCCGACCTGGCGCTTGCCCTGGCCGAGGCGAAGGCCTCGGTGGTGGCCGCGCGGCCCGAGGTGCAGGGCGCGCTGGTGATCGGCTGTGACTCGGTGCTGGAGCTGGACGGGCAGGCACTGGGCAAGCCCGCGGACGCCGAGGAGGCCACCGCGCGCTGGAAGGCGATGCGCGGGCGGGCCGGGATCCTCCAGACGGGGCACTGCGTGTGGGACACGGTCGCCAAGCGGTACGTGTCCGCCACGGCGTCCACCGTGGTGCGTTTCGGCGAGCCGAGCGACGACGAGATCGCCGCGTACGTCGCCTCCGGGGAGCCGCTCTACGTGGCCGGGGCCTTCACCCTGGACGGCCGTTCGGCGCCGTTCATCGAGGGCATCGACGGCGACCACGGCAACGTGATCGGCATCAGCCTGCCCCTGGTACGGCGGCTGCTCGGTGAACTGGGTGTCGGCATCACGGAGTTGTGGGCGCCGGCGGAGTGACCGGGGCGGGGGGCACCTCGTCCTGCGGCTCGGGGTCCGGGCCCGGGCCCGGGTCCGCCTGACGGTCGTACGTCATCAGCAGCAGGACGATCAGTCCGAGTACCACCACCATGAACGTGAACGCGGCCCAGCTCACCAGCCCCACGGCGAACGCCCCCAGCAGCCCGTGCACCACCGCCACGCTGATCAGCAGGACCCGGCCGAGGCCGGCGGGGGCGCGGTCGCGGACGGCGACCAGCACGGCGACCAGGGCGCACAGCGCGAAGTAGAGGCCGAAGAGCACGCCGCCGATCTTCGAGGACAGTGCCATCGTGTCCGGGTCCAGACCGGCCAGGGACATGTCCTGGCGGTCGACGACCACCCCGAGGAACCAGTTCAGTGCCGCGATGCCGAGCGCCTCGGCCAAGAGTATGACCGCCACGACCCACGCCACCGGTCTGCGCACCACCGGCCCCACCCACTTTCGACCCCAGCCCGAGCAGAGCTGCTGTTACCTGAAGTACGTTCAAGACATCGTGAACGCTACTAACGGGTAAACCCCGGGACAAGGGTCCGGGCGGCAGCAAAGAATCGTTGGGCCATTCGTAGGGACTCAACAAAGAAACCGAGTGGGGCGCGGCACGCTCTCACAGAGACCTTGACCACATGGCGGGACTAGGGTTTTCCGGTGGAGCCCTGCCTACCGAGGTGCGACATGGGCTTTCGCGGGTCGAGCGAGCCTCGAATCACGCTCCGTGTGGGCAAGCTCACCATTGGGGACGGGTCGAAGTGCCGTGTCGGCAGTCCCTAAACTCGGCTTGTTTCAAGGAGGGAGCCTCAATCGTGCGCAAGGTGCTCATCGCCAACCGTGGCGAAATCGCTGTCCGCGTGGCCCGGGCCTGCCGGGACGCCGGGATCGCGAGCGTGGCCGTCTACGCCGAACCGGACCGGGACGCTCTGCATGTCCGCGCCGCGGATGAGGCGTTCGCTCTGGGCGGTGACACCCCGGCAACCAGCTACCTCGACATCGAGAAGGTCCTCGGTGCCGCCCGGGAGTCCGGCGCGGACGCCATCCATCCGGGCTACGGCTTCTTGTCGGAGAACGCCGAATTCGCGCAGGCGGTGCTGGACGCGGGCCTGATCTGGATCGGTCCGCCCCCGCAGGCCATCCGCGATCTGGGTGACAAGGTGGCGGCGCGTCACATCGCCCAGCGCGCGGGCGCGCCGCTGGTGGCCGGTACACCCGATCCGGTGAGCGGTGCGGAGGAGGTCGTGGCCTTCGCGGAGCAGCACGGGCTGCCGATCGCGATCAAGGCGGCCTTCGGTGGTGGCGGCCGTGGTCTGAAGGTCGCCCGGACGCTGGAGGAGGTCCCGGAGCTGTACGAGTCGGCGGTGCGGGAGGCCGTGGCGGCCTTCGGCCGGGGTGAGTGCTTCGTCGAGCGCTACCTCGACAAGCCCCGGCACGTGGAGACGCAGTGCCTGGCCGACCGGCACGGGAACGTGGTCGTGGTGTCCACGCGTGACTGCTCCCTCCAGCGCCGGCACCAGAAGCTGGTGGAGGAGGCTCCTGCGCCGTTCCTGAATGAGGCGCAGGTCGCGGAGCTGTACTCGTCGTCGAAGGCGATCCTGAAGGAGGCCGGGTACGTCGGTGCGGGCACCGTGGAGTTCCTGGTCGGCAACGACGGCACGATCTCCTTCCTGGAGGTCAACACGCGTCTGCAGGTCGAGCACCCGGTGACCGAGGAGGTCGCGGGTATCGACCTGGTGCGGGAGATGTTCCGGATCGCCGACGGCGAGGAGCTGGGTTACGACGATCCGGCGCTGCGGGGTCACTCGTTCGAGTTCCGTATCAACGGCGAGGACCCGGGCCGCAACTTCCTCCCGGCGCCGGGCACGGTGACCCGTTTCGACGCGCCCTCGGGTCCGGGTGTCCGCCTGGACGCGGGTGTGGAGGCGGGCAGCGTGATCGGCCCGGCGTGGGACTCGCTGCTGGCGAAGCTGATCGTCACCGGCCGCACCCGCAAGGAGGCGCTGGAGCGGGCCGCCCGTGCGCTGGAGGAGTTCCAGGTCGAGGGCATGGCCACGGCGATCCCGTTCCACCGCGCGGTGGTGACCGACCCGGCGTTCGCTCCGGAACTGACCGGTTCGGCCGAACCGTTCAAGGTGCACACGCGCTGGATCGAGACCGAGTTCGTCAACGAGATCAAGGCCTTCACCGCTCCGGCCGACGCCGAGGCGGATGAGGACACGGGCCGTGAGACGGTCGTCGTCGAGGTCGGCGGCAAGCGGCTGGAGGTCTCCCTGCCCGCGTCGCTCGGCATGACGCTGGCCCGCACCGGTCTGGCCGCGGGCGCCAAGCCCAAGCGCCGGGCGGCCAAGAAGTCCGGCCCGGTCGCCTCGGGCGACACCCTCGCCTCCCCGATGCAGGGCACGATCGTGAAGGTGGCGGTCGAGGAGGGCCAGGAGGTCAAGGAGGGCGACCTGATCGTCGTACTCGAGGCCATGAAGATGGAGCAGCCGCTGAACGCGCACAAGGCGGGCACCATCAAGGGCCTCAGCGCGGAGATCGGTGCGTCCATCAGCTCCGGCGCCGCGATCTGCGAGATCAAGGACTGATGTCCCGGTAGGTACGGGATTCCGGGCGCCCGGCGGACTGAGCAGTCTCCGCCGGGCGCCTCGTCTTTTCCCGCTCGTTCCGGCTCGGTGGCATGCTGGAGGCCAGTCGGCCGCGAGAGAGGGCAGGTGGAGGCCATGGCGGGGGCGACCGCTGAGGAGACCGCCCGGGCCGGGGACACGGCGGCTCCCGCCGCTCCCCGTGCCATGCGCGCCGACGCCCGGCGCAATCACGAGCGGCTGCTCGCCGAGGCCCGCGCCGCGTTCGCGGAGCACGGTACGGACGCCTCGCTGGAGGACGTGGCCCGTCGCGCGGGCGTCGGGATCGGCACGCTCTACCGGCACTTCCCCAACCGGCACGCGCTGATGAGCGCGGTCTTCGAGGACGCGGTGAGCGAACTCCTCGCCCGCGCCCGCGAACTGCTGCACGCCCCCGAGCCCTGCTCCGCCCTGGTGACCTGGCTGCGCGAGATGGTCACGCACGCCGGTGAGTACCGCGGTCTGGCGCGGGCGCTGATGTCGGTGTCCGCCGAGTCCGGTTCGGCGCTGGCCCGCTGCAGCACCCCCATCCGCGAGGCGGGCGGCGCACTGCTAGCCCGAGCCCAGGAGTCCGGCGCCGTACGGGCCGACGTCTCGATCGGCGACCTCCTCCAGCTCACCCACGCGATAGCCCTGGCCGCGGAGGAGTCCCCCACCGACCCCGCCCTGGCCGACCGCTTGCTGCGGCTGACCCTCCGGGGCCTGAAGGACTGACGCCCACCACGGCGGTGCGGGTGCCGGACCCGGTGTGTTCAGCTGCGCGGCCGGAGGCGCGCGTCAGGCCCTGAGCGCGGGTACCGGCCGTCAGGCCGCATCATCCTGCCGCGCCCTGCCGGTAGGACACGCGTACGCGACGACACGGGCAGGCAGCCACACGGCGGCCCGGATGCCCGGTCCTCACGGCGGGGCCGCGCGGCCGTCACGGCGGCCCGGGAGCGCGACCCTCGCGGAAGGTGGCGCGCAGCCGTCAGGAGGGCCCAGATGCGCGGTCCAAGCCAGAGAGGGACGCACGGACGTCAGGCGACCGGGATCCGGCGAACCCTGGGGGCAGCTCAAGTGCGTGCCCGCCACACACCAACCGGATACGCAGCGCCCACCGCAACCCCGGAGGCGTAGTCCTCGCGGAAGACGGCACGCAGCCGTCACGGCGGCCCGGATGCGTGTCCTCGCGGAAGACGAGCACGCGGCCGTCAGGCGACCGGGATCCGGCGTGCGGCTCAAGCACGTGCACGCCACACACCAACCGGACGCGCAGCGCCCGCCGCACCACAGGCGCACGACCGTCCCACGGCGCCCCTGATCCGGCGTAGCCCCAGCGGCGGCTCAGGTGTGCTTGGGGCTGACGGCGGTGCGAGGCCGGTGCTTATCGGCGGCGGAGGTCTGCGACTCGGGGGCGGTCCGCTCCTGGGGGCTGTTCGGCGCCGAGGACGGTGGCGGGGCGCAGGCCCGGGCCGGGGACCTGGCCGCGTCGCGGGCCGGGGAGGGGCACGTCCCGGCGCTGCTGGCGCGCCGGGACCTGATCACCCCCCGGGCTGCCCGAGGCCCCGGCCACGGCGATGTGCACCCCTTGGTCGGCGAGGGCCTGGAGCTCGGTGGCGGCGCGGTCGTCGTGGGCGGGGGGCTCGTCGGTGACCAGACGGGTGATGAGGTCCGTGGGGACCGTCTGGAACATCGTGTCCGTGCCCAGCTTGGTGTGGTCGGCGAGGACCACGACCTCCGCCGCCGCCTGCACCAGGGCGCGGTCGACGGACGCCGAGAGCATGTTGGACGTGGACAGCCCGCGCTCGGCGGTCAGACCGCTTCCGGAGAGGAAGGCCTTGGAGACCCTGAGCCCCTGGAGGGACTGTTCGGCACCGGAGCCGACGAGGGCGTAGTTGGACCCGCGCAGGGTGCCGCCGGTCATCACCACCTCCACGCGGTTGGCGTGCGCCAAGGCCTGGGCGACGAGGAGGGAGTTGGTGACGACGGTCAGGCCGGGGACCCGGGCGAGCCGACGGGCCAGCTCCTGCGTGGTGGTCCCGGCCCCCACCACGATGGCCTCGCCCTCTTCGACGAGTCCCGCGGCGAGATCGGCGATGGCCGTCTTCTCGGCGGTCGCGAGATGGGATTTCTGCGGAAAGCCGGACTCCCGCGTGAACCCGCCCGGCAGTACCGCACCGCCGTGCCGGCGGTCGAGGAGTCCTTCTGCCTCCAGTGCCCGCACGTCCCGTCGTACGGTCACTTCGGAGGTCTGGACGACGCGGGCGAGCTCACGGAGCGACACGGCCCCGTTCGCTCGCACCATTTCGAGGATCAATTGGCGACGTTCTGCAGCGAACACGAAACTGACAGTAACGCGGGCGACCGTCTGCTTTCAGCAGTTTGCGCCGAATAGCAGAAGTTGTTCGCACGGCAGGGCGGTAAGTGGTATAGGGCCTAACCGCCCCGCCTATGCCGTACGCACGGTCGGCAACTCCCCGTGACCAGCGATGACTTGCTTCCGGCCGGCAGGCCGTCAGACCTCGCCGCCCGTCTTGCGGGTGTGCAACTGCCGTGCCACTTCGGCGATCGAGCCCGAAAGGGACGGATACACGGTGAAGGCGTTCGCGATCTGCTCGACCGTCAGATTGTTGTCGACAGCGATCGAGATGGGGTGGATGAGTTCCGAGGCGCGCGGCGACACGACCACACCGCCGACGACGATTCCGGTGCCCGGGCGGCAGAAGATCTTCACGAAGCCGTCGCGGATGCCCTGCATCTTGGCGCGCGGGTTGCGCAGCAGCGGCAGCTTGACGACCCGGGCGTCGATCTTGCCCGCGTCCACGTCGGCCTGGCTGTAGCCGACGGTGGCGATCTCGGGGTCGGTGAAGACGTTCGAGGAGACCGTCTTGAGGTTCAGCGGGGTCACCGCGTCGCCGAGGAAGTGGTACATGGCGATACGTCCCTGCATCGCGGCGACGGACGCGAGGGCGAAGATGCCGGTGACGTCGCCGGCCGCGTACACACCGGGCGCGCTGGTCCGGGACACCCGGTCGGTCCAGATGTGCCCGGAGTCGCGCAGCCGCACGCCCGCCTCCTCCAGGCCGAGCCCCGCGCTGTTCGGGATGGCGCCGACGGCCATCAGGCAGTGCGAGCCGGTGATGACGCGGCCGTCGGCGAGGGTGACCTCGACCCGGTCGCCGACCCGCTTGGCGGACTGGGCGCGGGAGCGGGCCATGACGTTCATGCCGCGGCGGCGGAAGACGTCCTCCAGGACGGCGGCGGCGTCCGGGTCCTCGCCGGGCAGCACGCGGTCGCGGGAGGAGACCAGCGTGACCTTGGAGCCGAGGGCCTGGTAGGCGCCGGCGAACTCGGCGCCGGTGACACCGGAGCCGACCACGATGAGCTCCTCGGGGAGCTCGGTGAGGTCGTAGACCTGGGTCCAGTTCAGGATGCGCTCGCCGTCGGGCTGGGCGTCGGGGAGCTCGCGCGGGTGACCGCCGGTGGCTATGAGGACGGCGTCGGCCACGAGGGTCTCCTCGGTGCCGTCGGCCGCCCGGACGACGACCTTGCGGGAGCCGTCGAGGGCCTGCATGCCGTCGAGGCGGCCACGACCGCGCATGACCCGGGCACCGGCGCGCGTCACGGACGCGGTGATGTCGTGGGACTGGGCGAGGGCGAGCCGCTTGACACGCCGGTTGACCTTGCCGAGGTCGACCCCGACGACCCGGGCCGCCTGCTCCAGGGGCGGGGTGTCGTCGGCGACGATGATGCCCAGCTCCTCGTACGACGAGTCGAAGGTGGTCATCACCTCGGCCGTCGCGATAAGGGTCTTCGACGGCACGCAGTCGGTCAGTACCGACGCTCCGCCCAGACCGTCGCAGTCGACGACGGTCACCTCCGCGCCGAGCTGCGCCGCGACCAGCGCCGCTTCATATCCGCCGGGTCCGCCACCGATGATCACGATCCGAGTCACGTACTCCATTGTCCCGCACGCTTCAAAGTGCTTCCGCCCGGGGGCGTGGGGCCTCGCTTCCGAGGTTACGTCCGGGGTGGCGGGGACGGGAGTTTCCACTGCCGTACTCTCGACCCATGTCGTCGCTCTACGCCGCGTACGCCGGCAATCTCGACGCACGGCTGATGTCCCGCCGCGCTCCGCACTCGCCGCTGCGCGCCACCGGCTGGCTGAACGGGTGGCGGCTGACCTTCGGCGGCGAGCAGCTGGGCTGGGAGGGCGCGCTGGCGACGCTCGTCGAGGACCCGCTCTCCCAGGTCTTCGTCGCGCTGTACGACATCGCGCCGATGGACGAGGAGTCCATGGACCGGTGGGAGGGCGTCGGCCTAGGCATCTACCGGCGGATGCGGCTGCGGGTGCACACGCTGGACGGGTCGGAGCCGGCCTGGGCGTACGTGCTGAACGGGTACGAGGGCGGGCTGCCGTCGGCCCGGTACCTGGGCGAGGTCGCGGACGCGGCGGAGTCGGCGGGGGCGCCGCACGACTATGTGATGGAGCTGCGCAAGCGGCCCTGCTGACCGCTTCCCGCGGGAACCGGCCGCGTCCTGTTGGAAACGACAAGACAACGATCGCCCTCCCGTGAGCTCCGTCATCTACGCGCGTAGGCCCGGACCGGCTACCCTCGTCCGCGTGAACGCATCTCTTCTTCCGGACGACATCCAGGGCGACCCCTACGCCGCCGCCGACACGGCCGCCGCGCGCCTGCGCGAGCTCACGGGCGCCGAGACCCACGACGTCGCCCTCGTGATGGGCTCCGGCTGGGCTCCCGCCGTCGACGCCCTGGGCGCTCCCGACGCGGAGTTCCTGGTCACCGAGCTGCCCGGGTTCCCGGCGCCGGCCGTCGAGGGGCACGGGGGCAAGGTCCGCTCGTACGTCATCGGGGACAAGCGCGCGCTGGTCTTCCTGGGGCGCACGCACTACTACGAGGGCCGGGGCGTCGCCGCCGTGGCGCACGGCGTACGTACCGCGGTGGCCGCGGGCTGCAAGACCGTGGTGCTCACCAACGGGTGCGGTGGGCTGCGTGAGGGCATGCGGCCCGGGCAGCCGGTGCTGATCAGCGACCACATCAACCTGACGGCGACCTCGCCGATCGTCGGCGCGAACTTCGTGGACCTGACCGATCTGTACTCGCCGCGGCTGCGGGCGCTGTGCAAGGAGATCGACCCCTCCCTGGAAGAGGGCGTCTACGCGCAGTTCCCCGGGCCGCACTACGAGACCCCGGCCGAGATCCGGATGGCCCGGGTGATCGGGGCGGACCTCGTGGGCATGTCCACGGTGCTGGAGGCCATCGCGGCGCGGGAGGCCGGGGCTGAGGTCCTGGGCATCTCACTGGTGACGAACCTCGCCGCGGGGATGACCGGGGAGCCGCTGAACCACGAGGAGGTTCTGCAGGCCGGACGGGACTCCGCGGCGCGCATGGGGGAGCTGCTGGGGCGGGTGCTCGGGCGGCTGTAGCCGAGGCGCGGCCGGGCAAGAGGCCGCCCCTGGCCCGGGCCGGCACCATCCAGCCCGTCCGGCGCTTGCGGCAGCCCACGGCAGCGGCTCGCAGCGACACTGAGCACCCAGGAACACGAACGAGAGGTTGACCCGACGTGCACGACGATCTCATCGCACGGGCCAAGGCGTGGCTGGCCGAGGATCCCGACGCGGAGACCCGGGACGAACTCGCCGAGCTGATCGGCGCCGGGGACGTCAAGGAGCTCGCCGAGCGGTTCGGCGGGACGCTTCAGTTCGGTACCGCGGGGCTGCGGGGCGAGCTCGGGGCGGGGCCGATGCGGATGAACCGGTCGGTGGTCATCCGGGCGGCGGCCGGGCTCGCGGCCTATCTGAGGAAGCAGGGCCGGACGGACGGACTCGTGGTCATCGGCTACGACGCCCGGTACAAGTCCGAGGACTTCGCGCGGGACACCGCGGCCGTGATGACGGGCGCGGGGCTGCGCGCCGCCGTCCTGCCCCGGCCGCTGCCGACGCCGGTCCTGGCCTTCGCCATAAGGCACCTCGGCGCGGTCGCCGGCGTGGAGGTCACGGCCAGCCACAACCCGCCCCGGGACAACGGCTACAAGGTGTACCTGGGCGACGGTTCGCAGATCGTGCCGCCCGCCGACGCGGAGATCGCGGCGGAGATCGACGCGATCGCCTCGCTGAGTGACGTTCCCCGGCCCGACTCCGGCTGGGAGACGCTCGACGACGGCGTCCTCGAGGCATACCTCGCCCGTACCGACGCCGTCCTGGCCGAGGGCTCGCCGCGCACCGCCCGGGCCGTCTACACGGCGATGCACGGCGTCGGCAAGGACGTGCTGCTGGCCGCCTTCGCCCGCGCCGGGTTCCCGGAGCCCGCGCTGGTCGCCGAGCAGGCCGAGCCGGACCCGGACTTCCCCACCGTCGCCTTCCCCAACCCGGAGGAGCCGGGGGCGATGGACCTGGCGTTCGCGAAGGCGCGGGAGACGGAGCCGGACCTGGTCATCGCCAACGACCCGGACGCCGACCGGTGCGCGGTCGCGGTCAGGGACGGTGCCGAGTGGCGCATGCTCCGGGGCGACGAGGTGGGGGCCCTGCTCGCCGCCCATCTGGTCCGGCGGGGCGCGACCGGCACCTTCGCCGAGTCCATCGTGTCGTCCTCACTGCTCGGGCGGATCGCCGAGAAGGCGGGACTGCCGTACGAGGAGACCCTCACCGGCTTCAAGTGGATCGCCCGGGTGGAGGGGCTGCGGTACGGGTACGAGGAGGCGCTCGGGTACTGCGTCGACCCGGACGGGGTGCGGGACAAGGACGGGATCACGGCCGCCCTGCTCGTCACCGAACTGGCCTCCGAGCTCAAGGAGCAGGGGCGGACCCTGCTCGACCTGCTCGACGACCTCGCCGTGGAGCACGGGCTGCACGCCACCGACCAGCTCTCGGTCCGGGTGCAGGACCTGTCGGTCATCTCCGACGCCATGCGGCGCCTGCGCGAGCAGCCGCCGACCGAGCTGGCCGGGCTGGCCATCACCAAGGCCGAGGACCTCACCCGGGGGACGGACAAGCTGCCACCCACGGACGGTCTGCGCTACACGCTCGACGGCGCCCGGGTGATCGTCCGGCCCAGCGGCACGGAGCCGAAGCTGAAGTGCTACCTGGAGGTCGTCGTGCCGGTCGCCGCGCACGCCGGGCTGCCGGCCGCCCGCGCCCGGGCCACCGAGCTGCTCGCGGCCGTCAAGCGCGACCTCTCGGCGGCCGCCGGCATCTGAGCCGTAGGGCCCGGCACAGCCGTACACAGCGCACACCGATGGGGTGCCCCGACACCAGGGGCACCCCATCGGGTGATTTGGCGGCGACAGCTGACGCACGCGCGGCGGCCCGGCCGGTCCTCCCGGGAAACGCTGGAAGCGGTACGCCCGCCGAGCAGCCGACGAGCCCTGGAGCCGCCGCCGTGTCCTCCGCCGCCAGCGAAGCAGTCACCGAAGCAGGCACCGAAGCAGGCAGAGAGGCGGCCTGCGGCGGCCGCCTCCCGGGCATCCGGCGACCGCCCTCCCCCGCCGGTGCCCCGCCCCGCGCCCTGAGCCCGCTGCGCCGCGCGGTCCCCGCCCTGGCCGCCTTCCTCGCCGTACGCCTCGCCGGTCTGCTGTTCCTGGCCTGCTGGGCGCACCGCCGCCACCACGGCGTCTGGCCGATGCTGGCGACGCAGTGGGACGCCAACTGGTATCTCGGCGTCGCGGACCACGGGTACGCGCGCACCCTGGGCGCCGCCTACGACGCGAACAACCTCGCCTTCTTCCCGCTGTATCCGCTGCTGGTGAAGGCGGTCGCGGCGCTCACGCCGGGCAGCCGGGCCTCGACGGGCCTGGGGATCGCCGTGGCCGCCTCGTTCCTCGCGGCCTGGGGGGTGTTCGCGGTGGGCGAGCGGCTGTACGGGCGGCGGGTCGGGGTGCTCCTCACCGTGCTGTGGGCGGCGTTCCCGGTCGGGGCGGTGCAGTGGATGGGGTACACCGAGTCGCTGTTCACGGCCTTCGCCGCCTGGACGCTGTACGCGCTGCTGGACGGGCGGTGGGTGTGGGCGGGCGCGGGCGCCTGTCTGGCCGGGCTGACCCGGCCGACCGGGATCGCGCTGGCCGCCGCGGTCGGCGTCACCGCGCTGCTCTCCCTCCGCCGCCGCCTCTCGGCCCGCGCGCTGGTGGCCGCCGTGCTCGCTCCGCTCGGCTGGTGCGCGTACGTCGGCTGGGTGGGCGTGCGCCTGGGCCGCTGGGACGGCTACTTCGCCGTACAGCGGCTGTGGCACAACGAGCTGGACGGCGGCCGGGAGACCCTGCGCCGGCTGCGGGAGCTGCTGGGGCAGGACTCGACGCCCGAGCTGTTCCTGGTGCTGGTGACCATCACGCTGCTGGCGTGCACGGTGCTGTTCGGGCTGTCGGCGGCCGACCGCCAGCCGCTGCCGCTACTGGTGTTCACCGGCGTCCTGCTGGCCATCGACCTGGCCAGCGGCGGCGTCTACTTCCCCCGCGCCCGCTTCCTGCTGCCCGCCTTTCCGCTCCTGCTCCCCGTCGCGCTGCACCTCGCCCGCGCCTCCCGCCGCCTGCGCGTCCTCGCCCTGACGGGCGCGGTGCTGGGGTCGGCGTACTGCGGGGCGTACATGCTGCTGGTGTGGCCGAGCGCGCCCTGAGGGGACCGGCGGGCGCTACGGCAGCAGTACGAGCGCCGCCGTCCAGCCCGCCGCCAGCA
The DNA here is from genome assembly GCF_055639495.1 of Streptomyces sp. NPDC039424. Lineage (NCBI taxonomy): Bacteria > Bacillati > Actinomycetota > Actinomycetes > Kitasatosporales > Streptomycetaceae > Streptomyces > Streptomyces sp. NPDC039424. The sequence continues at coordinate 417,069 of NZ_JBVKAI010000002.1, forward strand.
GCAGCGCGAGCGGCCACAGGGGACGGCCCCGGTGCCGGTCGTCTGCCGGGGCGGACGGACGCAGGGCGGGGTTCCGCCACAGGGCGGTGATCTCGGCGGCCGTCCGCTCGTAGGGGTGCAGCAGGCCGAACCTGCGCTCCAGCCACGGCCAGCGGGGGGCGTGGACGGACCACTCGTCGAACGTGGCCCGGCGGCTGTCGAGCGTCAGCTCGGGGCCCTCGCACTCGACCACCCTGATGTGGTCCCAGGCGATGTGCCGGGTCCGGCGCAGTCCGTTGAACCACAGGCCCTCGCTGTCGGCGGTGATCCGCCAGGCGAGCCGGCGCGGCAGCAGCAGGGCTCCGGCGAGGCCCAGTCCGGCGCCGAGGACGTAGCGCCAGGGGCCGGTCTCGCCCCAGAACAGGTAGTAGCCCCACAGGACCGCGAACAGCACGGTGACGCGGTCCAGCCAGCCGGCGCGCCAGCGCAACGCCTTGGCGCCTCGTCGCGCCACGGCCTCATGGGCGGTCCGGCGCAGTTCGTCGTACGCCGCCCTACGCTCGGCCGTGCGCCTCCGCGCGGTCAGCCCCCGCCGTACGGCGGCGTCGGACAGGGGGCGCACCGGGCCCGTCGACCGTTCCGGCGCGGGTGGCTCGTCCGCCTTCTCGGCGGCGGCCAGCAGCAGGATCTCGGCGCCGTCGCAGGGCGCTCCGTAGAGGACGGCCTGCCGGAGGGGGCCGGGTTCGTCGCTGTCGAGGCGGGCGAGGAATTCCTCCAGCTCCTCGTCGTCGTCTTCCCCGTTCTCGTTCTCGTCTGCCGCGTCTTCGTCCTCGCCGTCCTCGTCCTCGTCCTCGTAAAGCTCCGAGGTGGACACGACGAAGAGCGGGCGCAGGGCCGCCAGGTCGTCGGCGGCGTAGACCTCTGTGTCCACGTCCGCGTTCTCCCGCACCAGCACGCGCAGGACGGGGGCGGGGGCGCGGCGCAGCGTGGCGGCCCGGTGCCGGGCCAGCGCGGCGGAGAGGAGCACCGTGGCGCCGAGTCCGGCCAGCAGCCAGCCGGCCGTGGGGGCCGCGAGCCGCTCGTCGCCCGCGTCCCAGGAGCCGGCGGTGGCGATCAGTACGGCGCCGAGCGCGATCGGCACGAGCCCGGCCCCGGCGAGGAACTTCCCGCGCGGCAGTGCCTTGTCCGCGTCCGGGAGCGGGGCGGTCACTCCGCCGGCCGCCTCCAGGGCCGCCGCGCGCTGCCGGGCCCGCGCGGTCAGCCGGCGCGTCGCCGCGGTCCAGGCGAGCGCCAGGGCGAGGACGGCGGCGAGGGTCTCCGGCCAGGACGGTGCGGGGCGGAGGGCGAGGAGGGCGGTGGCCAGGGCGGGTGCGGAGACCCGCACCACCTCGGGGCGCACCTGCAGCCACACGGCGTGCAGCGCCAGGGGTACGGCGGCCCAGGGGCGCCAGTCGGCGTACACGGTCAGTGCGGGGGCCGCGAGCACGGCGGCCAGGGTCGCCGTCCCGATGTACCGGGCACGGGCGCGCGGCGGTACCCAGCGCGGCGGGAGCGTCTCGGTCCAGCGGCGCGCCCGTGCCGTGTCCCAGGAGGGGCAGCCCTCGGGTATCGCGGAGGAGGGCAGCGGCACCGGCAGTGGCTGCTGTTGCGGCTGCGCGGAGTTCGTACTCATCGGTTTTCAGACACCCGGAACGCGCCGGTGGTTGCGGTCGCGGGCGGGTGAGGTCAGCCGATGGCCAGCAGGATCGCCAGCAGGACCGCGCCCGCCACCACCGGTGCCGCGATCTCGTACGCCCAGCGGACCGTGACCTCGCCCTGTGCGGTCTCCGCCTGCTCGCGGTTCTCCAGCAGTTCGCGCAGGTCGTCCATGATCTGGTCGGTCTCGGCGCGGGTCGGGCCCGATGGGGCGGGGCCGCCCCGCAGGCCGCCGATGCCGAGTCCGCCGCCGAGCCCGCCGCCGAGCCCGCCCGGCCGGGTGCCCGCGCGTGCGTCCGCCGCGGCGCGGGCCTGCCGCCGGGTGGCCTTCTTGCGGGCGCGGAGCGAGACGGGGATGGCCCACAGCTGGTACTTGGTGCCGGACTTGGTGACGATCTCGTTCGAGTAGCTGGAACGCAGGGCGGCGACCTCGCCCCAGGGCAGGGTGATCACGCGGAGGGGGTTGCGCACGCGCAGCCGGTCGTCGTTGGCGAAGACCGCCGGGCGCAGGGTGAAGGCGACCACCAGCGGCACGACCAGGATGAGCCCGGCCAGCGACAGCCAGGGCGTCCGGCCGTGCCCCTTGATCAGAGCGTCGATGCCGAGCCACCCGACGATGCCGAGCAGCAGGACACCGCCCACGAGGCCGGCCGGCGAGCGGTAGATCCGGTCCTTGACGGCGGGCACCGGGGGTTGCGGCGCGGGTGACTGGTGGTCGGGGGTCGTCATGGTCCCGATTCTGCCCGACGCCGCCGGCGGTGCTCGGAGGGTCCCGGGGGTGTACAGCCGCTACGCGCGTAGATATGCTCGGCTGGTGACCATGCCCAGTTCTGCATCCGCTGTTCTCGCTGACGTCACCGCGTCCGACAGCACGCTGCGCCGCTTCCTCCACGGGCTGCCCGGCGTCGACGCGGTCGGCCTGGAGGCGCGCGCCGCCTCGCTCGGCACCCGTTCCATCAAGACCACCGCGAAGGCGTACGCCATCGACCTCGCCATCTCGATGGTCGACCTGACGACGCTGGAAGGCGCGGACACCCCGGGCAAGGTCCGGGCGCTCGGCGCCAAGGCGGTCCATCCCGACCCGACCGACCGTACGACCCCCGCGACCGCGGCCGTCTGCGTCTATCCCGACATGGTGGCCGCCGCGAAGGAGGCCGTCGCCGGTTCCGGGGTGAAGGTCGCCTCGGTCGCCACCGCCTTCCCGGCGGGCCGCGCCGCTCTCGACGTGAAGCTGGCCGACGTCCGCGCCGCCGTCGTCGCGGGCGCCGACGAGATCGACATGGTCATCGACCGCGGGGCGTTCCTCTCCGGCAAGTACCTGAAGGTGTACGACGAGATCGTCGCCGTGAAGGAGGCCTGCGGCACGAGCGCCCGCCTGAAGGTGATCTTCGAGACCGGCGAGCTGTCGACGTACGACAACATCCGCCGCGCGAGCTGGCTCGGCATGCTGGCGGGGGCCGACTTCATCAAGACCTCGACCGGCAAGGTCGCGGTGAACGCGACGCCGGCCAACACCCTGCTCATGCTGGAGGCCGTGCGCGACTTCCGGGCGCAGACCGGGGTACAGGTCGGCGTGAAGCCGGCCGGCGGCATCCGCACCACCAAGGACGCCGTCAAGTTCCTCGTCCTCGTCAACGAGACCGTCGGCGAGGACTGGCTGGACAACCACTGGTTCCGCTTCGGCGCCTCCTCGCTTCTGAACGACCTGCTGATGCAGCGTCAGAAGCTGGCCACCGGCCGTTACTCCGGCCCCGACTACGTGACGGTGGACTGATCACCATGGCATCGGCATTCGAATACGCACCCGCGCCCGAGTCCCGCGCGATCGTGGACATCGCGCCCTCGTACGGCCTGTTCATCGACGGCGAGTTCACCGAGGCGGCCGACGGCAAGGTCTTCAAGACCGTCTCGCCGTCGACGGAGGAGGTCCTCTCCGAGGTCGCCCAGGCCGGTTCCGAGGACGTCGACCGCGCCGTCCGGGCCGCCCGCAAGGCCTTCGAGAAGTGGTCGGCGCTGCCCGGCTCGGAGCGCGCCAAGTACCTCTTCCGTATCGCCCGCATCATCCAGGAGCGCAGCCGTGAGCTGGCCGTCCTGGAGACGCTGGACAACGGCAAGCCCATCAAGGAGACGAGGGACGCCGACCTGCCCCTCGTGGCCGCGCACTTCTTCTACTACGCGGGCTGGGCGGACAAGCTCGGGCACGCCGGTTTCGGTGCGGACCCCCGGCCGCTGGGCGTCGCGGGTCAGGTCATCCCCTGGAACTTCCCGCTGCTGATGCTGGCGTGGAAGATCGCCCCGGCGCTGGCGACCGGCAACACGGTCGTCCTGAAGCCCGCCGAGACCACTCCCCTCTCCGCGCTGTTCTTCGCGGACATCTGCCGCCAGGCGGGCCTGCCCAGGGGTGTCGTCAACATCCTTCCGGGCTACGGCGACACGGGCGCCGCGCTGGTCGCGCACCCGGACGTGAACAAGGTGGCGTTCACCGGCTCCACCGCGGTGGGCAAGGAGATCGCCCGCACGGTCGCCGGCACGCGCAAGAAGCTCACCCTGGAACTGGGCGGCAAGGGCGCCAACATCGTCTTCGACGACGCCCCGATCGACCAGGCCGTCGAGGGCATCGTGGGCGGCATCTTCTTCAACCAGGGCCAGGTCTGCTGCGCGGGCTCCCGCCTGCTGGTCCAGGAGTCGATCCAGGACGAGCTGCTGGACTCCCTCAAGCGCCGGCTGTCCACGCTGCGCCTCGGCGACCCGCTGGACAAGAACACCGACATCGGCGCGATCAACTCCGCCGAGCAGCTGTCCCGGATCACCGCGCTGGCCGAGCAGGGCGAGGCGGAGGGCGCCGAGCGCTGGTCCCCGGCCTGCGAACTGCCCTCCTCCGGCTACTGGTTCGCGCCGACGCTGTTCACGAACGTCACCCAGGCGCACACCATCGCCCGGGACGAGATCTTCGGCCCGGTGCTGTCGGTCCTCACCTTCCGCACGCCCGACGAGGCGGTCGCCAAGGCGAACAACACGCAGTACGGCCTGTCGGCGGGCATCTGGACCGAGAAGGGCTCGCGCATCCTGGCCGTCGCGAACAAGCTGCGCGCCGGTGTCGTCTGGTCCAACACGTTCAACAAGTTCGATCCCACCTCGCCGTTCGGCGGCTACAAGGAGTCGGGCTTCGGCCGCGAGGGCGGTCGCCACGGCCTGGAGGCGTACCTCGATGTCTGAGAAGACCGAAAAGACTGAGCGACTCTCCGTCTTCAAGACCTACAAGCTGTACGTCGGCGGGAAGTTCCCGCGTTCCGAGAGCGGCCGGGTGTACGAGGTGAGCGACTCGAAGGGCAAGTGGCTGGCGAACGCGCCCCTCTCCTCCCGCAAGGACGCCCGTGACGCGGTCGTGGCCGCGCGCAAGGCGTTCGGCGGATGGTCCGGCGCGACGGCGTACAACCGCGGCCAGATCCTCTACCGCGTCGCCGAGATGCTGGAGGGCCGCCGCGAGCAGTTCGTGCGCGAGGTCGCCGACGCCGAGGGCCTGTCGAAGGCGAAGGCCGCCGCGCAGGTGGACGCGGCGATCGACCGCTGGGTCTGGTACGCGGGCTGGACCGACAAGATCGCCCAGGTGATCGGCGGCGCCAACCCGGTCGCGGGCCCGTACTTCAACCTCTCCTCCCCCGAGCCGACCGGCGTGGTCGCCGTCCTGGCCCCGCAGGAGTCGTCCTTCCTCGGCCTGGTGTCGGTCGTGGCCCCGGTGATCGCCACCGGCAACACGGCGGTCGTGATCGCCTCCGAGCAGGCCCCGCTGCCCGCCCTCTCCCTGGGCGAGGTGCTGGCCACCTCCGACGTCCCGGGCGGTGTCGTCAACGTCCTGTCAGGCCGCACGGCGGAGATCGCCGCCCCGCTGGCCGCGCACCAGGACGTCAACGCCATCGACCTCGCGGGCGCCGACGAGGCGCTGGCGAAGGAACTGGAGATCGCGGCGGCGGACAACCTCAAGCGCGTCCTTCGTCCACAGCCTGTGGATTACGCGGCGACTCCGGGGATCGACCGTATGACGGCGTTCCTGGAGACGAAGACCGTCTGGCATCCGACGGGGTCGCTGGGCGCGTCCGGATCGTCGTACTGAGCCCGCGCAGGCCGAGAGCCGCGCTTCCCCTCCGTCCGGGGGAGGCACGGCTCTCCGGGTTCAGGTGCGCAGCGTACCGAAACCGACACGAAGGGTAGTCGAGGTGTGATGCGCACTCCAAAGCCGACCCGCGGGGTCGGCAGCGGGTGCGCCATGCGTCAAACTGGTGTTCCGTGAGCATTCATCCCCCGTCTCCCGCCCGTGTCGTGCTGCTGTGCGGCCCCTCGGGCTCCGGCAAGTCACTCGTCGCCGCCCGTTCCGGGCTTCCCGTGCTGCGCCTCGACGACTTCTACAAGGAGGGCGACGACCCGACGCTGCCGCTGGTGGAGGGGAGTTCGGACATCGACTGGGACCATCCGCTGTCGTGGGACGCGGACGTCGCGGTCGAGGCCATCACCCGGCTGTGCGCCACGAGGTCGACGCCGGTACCGGTGTACGACATCTCGCTGAGCGCCCGCACCGGCGAGGAGACGCTGCACATCGGGCGTACCCCGCTGTTCATCGCGGAGGGCATCTTCGCGGCCGAGATCGTCGAACGCTGCCGGGAACTCGGGGTGCTGGCGGACGCGCTCTGCCTGACCCGCGGGCCGGTCACCACCTTCCGGCGGCGCTTCCTGCGGGACCTGAAGGAGGGCCGCAAGTCGGTGCCGTTCCTGCTGCGCCGCGGCTGGCGGCTGATGCGCGCGGAGCGGTCGATCGTCACCCGCCAGGTCTCGCTGGGCGCACACCCCTGCGACCGTGACGAGGCGCTGGACCGGCTGGCGACAGCGGCGGCGGGACGGCAGCCCCGGGCCCGTACGGCGGCCTGACCGGCGCCCGTACCGGAACTCGCGGCAAGACGAACGGGACTGGACGGACCCCCCGGCCCTCCAGTCCCGCTGTCACGCGCTCCGTCCGTGTCCCCCGTGACGGAGCTCCCCCGTGCACCCCCCAGATGGTGCTCCCCCGTGTTTCCCCCCGGACCTTCAGGCGACGAGCTCCCCGAAGGCGTACTCCTCGTCACGGCCGAAGCTGAGGACCTCGTCCTCGCGCAGCCGGCGGAGCGACCGCCAGATGCTGGACTTCACCGTGCCGACACTGATGTCGAGGATCTCCGCGATCTCCGGGTCCGTGCGGCCCTCGTAGTAGCGCAGGACCAGCATGGTGCGCTGGAGTTCGGGCAGCCGGGCCAGCGCCTGCCACAGGACCGCGCGCAGTTCGGTGCCGCGCATGGCGTCCGTGTCGCCGGGCGTCTCCGGCAGTTCCTCGGTCGGGTACTCGTTGAGCTTGCGGCGCCGCCAGGCGCTGATGTGCAGGTTCGTCATGGTGCGGCGGAGGTATCCGCCGACCGCCGCCTTGTCGCTGATCCGGTCCCACGCCCGGTACGTCGAGAACAGCGCGCTCTGCAGCAGGTCCTCGGCCTCGAAGCGGTCGCCGGTCAGGTGGTAGGCGGTGGCGTACAGGGAGGCGCGGCGCTCCTGGACGTAGGCGGTGAACTCCACCTCCGACAGGGAACGACGCTCCCCCGTGGCCTCCCCGTACGCTGCTCCCCCGTGCGTTTCCCCCGTGTGAGCGTCAACCACCGTCATGAAGGCGGTGTGCTGACGCCCGGTGCCGCGAGCGCACCCCCGCCCGCTCACGGCACCGGACTTCTCGGAACCCCGGTGCACGTCGTGCAGACGCGTGACCACTGCGCTGGTGCTGGTGCCGTGCAGCGTGTTCATCTCGCGCCCCCCGTCGTGGACTTCCGGTGTTCGTCTCGCTCAGGCTCGCTTCCTTGCCTGTGCCGAAAAGCTTGCCGAGGGGACTTCATGGCCGTGTCCGCCGACTGTCACAGACCTGTCACAGGGGTCGGCCACACGGGTGTCACACGGTGCGCACAGCCAGTGGCGGTACGGGCTACCCGTAGGACGCTGGGAGGTCACCCGGGCCCACAGGTCGTCCGACGGCCCCTCCATGGGCCAGAATGAGCCCCGTGCCTTCCCTGTTGCTGATCGAGGACGACGACGCCATCCGTACGGCCCTGGAGCTGTCTCTTACGCGCCAGGGACATCGGGTTGCCACCGCTGCCACCGGCGAGGACGGCCTGAAGCTGCTGCGCGAGCAGCGGCCGGACCTGATCGTGCTGGATGTGATGCTGCCCGGCATCGACGGGTTCGAGGTGTGCCGGCGCATCCGGCGCACGGACCAGCTGCCGATCATCCTGCTGACCGCGCGCAGCGACGACATCGACGTGGTGGTCGGGCTGGAGTCGGGGGCGGACGACTATGTCGTCAAGCCCGTGCAGGGGCGGGTGCTGGACGCCAGGATCCGGGCCGTGCTGCGGCGCGGGGAGCGGGAGTCCAGTGATTCGGCGACCTTCGGCAGCCTCGTCATCGACCGCTCGGCGATGACCGTGACGAAGAACGGCGAGGACCTCCAGCTGACGCCGACCGAGCTGCGGCTGCTGCTGGAGCTGAGCCGGCGGCCGGGGCAGGCGCTGTCCCGGCAGCAGTTGCTGCGGCTGGTGTGGGAGCACGACTACCTGGGCGACTCGCGGCTGGTGGACGCGTGTGTGCAGCGGCTGCGCGCCAAGGTCGAGGACGTGCCCTCGTCCCCGACGCTGATCCGTACCGTCCGTGGTGTCGGCTACCGGCTGGACTCGCCTCAGTGACCAAGGTGCAAGGGGGGTTCCGCGGCTGGTCCGCGGGTCGCAAGGGAGCTGTGTCGCGGCTGCGCTTCACCAGTCTGCGGCTGCGGCTGGTCGTGGTCTTCGGGCTGGTCGCCCTCACCGCCGCCGTCTCGGCGTCCGGCATCGCGTACTGGCTGAACCGGGAGGCGGTGCTGACCCGCGCCCAGGACTCGGTGCTGCGCGACTTCCAGCAGGAGATGCAGAACCGGGCCGGCGCGCTGCCCGTGCACCCCACCCAGGACGAAGTCCAGCGGACCGCCGGTCAGATGGCGGGCAGCAGCCAGCGCTTCAGCGTGCTGCTGGTCGCGACGGACGCGGACGGCAAGACCGTGTACGGCAACTCCGGGGGCCTGAACGGGTTCGCGCTGGAGGACGTGCCCAGGTCGCTGCGGGCCGCGGTGGACAAGAAGCAGAAGGTGACCGACGGCAACGAGTCGCCGTACCACCTGTACTGGCAGCGGGTCGTCGACGACGGCACCCCGTATCTGGTGGCCGGTACGAAGGTGATCGGCGGCGGCCCGACCGGATACATGGTCAAGTCGCTGGAGCCGGAGGCCAAGGACCTCAACTCGCTGGCCTGGTCGCTCGGCATCGCCACCGGCCTCGCGCTGATCGGCTCGGCGCTGCTCGCGCAGGCCGCCGCGACGACGGTGCTGAAGCCGGTGCACCGCCTCGGCGTGGCCGCCCGGCGGCTCGGCGAGGGCAAGCTGGACACCCGGCTCAGGGTCTCCGGCACCGATGAACTCGCCGACCTGTCGCGGACGTTCAACAACGCGGCCGAGGCGCTGGAGAAGCGGGTCGCGGACATGGCCGCGCGGGACGACTCGTCCCGGCGGTTCGTGGCCGACATGTCCCACGAGCTGCGTACGCCGCTGACCGCCATCACCGCCGTCACGGAGGTGCTGGAGGAGGAGCTGGAGTCGGAGGCCGGGGGCATCGACCCGATGATCGAGCCCGCCGTACGGCTGGTGGTGAGCGAGACCCGGCGGCTGAACGACCTGGTCGAGAACCTGATGGAGGTCACCCGCTTCGACGCGGGCACCGCCCGGCTGGTCCTGGACGACGTCGACATCGCCGACCAGATCACCGCCTGCATCGACGCCCGCGCCTGGCTGGACGCCGTCGAGCTGGACGCGGAGCGGGGCATCCACTCCCGGCTGGACCCGCGCCGCCTGGACGTCATCCTCGCCAACCTGATCGGCAACGCGCTCAAGCACGGCGGGTCGCCGGTGCGGGTGTCGGTGCGTATAGACGGCGACGACCTGGTCATCGCGGTGCGCGACCACGGGCCCGGCATCCCCGAGGACGTCCTGCCGCACGTCTTCGACCGCTTCTACAAGGCCAGCGCCTCCCGGCCGCGTTCCGAGGGCAGCGGCCTCGGCCTGTCCATCGCGATGGAGAACGCGCACATCCACGGCGGCGGGATCACCGCCGCCAACTCACCCGAAGGCGGCGCGGTCTTCACGCTGCGGCTGCCGCGGGACGCCTCGGCGCTGACGGAGGAGAACGACGGCGAGGGCGACGGTTCCGAGGGAGGGGCGTCATGAACGTCCGACGCCTGCTGGCGCTGCCGGTGCTCGCCGCGCTGCTCACCGGCTGCGGGATCCGGGCCACCGAGGTACCGACGGACTTCGGCGCGGCACCTTCGCGGGTGCCGTGCTCGCTGACCGAGCCGGACATCACCACGCAGTCCTCGCACGGGATGCCGGTGCAGGTCTTCCTGCTGTGCGGCTCCTCGCTGGGCGCGGTCGACCGTTCGGTGCGGGTCCCGGACGGCACGCCGGACGCCAGGCGGCGGGTGATAGTGGCTCAGGGGCTGCTGGACCAGCTCGCGCAGACGCCGTCGGCCGGCGAGAAGGGGGCCGGGTACACGACGTACGTGCGCGGCGCCATGGCCGTGAGCGGCCCGCGCCCGAAGGACCCCGAGGACACACTGCGGCTGAGCACCGCGCCGGACCGGCTCAGCTCGTACGCCCTCGCCCAGATCGTGTGCACCTTCTCCGACTCGGCGGCGGCCGAGGGCGACGGTTCGGTCATCCTGGGCGGGCCGGGGAACGCGCCGCTGCGCCGGTACGAGTGCACCGACGACGTGCGCTCCCGGCCGGGCAGCGTCGAGCCGCCGTCCAGTGAGGTGACGGCCGACTGACGTGCCGGGCGATCCCGGGTGTGGCGCAAGCCTCACGCACGCGCGTACGGCGGATCCGGAACCGATCGTGCACACGGGCGCGTCTAGGGGGGCGTGCAGCGTCAAGGCTCCATCGGCGGCAGCGCCGCGATCAGCGTCCGTGTGACAGGGGGTGCCCTCCTGGTCGCACACCTCGCGTTCGTCGCCTGGCTCATGCTTCGACCGCTGGACGTCCCCTGGGTGATGCCCGCCAATCTGCGGCCACTGGCCGGGATCCGGGCCGACCTGGCGCTCGGCTGGCCCCAGGCGGCCCGGCGGATCGGTGAGGGCCTCGCGCTGCTGGCGCCGCTGGGCGTGCTGCTGCCGATGGCGCACGGCAGGCTCGCCGTCTCCCCGCTCGCCTCACTGATCCGTACGGCGACCACGGGCGCCCTGCTCTCGCTCGGCATCGCGCTGCTGCAGACGGGCGTGCCCGGCCGGGTCGTGGACGTGGACTCCGTACTGCTGAACACGGCCGGGGTGATCCTGGCGCACCTCGCCGTCGTCCCGGCGGGCCGGGCCTGGCTCCGCCGCAGGGGCGAGCGGGTGAGCGGTACGGCCGCCCGGCAGGAGGAGGCCTCTCAGGGGCGGACCCCGACGATTCCCAGGGTCGGGATCGCACCGTAGAGCGACGCTTCGTCCCCTTCGTCTCCGTACCGTGGATGTCAGACGAGGCAGCCGGCCCGGCGGCCTCGGACGACGCTCACGAAGGAGCCGGACATGACCGCCCTCGCCCGCCCCACCCATGGCCGCATGATCGGCGGAGTGTGCGCCGCGCTGGCACGGCGCTTCGGTACCTCCGCCACGACGATGCGGGTGATCTTCCTGGTCTCCTGCCTGCTGCCCGGTCCGCAGTTCCTGCTCTACATAGCGCTGTGGATCCTGCTGCCCTCGGAGGACAAGACGCGCACGGCCTGGTGAGTTCCATGGCCGCGCGTACGCCGTTGGGGCGCTCCCGGATCCTCCGGAGAGCGCCCCAACGGCGTGTGCGTGCCGGGCTCAGCCGAGCGGGGCGCCCTTCAGCGGCAGGCCGCCGAGACGGCCGACCACCGGTGCGGCCGGGGTGTTGCCGAGCAGCTTCCGGGCGACCGGCTTGGTGGCGGCCACGCCCCCGCCGACCGCGTTCTCGCCCTGCGCCAGCGTCTCCTTGGCATTCGGCAGTTCCTTGGCGACCTTCCCGGTCGGCAGCGTCTGGGTGACGGAGCCCAGGGGCTGGGGGACCTTCTGGGCGGCCGGGGCCGCGTTGGCCGCGCCCGCGCCGACGGCGGCGAAGGCAACACCGAGGGCGGCGACACCGAGGGTCTTGGCAGCAGACTGCTTCATGGTGAATGCGTCCTTGAATGGATGACGGGGATCAAGCGGTCCCCGACCGTAAACACGCGGACCCGCCCACCGCAAACATCGAAATGCGGACGGATGGTGAAAGCCGCCTGCAATCCGTGCCGCCCGTCGACCCCCGATCAACCCTCCCGATGCACAGAACCGCTGGTGGAGGCGGTCTGCCGGAACAGCCATTCGGATTTCAGCTCGGCGTATCCGGGCTTGATGACGTCATTGATCATGGCCAGTCGTTCATCGAAAGGAATGAACGCGGATTTCATCGCATTGACGGAGAACCACTGCATGTCGTCGAGCGTGTAACCGAATGCCTCGACGAGGTGCTCGAACTCCCGGCTCATGCTGGTGTGGGACATAAGACGGTTGTCCGTGTTGACCGTGGCCCGGAAGTGCAGGCGCCGCAGCAGCCCGATCGGGTGCTCGGTGTAGGAGGTGGCGGCCCCGGTCTGGAGGTTGGAGCTGGGGCACAGTTCCAGCGGGATGCGCTTGTCCCGGACGTAGGACGCCAGCCGCCCGAGTTTCACCGAGCCGTCCTCGTGCACCTGGATGTCGTCGATGATCCGCACGCCGTGCCCGAGCCGGTCGGCGCCGCACCACTGCAGGGCCTGCCAGATGGACGGCAGCCCGAACGCCTCACCGGCGTGGATGGTGAAGTGGTTGTTCTCCCGCTTCAGGTACTCGAAGGCGTCCAGGTGCCGGGTGGGCGGGTAGCCGGCCTCGGCGCCCGCGATGTCGAAGCCGACGACACCCAGGTCGCGGTAGCGGTTGGCGAGTTCGGCGATCTCCAGGGCGCGGGCGGCGTGCCGCATGGCGGTCAGCAGGGCGCCGACCCGGATGCGGTGGCCGTTCACCCGCGCGTTCGCCTCGCCCTGCCGGAAGCCCTCGTTGACGGCCTCGACGACCTGCTCCAGGCTGAGCCCGGCCTCCAGGTGCTGCTCGGGCGCGTAGCGCACCTCGGCGTAGACGACTCCGTCCTCGGCCAGGTCCTCGGCGCACTCACGGGCCACCCGGACCAGCGCGTCGCGGGTCTGCATCACGCCGACGGTGTGCGAGAAGGTCTCCAGGTACCGCTCCAGGGATCCGGAGTCGGCGGCCTCGGCGAACCAAGTGCCGAGCTTGTCGGGGTCGGTCTCGGGGAGCTGGGAGTAGCCGGTTTCCCGGGCGAGTTCGACGACGGTCCCGGGGCGGAGACCGCCGTCGAGGTGGTCGTGCAGCAGAACCTTGGGGGCCCGGCGGATGTGGTCCGGCGTCGGGACGCCCCCAGTCGACGCCGTCTGGCTCGGTGCAGTCTGGCTCGTCATTTCCGCACTCTAACTCCTACGCGCGTAGATCACCGCTGTACGAATCCGTCGATACGTAACGGTGACCGCACGGACGGGTGGCGTACACCGCCACTTCTGACACTGTTCTGTCATGGCACAGCAAGCGACGCCGGCCCGAACGGCCCGGCTGGGCAGGGCAGTCGGCCCGGAACCGTCGGCGGTGAGCGGTGCGGTACTGCTCCTGCCCGGCGGCGAGGAGGTATCCGCCCGCAGGCCGTCCCCCGTCTGGGCGACGGCCTTCGTCCGCGCCCTCGGACGCAGGCTCGCACGCGCGGGCCGCGACGAGGGGCTCGCCACACATGTCGTCCAGTACCGCTATCGCGGCTGGAACGGCAGCGAGGCCCATCTGGCGGGCGACGCCTCCTGGGCGGCGGACGAGATCGTACGGCGGTACGGCGACGTCCCCGTCTGCCTGGTGGGGCTCGGGATGGGCGGCCGGGCGGCACTGCGGGCGGGCGGGCACGAGACCGTCAACTCCGTCGCCGCTGTCGCCCCTTGGCTCCCGGAGGAGGACGTGGCCGTCCCCGCCGAGCCGGTGCGGCAGCTGGTGGGGCGGCGGGTGCTGATCGTGCACGGCACCAACGACGAGCGCAGCGACCCGGAGTTGTCGTTCCGGCTGGCGGCCCGGGCGAAGAAGGTGAACCGGGAGGTGTGCCGGTTCGAAGTGCACTCGGACGGACACGGGTTGCATCAGTACCGCAGCGAAGTGACCTCGCTGGTGGCCGACTTCGCGATGGGGGCGCTGTTCGGGCACGCGTTCGCGCGTCCGCTGGAGGACGCGTTGGCCGCGCCGCCGCCCATAGGGCTGCGGATGCCGTTGGCGGTGGGGTTCGGGCGGTCGATCCGCCAAGGCTAGCTAGGGGGTGTCCGGACGGGGTCCTAGGGCAGCAGGCTGCCCCTTCTGGACAGCAGGAACTTCTTGAAGGCCGCCACCGGGGGTGTGTCCGGGTGGCCGTCCAGCCAGGCCACGCCGATCTCCCGGGCCGCTCTCGGGGCGGTGACCGTCAGTTCGGTGACTCCCGGGCGGGGGAAGACCGGCGGGGGCAGGAGGGCCACGCCCAGACCCGCCGCGACCAGCCCCCGGAGGGTTTCCGCCTCCTCGCCCTCGAAGGCGATACGGGGCTTGAAGCCCGCCTCCTTGCAGAGGTCGTCGGTGATGCGGCGCAGGCCGTAGCCGGGTTCGAGGGTGACGAAGGTTTCGTCGGCGGCCTCGGCCAGGCGGACGCGCCTGCGGCCGGCCAGGGGGTGGTCGGCGGGGACGACCAGGCGGAGCTTCTGCTCGTCGAGCCGTCGGGCGACCAGGTCGGGGGCGTCGGGGACCGGGGAGGTCAGACAGAGGTCCAGTTCGCCCGCCCTCAGGCCTTCGAGCATCGCCTCGCCGTAGTTCTGGACGAGGCTGAAGCGGACGCGCGGATGATCGGCGCGGAAGGCCTGGAGGAGGCCGGGGACCGTCTCGGCGCCCATCGTGTGCAGGAAGCCGAAGGCGACCTTGCCGGTGGCCGGGTCGGCGTCGGCGCGCACCTCGTCGGCGGCCCGCCCGACCTCGGCGAGGGCGCGTTCGACGGAGGCGAGGAAGGTGCGCCCGGCGGGGGTGAGGGAGACGGTGCGGCCACGGCGGGCGAACAGGTCGACGCCCAGGTCCTGCTCCAGGCGGACCATGGCCCGGGACAGGGTGGACTGCGGGACCTGCATCTCCCGCGCGGCCCGGGTGACGTGCTCGGTGCGGGCGACGCCGGCGAAGTACGCCAGGCGTGGGGCGAGCACTGTGACGATGTCTTCTGTGTCACCGTGCTGTGACAGACGCTCCTGTGACCTCTGCTGATGCACCATGGGAACGATTATGGCGATTCCATGCATTGGACGGATGAGCGGGCTCGTCCGTAGCTTCGAAGCATGTCTCCCGCCGATACCGGGGCGTCCACCGTCGTGGGCGCCGTCACGTCCCCTCCCGCTCCCTCCGACTCCCGGATGACCCCGGGCGGCCCCGGCTACCGCCGGATGAGCCTCGCCCTCTTCCTCGCCGGGGTCGCGACCTTCGCGCTGCTGTACTCCACCCAGGCCCTGCTGCCGCTGATCTCCGGCGAGTTCGGGGTGGCGGCGAGCGAGGCGAGCTGGACGGTGGCGGCGGCGACCGGCGGGCTCGCGCTGTTCGTCCTGCCGATGAGCGCCCTGTCCGAGCGCTTCGGCCGCCGTACGGTGATGACGGCCTCGCTGGTGACCGCGGTGACCGTCGGGGTGCTGGTCCCCTTCGCGCCGTCGCTGGGCGCGCTGGTGGTGCTGCGGGCGCTCCAGGGCGCGGCGCTGGCCGGGCTGCCGGCCTCCGCGACGGCGTATCTGGCGGAGGAGGTCCGGCCGAAGGCGCTGGTCACGGCGATCGGCCTGTTCGTCGCGGGCAACAGCGTCGGCGGTATGAGCGGCCGGGTGATCACCGGCTGGGTGGCCCAGGAATGGGGCTGGCGGGTCGCGGTCGGCGTGGTCGGCGCGATCGCGGTGGCCTGCGCGGTCGCGTTCCGGCTGCTGCTGCCCGCGCCCAAGCACTTCACGCCGGGGTCGCTGCGCCCGGGCGTGCTGGCCCGCACGGTCCGCGACCACCTCGGCAACCCGCTGCTGTGCCGCCTGTACGCGATCGGCGCGCTGTTCATGACGGTGTTCGGCGGCGTGTACACGGTGATCGGCTACCGCCTGACGGAGGAGCCCTTCGGCCTGCCGCAGGGCATCGTCGGCTCGATCTTCCTGGTCTACCTCGTCGGTACGGTGTCGGCGTCGACGGCGGGCCGCCTGGTCGGCCGCCTGGGCCGGCGCGGCGCGCTGTACCTGGCCGGCGCCACCACGGCGACGGGCCTGCTCCTGTCCCTCGCGGCCTCCCTCCCGCTGGTCCTGCTGGGCCTGGTCCTGATCACCGCGGGCTTCTTCGCGGGCCACGCGGTCGCGTCCTCGGCGGTCAGCAAGACGGCGACGACCGGCCGGGCGCAGGCCTCGGCGCTGTACCAGTCCGCGTACTACATCGGCTCCAGCGTCGGCAGCACGCTCGGCGCGCTCGCCTTCCACGCGGGCGGCTGGGCCGGCACGGTCGGCGTCGGCGTCCTCGCGATCCTCGGCGTCGTGACGATCACGGTGTTCGGCTCGCACGCGGCCCGGGTGGCGGCGCGGCGGGAGCCGCTGGGCGCGCACTGAGCGTGGCCTTCGCCCCTGGTCTGACGTGCCCCTGAAGGGCTCCTGACCTGCCCCTTCGATCACTGCGGGGGCCATTGTCAGTGGGCTGCGGTAGCTTCCGAAGTGCTGGGGCGTGCAGGCGCGCGACAGGAACGGCCACAGGGGCGGGTGGACGATGGGCAACAGCGGCACGGCGACGACGACGGACCTGGACGTCGCGCTGGAGAAGCACCGGACCGAGCTGACCGGGTACTGCTACCGGATGCTGGGTTCCTCCTTCGAGGCGGAGGACGCGGTGCAGGACACCCTGGTCCGCGCCTGGCGGAGCTACGACAAGTTCGAGGGCCGCTCCAGCCTCCGCTCCTGGCTGTACCGGATCGCGACGAACGTCTGCCTGGACATGCTGTCCGCGGGCAACAAGCGCGCCCGGCCGATGGACCTCACGGAGTCGACGCCGCTCGCCCGGGCGGCGCTCTCCCCCCGCCCGGACCACACCTGGCTGGAGCCGATGCCGGACGCCCGCGTGCTGCCCGCGGTCGAGGATCCGGCGGATGCGGCCGTCGCCAAGGAGTCGGTGCGGCTCGCCTTCATGGCCGCGCTGCAGCAGTTGCCGCCCAAGCAGCGGGCCGTGCTGATCCTTCGGGAGGTGCTGGCCTGGAAGGCGAGCGAGGTCGCCGAGCTGCTCGGCACCACGGTCGCCTCGGTGAACAGCGCGCTGCAGCGGGCGCGGGCGACGCTCGCGGAGCGGCAGGACACGGGGGTCGGGGCGGCGGTGTCGGACCCCTTGGACGAGGAGCAGCAAAAGCTCCTGGAACGTTATGTGAAGGCGTTCGAGGGGTACGACATGACGGCGCTGACGGCCCTGCTGCACGAGGACGCCGTCATGACGATGCCGCCGTTCGACCTGTGGCTGACCGGCCACGACGACATCACGGGCTTCATGACGACCCTCGGCTCCGCCTGCGCGGGATCCCGCCTGCTGCCGGTGCGGGTCAACGGCCTGCCGGGCTTCGCCCAGTACAAGCCGGACCCCGAGGCGGGCGGGTTCACCGCCTGGGCGGTCCAGGTGCTGGAGATATCAGACGACCGGATCACCGGGTTCCACTGCTTCCTCGACACCAAGCGCTGGTTCCCGCTCTTCGACCTGCCCCTCCACCTGGAAGCGGAGACCGACGAGGTCGAGCAGGGCGGGTAGCGCCGGATCGGGGTCGCGCAGGCGTATCCGTCCTCCGGCCCGGCGGGCGGCCAGCGCGAGGCGGGCCAGCAGGTCGACGGCGCCGAGTCCGGGGGGCCCGAGCCCGCCGACATCGCATATGACGATCCCGGCCCCGCTGACCGCCAGCATCGCCCGTACGTCGTCGCAGAGCCCGGTCACCTGGTCCTTGGTGACGGGACCGGGCAGCACGAGTACGGGGGGTGTCTTGGGGTCCACGTGCTGTAGACCGGGTGGCCCCCCGTAATTCATCGGAGCGGGGCGAGCCCTACTCGGCGGGGAACTCGCTGGTGTCGATGACGAGATCGAAGGGGGCGGGAATCTTGAGGGCCTCGCCGAACTTGGCGGTGCTCAGCGGGCGGTAGACATCGCCCTTGGGTTCTCCGTAGAGCGTCGCGCTGAGGCCTTCGGGAGCCCAACGGTCGACGAGGAGGTACAGCGGAATGCCCGTGGTGGCGTAGGCGGCGGGCTTGCTGATGCGGTCGTGGCGGGCGTTGGACTTGGAGGTGACCTCGACGACGAGTTCGGCCAGGGCCGCCGGAATGCGGGGGTCCGCCTCAGTGTGCTCCCGCACCGGGGCCACCACGATGTCCGGGATGAGCATGCCCATGCGGGACGGCACGGCGATGGCCAGTGTCTGGAAGACCCCCCACTCTCGGGAATCACGGAGTAGAGGCGACGCTGGATGCGTTCCGCGATCACGTTGTGGCGGTACGCGGGAGCAGGTGACACGGTGATGATCCCCTCGATGATCTCCACCTTGCTGCCCTCGGGCCATTCCATCTCCTCCCAGAACCGGACGAGGTCGTCCCAGCTCTGCTCGGGGTCCTGGCTGACGGTGAGTGCGCTCATGGCGGTCTCCTATCGGGGCGTCACCGATCCCAGCATGCCGAACGGGATCGGCGCAGGTCCACCGATCCCGTTCACCCGAAGGGGAAATCGCCTGGTCAGGCGATACGTTCCAGCACCACCGGCGACGGCGTGAACTCCGTGCCCTCGGCCGCGATGTCGAACGAGCCGTCCACCGCCTGCAGCGCGTACTCGAAGCGCTCGGGGGTGTCCGTGTGGAGGGTGAGGAGGGGCTGGCCCTCGGTCACCGGCTCGCCGGGCTTGGCGTGGATCTCGACGCCCGCGCCCGCCTGCACCGGGTCCTCCTTGCGGGCGCGGCCCGCGCCGAGGCGCCAGGCGGCGATACCGATGCCGTAGGCGTCGAGGCGGCTGAGGACGCCGGAGGCCGGGGCCTTGACCACGTGCTGTTCCCTCGACGTGGGGAGCGGGGCGTCGGGGTCGCCGCCCTGGGCCGCGATCATGCGGCGCCAGACGTCCATCGCCGAGCCGTCGGCCAGGGCCTTCGCCGGGTCGGCGTCCTTCACGCCGGCCGCGTCGAGCATCTCGCGGGCCAGGGCGATGGTCAGCTCGACCACGTCCGCGGGGCCGCCGCCGGCGAGGACCTCGACCGACTCGCGGACCTCGAGGGCGTTGCCGGCCGTCAGGCCGAGGGGGGTCGACATGTCGGTCAGGAGCGCGACCGTCTTCACGCCGTGGTCCGTGCCCAGGCCCACCATCGTCGAGGCCAGCTCACGGGCGTCCTCGATGGTCTTCATGAACGCGCCGGTGCCGACCTTCACGTCCAGGACCAGCGAGCCCGTGCCCTCGGCGATCTTCTTCGACATGATCGAGGAGGCGATCAACGGGATCGCCTCGACCGTGCCGGTCACGTCGCGCAGCGCGTACAGCTTCTTGTCCG
The DNA here is from genome assembly GCF_055639495.1 of Streptomyces sp. NPDC039424. NCBI lineage: Bacteria > Bacillati > Actinomycetota > Actinomycetes > Kitasatosporales > Streptomycetaceae > Streptomyces > Streptomyces sp. NPDC039424. The sequence goes on from NZ_JBVKAI010000002.1 coordinate 436,441, forward strand.
CCGGGGCCAGGCCGTCGCCCGCCGCGCAGATCACCGCGCCGGTGGTGTCGAGGACGTGCAGCATCTCCTCGTTGGAGAGCAGGGCGCGCCAGCCGGGGACCGACTCCAGCTTGTCCAGGGTGCCGCCGGTGTGGCCGAGGCCGCGGCCGGAGAGCTGGGGGACCGCCGCGCCGCAGGCCGCGACGAGGGGGGCCAGGGGCAGGGTGATCTTGTCGCCGACGCCGCCCGTGGAGTGCTTGTCGGCCGTCGGGCGGGACAGGGACGAGAAGTCCATGCGCTCGCCGGAGGCGATCATCGCGGCGGTCCAGCGGGCGATCTCGCGGCGGTTCATGCCGTTGAGCAGGATGGCCATCGCGAGTGCGGACATCTGCTCGTCGGCGACCTCGCCGCGTGTGTACGCGTCGATGACCCAGTCGATCTGCTCGTCGCTGAGCTCACCGCGGTCCCGCTTGGTGCGGATGACGGAGATGGCGTCCATGGCCATGGCGTTCCTTCCGGGATTGCGAAGACCGCGGCCCCTCGAACCTGGTCGGAGGGGCCGCGGGGAGTTACTTGGTGAGATGGTCCGGGCCGAAGGCCTGGGGCAGCATCTCCGACAGCGTCAGGACGCCCGCCGGGGTGTCGAGGAGCAGGTCCGGCCCGCCGAACTCGTACAGCAGCTGGCGGCACCGGCCGCACGGCACCAGCAGTCCGCCGGTGCCGTCCACGCACGTGAAGTGCGTCAGACGGCCGCCCCCGGTGCGCTGGAGCTGTGAGACCAGCCCGCACTCGGCGCACAGGCCGAGCCCGTAGGAGGCGTTCTCGACGTTGCAGCCGGTGACCGTGCGCCCGTCGTCGACCAGGGCCGCGACACCGACCGGGTAGCCCGAGTAGGGGGCGTAGGCGTGGGACATGGCCTCCCGCGCCTCGGCCCGCAGCGGCTCCCAGTCGAAGTCGGCGGGCGTGGTCACTTGCCCTGCCCCTTCCGGTACGGCAGGCCGTCCGCCTTCGGCATCCGCAGGGACTGCGCGGACAGCGAGAGGACGAGCAGCGTGACGATGTACGGGGTCGCCGTCACCAGCTGACGCGGGACCTCGTTCGTGGAGGTGTACCAGACGAACATCAGGGCCGCGGTCACGACCGTGGTGAGGGCGGGGACGTACTTCTTCTTCCAGGCGAGGTACGCCGCGCCGAACAGCAGCAGGATCGCCAGCAGCAGGATCAGCGCGTGGACGTTCACCGTGCCGCCGCGCAGGTTGAGGCTGTCGGTGTAGCCGAACAGGCCCGCGCCGAGGGCCAGGCCGCCCGGCATCCAGTTGCCGAAGATCATCGCCGCGAGGCCGATGTAGCCGCGGCCGGCGGTCTGGCCGTCCAGGTAGACGTTAGAGGCGACGATCGAAAGGAAGGCGCCGCCGAGTCCGGCGAAGCCACCGCTGATGATCACGGCGATGTACTTGTACTTGTACACGTTCACGCCGAGGGACTCCGCGGCCACCGGGTTCTCACCGCAGGAGCGCAGACGCAGACCGAAGGCGGTGCGCCACAGCACCCACCAGGTGAGCGGGACCAGGGCCACCGCGATCACGGTGAGCGGCGAGAGGTCGGTGACCAGGCCGCCGAGCAGGCCGCCGATGTCCGACACCAGGAACCAGTGCTTGCTGTTGAGGGTGTCCAGCCAGTCGGCCAGACCGGGGACGCTGAAGCTGCCCAGCGAGTCGATCGGCGGGGACTGCTTGGAGGAGCCCTGCGGGGCGTTCTCGAAGGTGAACTTCGACAGGTAGCGGGTGGTACCGAGGGCCAGGATGTTCAGGGCCACACCGGAGACGATGTGGTTGACGTTGAAGGTCACGGTGGCGATGGCGTGCAGCACGGCGCCGAGGGCACCGCCGACGATGCCGAAGACCACACCGGTCCACGGGCCCCACTGGTAACCCGCCCAGGCGCCGAACCAGGTGCCGAGAATCATCATGCCCTCGAGGCCGATGTTGACGACGCCCGCGCGCTCGGCCCACAGGCCGCCGAGACCGGCGAGGCCGATCGGCACCGCGAGCTCCAGCGCGGTGGACATCTGGCCGGTCGAGGTGATGCCGTCCGCGCCGGTGATCAGGCGGACGATCGAGGTCAGCACCAGCACACCCGCGATGACGAGCAGGAGTACCGGGAGCGACATACGGCGGCTGCGCTTGCCGGGCTGCTGCGCCTCAGGCTTCGCTACGGTCGCGGTGCTCATCAGGCCGCCACCTCCTTCTTGGTGTTCTGAGCGGCGGCGGCCAGCTCGGCGCCGACCTGGCGCTGCTGGCGGCGCAGACCCCACTGGCGTACGGCCTCGTACGAGATGACGACCGCGAAGACGATCAGGCCCTGCATGATCGTGGCGATCTCCTTCTCGTACGCCACCGGGGTCGCGTAGTCGAGGGCGGGCGAGGCCTTGTCGAGGAAGGCCCACAGCAGGGCGGCGAGGGCGATGCCGCCGGGGTTGTTGCGGCCGAGGAGGGCGATGCCGATGGCGGTGAAGCCGAGGCCCGCCGGGAAGCTCAGGCTGTAGGTGTGGGCGTCGCCGAGCAGCAGCGGCAGGCCGGACAGGCCCGCGATGGCGCCGGAGATCAGCATGGAGATCAGCACCATGCGCTTGGCGTCGACACCGGAGGCCGCGGCGGCGGTCTCGGAGGCGCCGGTGGCGCGCAGGTCGAAGCCGAAGCGGGTGCGGTTGAGGACGAGCCAGTAGCCGACGCCGAGCAGGACGGCGAGGAAGACCAGGCCGTAGATCTCGCCGACGTCCGAGCCCAGGTTGATGCCGGGGAACCAGCCGGACTTCTTCATGATGCCGGTCGTCGCGTTGTTGCCGACCTGCACGCCCCACACGTTGGTGAGGGTGACGTAGCCGATCACGCTGGTGGCGATGGCGTTCAGCATGATCGTCGCGACGACCTCGCTGACGCCCCGGGTGACCTTGAGGACGCCCGCGATGCCGGCCCAGAAGGCGCCGGTGCACATGGCGACCAGAAGCAGCAGCGGGATCTGCAGGAAGCTCGGGAGGGCCACGTTGGCGCCGACCACGGCGGTCATCACCGCGGCGAGGCGGTACTGGCCGTCGACGCCGATGTTGAACAGGTTCATACGGAAGCCGAGGGCGACCGCGATGGCGGCGATGTAGTACAGCGACGCCTGGTTGATGATCAGGACCTGGATGTCCGAGTACGGCAGCTGCTCCAGCATCAGCGCGTACGGCTCGATCGGGTTCTTGCCCGAGGCGAGCAGGACGATCGAGGTCAGCGCGATCGCCAGGACGAGCGCGATGACCGGGCCGGCCACCGCGAGGAGCACGCGCTCCTTGTCGAACTTCTTCATCGGGCCTCGTCCTCCGGACCGGCGTCTTCGTCGGTGGTTTCCACGTGCTCAAGGTGACCGGACGCGGCACCCGTCATGGCCGAGCCCAGCTCCTCCGGCGTGATGGTGGCGGGGTCGGCGTCCGCGACCAGCCTGCCGTTGTAGATCACGCGCAGGGTGTCCGACAGGCCGATCAGCTCGTCCAGGTCGGCGGAGATCAGCAGCACGGCCAGGCCCTCGCGGCGGGCCTCCCGGATGCGGTCCCAGATCTGCGCCTGGGCGCCGACGTCCACACCGCGGGTGGGGTGGGCGGCGATCAGGAACTTGGGGTTGTGGCTCATCTCGCGGCCGACGATCAGCTTCTGCTGGTTGCCGCCGGAGAGGGAGGCCGCGGTCACGTCGATACCCGGGGTGCGGACGTCGTACTCCTCGACGATCCGGCGGGTGTCCTTCTGGGCGCCCTTGGGGTCGAGCCAGAAGCCCTTGGCGTTGGGCTTCTCGGTGACGTGGCCGAGGATGCGGTTCTCCCAGAGCGGGGACTCCAGGAGCAGGCCCTGGCGGTGGCGGTCCTCGGGGATGTAGCCAACGCCCTGCTCGCGGCGCTTGCGGGTGGGCCAGGGGGTGATGTCCTCGCCGAGGAACACGATCCGGCCGGAGTCGGCGTGCTTGGTGCCGATCAGCGCGTCGATGAGCTCGGTCTGGCCGTTGCCCTCGACACCGGCGATGCCCATGACCTCGCCGGCGCGGATGCTGAAGCTGACGTCGTCGAGGACGCGCTTGGCCTCGCCGCCGCTCGCGAACTCGGTGAGGCCCTCGCCCGTGGGTTCGGCCTCCAGGCCGAGGGAGGCTCCGCCGCTGGCGTAGACGGTGAGGTCCTCGACCTCCAGGACGACCTTGTCGGTGACGGTCGACTCGGCGGTCTCGGGGGTGGGCAGCTCGCTGCCCACCATCATCTCGGCGAGCTGGCGCGGGGTGGTCGCGGAGGGGATCGCCGTGCCCACGGTCGTACCGCGCCGGATGACGGTGATGTCGTCCGCGACGGAGAGCACCTCGCCGAGCTTGTGCGAGATGAAGATGACGGAGAGGCCCTCGGACTTGAGCTCGCGCAGGTTGTCGAAGAGCGCGTCGACCTCCTGCGGGACGAGCACGGCGGTCGGCTCGTCGAGGATCAGGGTCTTGGCGCCGCGGAAGAGGACCTTGAGGATCTCCACGCGCTGGCGGTCGGCGACGCCGAGGTCCTCCACGAGGACGTCGGGGCGGACACCGAGGCCGTAGCGGTCGGAGATCTCCTTGATCTTCTTGCGGGCGCCGCCGCCGATGCCGTACAGCTTCTCGCTGCCGAGCACCACGTTCTCCAGCACGGTCAGGTTGTCGGCCAGCATGAAGTGCTGGTGGACCATGCCGATGCCGCGGGCGATGGCGTCGGCGGGGCTGTGGAAGGCCACCTGCTCGCCGTCGACGGTGATGGTGCCCTCGTCCGGCTTCTGCATGCCGTAGAGGATCTTCATCAGGGTCGACTTGCCGGCGCCGTTCTCGCCGACCAGGGCGTGCACGGTGCCCTTGCGGACGGTGAGGTGGATGTCGTGGTTGGCGACGACACCGGGGAATCGCTTGGTGATGCCCGCGAGCTCTACCGCGACTGTCGACTGAGCGGTGAGCGGAGGGCTGCTGGACGCGTCGATGGCGCACTCTCCTCGGGAAAGGGGCCGCTCTACGCGCGTAGCGCCCCTGCTTTAAATAGTGCCCGGACCTGATCGTTCTTGTTCAAGTACCCGATCCGTTCCGAGCATTCTGCCGCGCGAACGGGGCGCGGGCAGACATCGTGCCCGTGCCCCGTTCCGTGGCCGTAACGCTGCCATTACAGCGTTCTTTTGGCCATGCCCCCGACAGGCATACGACCGTACAGTCGCCGTTCGGTCAGGAGGTCTTCACCTTGATGGTGCCGTTCTTGATGCCCTCTTCGGCCTTCTTGAGGGCGGCCTGGATGTCGGCGTTGTTCTTGAAGGCCGGGTTGGACTGGGCGATGCCCACGCCACCCGACTTGAGGTCGCCGCGGATCTCGCCGGAGAGCGGCTTCTTGTCCTTGATCACGGACTTCGAGAGGTCGTAGACCGCGCCCTCGACGTTCTTCAGAGCCGAGGTCAGGATGTAGTCCTTGTACTTCGCCAGCGCGCTCTGCTTGTACTGGTCGGAGTCCACGCCGATGGCCCACACCTTGTGCGCGGCGGCGGACTTGATCACGCCCTGGCCGGAGAGGCCGGCGGCGGCGTAGATCACGTCGGCACCCGCGTCGATCTGGCCGTTGGCGGCGCTCTCACCCTTGTCGGGGCTGGAGAAGCCACCCTCCTGCGGCGTCTGGGTCAGGTACTGCGACTCGATCTTGATCTTCGGGTTCACCGACTTGGCGCCCTGGACGAAGCCCGCCTGGAACTTGTGGATCAACGGGATGTCCACACCGCCGATGAAGCCGACGTGGTTCTTCTTGGTGGCCTTCGCCGCGGCGACACCGGCCAGGTACGAGGACTGCTCCTCGTGGAAGACCATGTCGGCGACGTTCTTCGCCTTGTCGCTGTTGTCGTCGATGATGCCGAAGGTGACCTTCGGGTACTTCGCCGCCACCGTCTTGACGGCCGGCGCGTACACGAAGCCGACACCGATGATCGGGTTGTAACCCGCCTTGGCGAGCTGCTCCAGCCGCTGCACCTTGTCGGCGTTCGTCTCGTTGTCGTTCGGTTCGACGTCCCGTCCGCCGACCTTGAACTCCTGCTCGGCCTTCTGGAAACCGGCGAACGCGGCGTCGTTGAAGGACTGGTCGCCCTTGCCGCCGATGTCGTAGGCCAGACCGATGCCCTTGCTCTTGCCCTCCTTGGAGGAGGAACTGGTCGAGCTGCTACCACAAGCGGACATGGTGACGGCGAGGGCCGCGGTTGCGGCACCTGCGATCGCGATACGGGACACCCGGCGCATGGAACGAGACTCCTTTGTGCAAGCGCCCAAACCAGGCGCTGGTTCCGCCGCAGCGTAACGCGCGTAGACCTATTCGGAGAACCCCGCCTTACCAGAGTGTTATGCGACCGTTTCGAACTTTCGGTCACCGCTGCGGAACGGTGTCGCATACCAGGCCCTCACCGCACAAAGATACGCCCGGGGAATGATCTTTCCGCTGACGCCCATGTGCGAGGGCGGACGCCATGAGCGAGCCCCGTGCCGTATCGGCACGGGGCTTTCCCGTCAGCGGCCCGAGGCCGCAGGCAGGCTCACTGGGTCTTGACGGTGACCTTGCCGTCGATGATGTCCTGCTTGGCCTTGGCCACGGCGGCGACGACGTCCTTCATCGCCTGGTACTTCGGGTTGGAGTCCGCGAAGCCGACGCCACCGGACTTCAGGTCGCCGCGCACCTCGCCGCTCAGCGGCTTGCCGTTGACGACGGACTTGGCCAGGTCGTACACCGCGCCGCCGACGTTCTTCAGGGCGGAGCCGAGGATGTAGTCCTTGTACTTGGCCAGCGCGCTCTGCTTGTACTGGTCGGAGTCCACGCCGATGGCCCACACCTTGTGCGCGGCGGCGGACTTGATCACGCCCTGGCCGGAGAGGCCGGCGGCGGCGTAGATCACGTCGGCACCCGCGTCGATCTGGCCGTTGGCGGCGCTCTCACCCTTGTCGGGGCTGGAGAAGCCACCCTCCTGCGGCGTCTGGGTCAGGTACTGCGACTCGATCTTGATCTTCGGGTTCACCGACTTGGCGCCCTGGACGAAGCCCGCCTGGAACTTGTGGATCAGCGGGATGTCCACACCGCCGATGAAGCCGACGTGGTTCTTCTTGGTGGCCTTCGCCGCGGCGACACCGGCCAGGTACGAGGACTGCTCCTCGTGGAAGACCATGTCGGCGACGTTCTTCGCCTTGTCGCTGTTGTCGTCGATGATGCCGAAGGTGATCTTCGGGTACTTCGCCGCCACCGTCTTGACGGCCGGCGCGTACACGAAGCCGACACCGATGATCGGGTTGTAACCCGCCTTGGCGAGCTGCTCCAGCCGCTGCACCTTGTCGGCGTTCGTCTCGTTGTCGCTCGGCTCGACGTCCCGCCCGCCGATCTTGAACTCGTCATCCGCCTTCTGGAAACCGGAGAACGCGGCGTCGTTGAAGGACTGGTCGCCCTTGCCGCCGATGTCGTAGGCCAGACCGATGCCCTTGCCGCTGTACTTGCCGGACTCGGAACTCGAGCTGCTGGACTCCGTGCTGGACTTGCCGCACCCGGCGGCCGCGAGGGCGACGACCGCGACGGTCACCGCAGCTTGGGAGAACGTGGTCCTCCGAGAGATCAGACGCACAGCAAGCACCCTTCATCCCCACGGCACCGTCACCGGCCCGCTTCCCCATGTGCCGCCTCAGGTGGCGATTCCGGCGCACAGTAACGCGCGTAGAAGAGGAGGGGAACGGGGTTTTCCCGGGCCGTTATAGATTCGTGCCGCCCCCGGTTACAACGGCCCACCACGGGTTACCCCCGGGTGACACAAAGGGACGAAGGGGCACCGAACCGGCACCCCTCCCCCATCCCGTCTACTGCACGGCGTCCAGCAGCACGGCGGCGGTGAACAGCTCCACGCCCACCGTGATGGCACGCTCGTCCACGTCGAAGTCGCCCTGGTGCAGATCGCGCACGGTCCGCTCGCCCGGCGTCCGCACCCCGAGCCGCGCCATGGCCCCCGGCACCCGTTCGAGGTACCAGGAGAAGTCCTCGCCGCCCAGGCTCTGCTCGGTCCCCTCGACCGACTCGACGCCGCGCCGCGCGACCATGGCCTCCCGCAGGAGCTCGGTCACCTCGGGATCGTTGACGACCGGCGGCACACCGCGGACGTAGTTGATCTCCGACTTGGCCCGGTGCAGGGTGGCGACCTCGTCGATCGCCGCGTGCAGCATGTCGGGCGCCAGCCGCCAGGCGTCGATGTCCAGGCACCGCACGGTTCCGGAGAGCTCGGCGTGCTGCGGAATGACGTTCGGGGCGTGCCCCGACTCGATCCGCCCCCAGGTCACGGCGAGCCCGCTGCGGCTGTCCACCCGCCGCGCGACCAGCGCGGGAACGTCGGTGACGACCCGGGCCACCGCGGTCACCAGGTCGGTGGTCAGATGGGGGCGCGCGGTGTGCCCGCCGGGCCCGTTCAGCGCGATCTCCAGCCGGTCGCAGGCGCTGGTGATCGCCCCCTGGCGCAACCCGATCATCCCGGCGTCGACCCGGGGGTCACAGTGCACGGCGATGATCCGCCCCACCCCGTCCAGCGCCCCGCCCTCGATGGCGTCGGCGGCGCCCCCGGGCAGCACCTCCTCGGCAGGCTGGAAGATCAGCCGCACGGGCCGCGGCAGCAGGCCCCTCTCGTGCAGCTCGGCGAGCACCAGCCCCGCCCCCAGCACCACCGTCGTGTGCACGTCGTGCCCGCACGCATGCGCCCGGTCGGGCACGGTGGACCGGTACGCGCACTCGCTCTTCATGTCCGGAATGGGCAGCCCGTCGATGTCGGCCCGCAGGGCGAGGATGGGCGCCGCGCCGACCTCCTCCCCGGGGGCCACCCCGATGTCGCACACGAGCCCGGTCCCGGCGGTCAGGACCCGGGGCTTGAGCCCGGCCTTCTCCAGCCGCGCCTTGATGGCGGCGGTCGTACGGAACTCCTGGTTGCCCAGCTCGGGGTGCATGTGCAAGTCACGCCGGAACGCCACGAGTTCGGCGAACAGCGGCTCGCTCAGCAGACCGGGGAGCACGGCATCGCCGGGAAGGTCGGCCTCGGACTCTAGGGACATCAATTGGTTCACCCTCTGAAGGGTAGGACGCCGGACCGGTCGACTGACCCGCGATCAACAAAACTTCAACCCGTTAGGGGAAGAAAATCCGACCGCCCGACGCATAGCCATTGTCTGGTCTGGGTAAACTCGCGCGGCTCAGCCGCGTACAGCCACCCATCCCATCTTCTCCTCCTCCACGGATACCACGCAGCGCCAAAGCCACGCTGGAGCAGTCCAAGGACCGGACCACGCGCGCACGTGTCCGGCGTGCGTAAGAGGCGGGCGGCCCCCCGGCGAGCCCAGTAGTCTGCGCCCCCGTGACCCACCCGAACGCGGACTTCATACAGGCAACCAGCTCCTCCTACGACGCCATCGCCAAGGAGTACTCGGCCCGCTTCCCCGACAGCCTGGACACCAACCCCGTGGACCGAGCCCTGCTCACCGCCTTCTCCGAGCTGGTGAGGGGGAACACCCCGGCTCCGGTCGCCGACCTCGGCAGCGGCCCCGGTCACGTCACCGCCCGCCTGCGCGAGCTGGGCGTCCCGGTCTTCGGGGTGGACGTCTCACCCCGGATGGTGGCACTGGCCCGCGAGGCGCACCCGCACCTGAGGTTCCACGTGGGCTCGATGACGTCCCTCGACCTGCCGGACGGGACGCTGGGCGGCATCATGGCGCTCTACTCGGTCATCCACGTCCCGGACGACCACCTGCCGACGGCGTTCGCGGAGTTCCACCGCACCCTCGTCCCCGGCGGGCACGTGCTCCTGGCCTTCCAGTGGGACGACGACAAGGGCCATCTGCGCCTCACGGAACGCTTCGGCCACGAGATCGGCCTGGACTACTACTGGCGCAACCCGGAAGCCGTCTCCGCCGAGCTCACCCGGGCGGGCCTGGAACCGGTGGCCACCACCGTCCGCGCCCCCTTCGAGGACGAGCAGCGCCCCCGGGCCTTCCTCCTCGTACGCAAGCCCGGCAAGGCGAACCAGGCGCACTAGGCGGTCCGAGCTAGGCGAGGCCCACCGCCGCCAGCCGATGCACATCCCGTGCGGTCCCCGTCACCCCGGACAGGAAGCCCTGCGCCCGGGGGGACGCGTGCTCCGTCAGCCAGGCGGGGTCGATGTCGCACACGGCGACCCGCACTCCCGTGCCCACGAGGGCCAGGGGCAGGGTGTGGACGACCGTCGACGGGAAGCTGAGGATCGTCCGCCCGATCGGCCCGCGCCGCGCGATCAGCTCCAGCGGCAGATCGGGGCGGACGATCTCCAGCCCCGTCGCGACCGCGAGCCGGCGCAGCTTCTCGGCGCTCTCGCGGCGGTGGGCGAAGTAGCGGGTGGCCCCGTGGGCCTTGGCCAGGTTGCGGACGGCCTCCAGATACCGGTCCCCGTCGACGACGCCCGTCTCCACCAGTGACGTACCGACCATGTCGGCGCCCTTGGTGATGCGCGGGGGCCCGAAGCGGGCGCGGGTCCAGCGGAAGTCGTTGGCGGTGACGGTCACCCCGGGCGGCGTCTCCTGCATCGGCATGGAGGAGAAGACCTCCACCCGGCGGCCGGCGCTGGGCGTCAGCCGGCGGCGGGCGGACGAGGACACCGGCGGGAACAGCAGGTCCCGGGCTCCGGGGCGGCCCCCCTTGCGGTGCCAGCGCACCAGGCGCTCACCGCGGGCGAGCTGGGCGACGAACTCCATCGTGGCCGTGCCGTCGTCGACGACCACCAGGTCCTTGGCCCGGGTGATCGTCAGCAGCAGCTGTACGTAGCGGGAGAAGGGGTCGCCCATGACGATCCGGTCCGCCCGGCGCAGCTGCCCGGTGAGCCCGCCGATGGTGTGGAAGGGCGCGGCGGGACCGCCCCGCGCCTCCTCCCAGCGCACGCGGTAGCCCTCGTCCCGGGCCAGGTCGGCCATGCGGCGCAGCTGGCCCCGGGTCATGGGGTCGGTCGGGGACAGGACGACGACGGTGAGCTCCGCGCCGGCCGGCGGGGACACGCCGTCCACCGGCCGCCGCACCTGCGTGGGCACGGGGCCCGGTACGGGCAGCGCCGGCTCCGCGCCGGACGCGTCCGCCCTGCGCAGGGCGTGGACATGCGCCCACTCCAGCACGTTCAGCAACTGCACCGGACTCTCCACGAACGCGAGAGTGCGGGGACCGGTGTTCCCGGCGCGGGGGCTCATCGACGTACGACCGTCCCGTCGTAAGGCGCTCGAATCGGCGTGTGAATCGGCGCTCGGTCTCACACCGCGACCGGCTCGCCGGCCGCCGCCGCGATCTCCGCCTCGGCGACGACGCCGTTGACGCGGCGCAGCTTCTTCATCGGGCCGAGCTCGGAGTCGTAGACCTTCTTCACACCGTCGCCCAGCGAGGCCTCGATGGTGCGGATGTCGCGGACGAGGCGCTGCAGGCCCTGCGGCTCGACGGAGGCGGCCTGGTCGGAGCCCCACATGGCGCGGTCGAGGGTGATGTGGCGCTCGACGAAGGTGGCGCCGAGGGCGACCGCCGCGAGGGTGGTCTGCAGGCCGGTCTCGTGGCCGGAGTAGCCGATCGGGACGTTCGGGTACTCCCGCTCCAGGGTGTTGATGACCCGCAGGTTCAGCTCCTCGGCCTTCGCCGGGTAGGTGGAGGTGGCGTGGCAGAGCAGGATGTTGTCGCTGCCCAGGACCTCGACCGCGTGGCGGATCTGCTTCGGGGTGGACATGCCCGTGGACAGGATGACCGTGCGGCCGGTCCCGCGCAGGGCGCGCAGCAGCTCGTCGTCCGTCAGGGAGGCGGAGGCCACCTTGTGGGCGGGCACGTCGAACTTCTCCAGGAAGGCGACCGCCTCGGTGTCCCACGGGGACGCGAACCAGGCGATGCCCTTCTCCTTGCAGTACTCGTCGATCTGCCGGTACTCGTCCTCGCCGAACTCCACCCGGTGGCGGTAGTCGATGTAGGTCATCCGGCCCCAGGGGGTGTCGCGCTCGATGTCCCACTGGTCGCGCGGGGTGCAGATCTCCGGGGTGCGCTTCTGGAACTTCACGGCGTCGCAGCCCGCCTCGGCGGCCACGTCGATCAGCTTGAAGGCGTTCTCCAGCTCACCGTTGTGGTTGATGCCGATCTCGCCGCAGATGTAGACGGGGCGGCCGGGGCCGGCCTGGCGCGAACCGAACGTGCGGATACGGGAGTTGGTGCTCATGGCGGAGATGTCCTTACTTGGTGAGGGAATCGAGAGAGGGGCCGAGGATCCAGCTGGCGATCTCTCGGATCGCGCCGTCGCCACCGGGGACGGTGGTGACCGCGCGTGCGGCGCCGCGCACGACGTCGTGGGCGCTCGCGACCGCCACGGGCCAGCCGACGAGGGCGAAGCACGGGAGGTCATTGACGTCGTTGCCGACGTAGAGCACGCGCTCCGGCGCGATGCCCTGCTCCTCGCACCACTGCTTGAGGGCGAGGTCCTTGCGGTCGATGCCGTGCAGTACCGGGAGCTTCAGCTTCCGGGCGCGGGCGGCGACCACCGGGTTCTGTTCCGTGGACAGGATCAGCATCTGCAGGCCGGTCTTGCGCAGGGCCGCGATGCCGAGGCCGTCGCCGCGGTGCACGGAGACGAACTCCCGTCCTTCGGAGTCGATCAGCACCCGGTCGTCGGTCTGGGTGCCGTCGAAGTCGAGTACGACCGCGTCGATGTCGTCGGCGGTCGGGAGGGCGCCGGGCCGGTCCGCGTCGAAGAGCGGGGCCAGCGCCCGGGCGCGCGCCAGGTCGTGCGGGTCGTCGATCTCCAGCACCCGGGCGGGGTCGGTGCGCACGAGTTCCGTGCGGCCGAAGAAGCGGTGCTGGTGCTTGCGGAAGCCGGCCGCGTCCATCGCGTAGGCGGCGCCGGTCTCCAGGAAGTCCTGGGGGCGGTCCTGGCGGCGCGGGCGGAAGGACTTGTCGTGGTTGACACCGAGGCCGCCCTCGCCCGCCTCGTCGGAGTGGCGCCAGACGAAGCCGTGGAAGGGCGCGACGGTGACGGCGGTGTCCGCGCCCTGCTCGGCGACCGCCCCGGCGACGCCGTCGACGTCCTCGCGGACCAGGAAGGGGCTGGTGCACTGCACGAGCAGGACGACGTCGACGGGGGCGCCGTGCAGGGCCTCGTGGGCGTCCATCGCGTGCAGGACCGCCGCCTCGGATGTGGCGGTGTCCCCGGCGATGGCGGCCGGGCGCAGCACGACCTCGGCGCCCGCCTCGCGCGCCACGGCCGCGATGGCCTGGTCGTCGGTGGAGACGACCACGTCGGTGACGAGTCGGGTGGCCAGGCACTCGCGAACCGCTCGGGCGACGAGCGGAACGCCGCCGATGGGGGCCAGGTTCTTGGCGGGCACTCCCTTGGAGCCGCCTCGCGCGGGGATCACGGCGAGGACGCGGCGCACCCCGGCTGATGTGTCGGACACAGGCTTTTCTCCTTGAGGACTCACAGCTCCCCCATCCGCCGGATGACGGGCGCCACGCGCTGCACTCCGTGCCGGTAGGCGCCGCGCGCCGCCCGGCGGACGATCTGCCGGACCGGTCCGGGCTCCTTGTCGGCGGCGGGCGCGCCGGGCAGCGGGCTGCCGTCCGGGCCGAGGTGGTGGCGGGCGAGGATGCCGGGCAGGTAGCCGGGCGCGGTGGCGGGTGTGTAGTAGGGGGTCAGTGGCGGCAGGCCGCCGGGCTGGGCGAGCAGCTTGGTGATCCGCTGGCGTGCCGCGTCGAAGGCGGTGGCGTACGAGCCGTCCGCGGCGACGCCCTGCCGGGCCACCCACTCCTCGTCGGGGGCCGGGCGGTGGCCGGCGTCCAGCTGGTCCCAGGAGGCGAGGCAGCCGGAGCCGACGAAGTGGTGGTTGCCGAGGGTCTCGCGGACGCCGAGGTCGGTGAGGACGACGGTCGGGATACGGCGGTGCAGGGACTCCAGCGCGGCGGTGGAGCTGATCGTGACCAGCAGGTCGGTGCGGTCGAGGACCTCGCCCATGTTCCCGTACACCAGGCGGAAGTTGGCCGGTGGATCGAGCCGCTGGAGCAGCTTCTGGTAGGGCAGTTCCTCGATGTGGGTGGTGTGTTCGCCCGGCTTGGAGCGCAGCTTGAGCAGTACCTCTCGCTCGGGGTGCGTGCGGGCGTGCCGGACGAGGCGCTCCAGCAGGTAGGTACGGTCCTTGCGGCTGTCCGGGACGGACGGCTGGGCCGCGAACACGACCGTGTAGGGGTCGCGTTCACCTGCGTAGGCCGCTCCGCCGAGGAACGGCAGGGCCACCTCGGTCACCGCCGAGGCGTCGGCGCCCACTCCCTCGTACACGGCACGGAAACGCTCCGCGTCCTGACGGGAGTTGGCGAGGACGAGGTCCGCTCCGTGCCTGAGCAGCAGGCCGTCGGCGAGCTTCTCGTAGACGACGCCGACATAGCCGGTGACGACGACGGGCCGCTTCGTACGGCCTTCCCAGACCCGCTTGAGGCCGTGCAGCACCGCCTGTACGCCGCCGCCGACGAGGGCGAGCACGACGAGGTCGTACGGCTCCTCGGCCATGGCGCGCAGGAACTCCACCGCCGTGACCTCCTTGAGGGAGTCGGCGGTGACGCCCACCTCGGCCAGCTGGCGCGCGGTGGGGGTGGCCCGGCCGCGCAGCAGGAATCCGCTCAGCTCGGGGCCGGCTTGCGCGCCCTCGCGGGCTGCGGCTTCCATGGACGGGCCCGGCGCGATACGGGCCGCGGTCAACGCACCCCATTTCCAGCGGGTGTCGGAGTCCGCGAGTACCGCGATTCGCGTGGGCTTCGGTGTACTTGGTGGCACGACGAAGACGCTAGGAAGCAATTCCTAGGTAAAGCCGACGCGCATCTCAACAAAAAGTTAACAACACATCGCCGCAAGCCCAACTGGCCCGTGGCAGCGCGGGAAGTACATGGGATGCACCGTTCCGACACATCGAGTTCACCCTCCGTACGAATACCCGAAAGTTGCGCAGCCGGGCGGCCTCCTAGGCTTTCGCGAGTGCCAAAGCTTTCCGTGATCGTGCCGTTCTACAACGTTCGGCAATATGCCCCGGACACCCTCCGAAGCCTTCGCTTGAACGCCCGTTCAGATTTCGAGTTCGTACTGGTAGACGACCATTCGAAGGACGAAACACCGGCCATTCTCGAACGCGCGGCCGAAGATCTTTCCGATGTCGCCCTGGTGCGCTACATCCGTCATGAGAAGAACGGGGGACTCGCCACCGCGCGCAACACCGGCCTGGACGCGGCGCGCGGCGAGTACCTCACGTTCCTGGACGGTGACGACTGGCTGGCCCCGGGCTACTACACAAAACTGGTGGCCGCCATCGAGGAGCTGGGCTGTGACTTCGTCCGCACCGACCATGTGCAGGCGACGGCCCGCGCGCGGACGGTGCACCGAGTGCCGCACGGGCGGCGCCGGTACGTCATGAACCCGCGCGACGCGATCCTCCCGGCCGACCGGACGACCTCGGTGGACTACGCCTACGCCTGGGCCGGCGTCTACCACCGCCGGCTGCTGGAGAAGGGCCTGCTGCACTTCACCGACGGGCTGCGCACGGCCGAGGACCGGCCGTGGATCTGGAAGCTGCACCGCGAGGCGGAGTCGTTCGCCGTGGTCAGCCTGCTCGGCGTGTTCTACCGGCGCGGGGTCGCCTCCTCGCTGACCCAGATCGGCGACGTCCGCCAGCTCGACTTCATCCGCGCCTTCGACCAGGTCATCGAGGAGACGGCCGCGGACCCGGACGCCGGCCGGCTGCTGCCGAAGGCGGTGCGCACCTACTGCGCGATCATCGCCCACCACCTCTCGGACGAGAGCAAGTGGGAGCCGGCCGTGGCCAAGCAGCTGCGGTCGATGAGCGCCGCGGCCATCCAGCGCCTGCCGCAGGACGCGCTCGGTGACGTGCTCGACACCATGGACCTGGACCGCTCCTCCAAGCTGCGGCGGCTCAGGCGCCGGATCACCACAGCGAAGGCGGCTGCCTGATGTCCCGTACCACCCGGATCTTCTGCGTCTCCACCCTGTATGGCGCCGCCACCCTGGCCGCAGCCCTGGACTCCGACTGCTTCGAGGAGGAGGACCGCAGACTCCTGCTGGTCTTCAACAACTCCGCGACCCCGGAGACCACCCCGCCCGTCGACGCCATGCCGGGCTTCGAACCGCTGCGCGATCACTTCGACGCCGTGCTGTCCTGGAACGAGGCCATCCGCCCCTTCCACCCCGGCGCCTGGTCGCCGCGCCCGGACGACATCCCCCTCTTCGAGCGCTATCTGCGGCTGCTGTGGGAACTGGGCGACGACGACGTGGAGCTGGTCCTGGAGTCCCTCCAGGTCGCCCCCGCCCTGACCGTGGCCCAGCTGTTCACCGACGCCCCCGTCGACGTCTACGCCGACGGCCTGATGAGCTACGGCCCCACCCGCAATAAGCTCGACCCGCTGGTCGGCACCCGGGTGCGCCGGCTGCTCCACCTGGACCTGGTGCCGGGGCTGACGCCGCTGCTGCTCACCGAGTTCGACGTGCCGGCGGAGGTCGTGCCGACGGCCGCGTTCCTGAAGACCATGGGCGAACTGACCGCCGCGGTGACCGAGTTGCCGGAGCTGCCCGAGAACCCGGCGCTGCTGCTCGGCCAGTACCTGTCCGCGCTGAACATCCTCTCCCCCGAGGAGGAGGAGAACCTGCACGTGCGGATGCTGCGCGGGGCGGTCGAGCGCGGCCACCGGGCGATCGTCTTCAAGCCGCACCCCACCGCGCCGGCCCGCTACAGCCGCGCCCTGGAGTCCGAGGCCGCCGAGCTGGGCGTGGACCTCACCGTCCTGGACGTACCCGTGCTCGCCGAGGTGCTGTTCGAGAAGACCCCGCCCGCGCTGGTGGTCGGCTGCTTCTCGACCGCGCTGTTCACCGCGTCCGCGTTCTACGGGCTGCCCGTCGCCCGCGTCGGCACCGAGCAGCTCCTGGACCGGCTGACGCCCTACCAGAACAGCAACCGGGTCCCCACCGTCCTCGCCGACGCGCTGCTGCCGGACCTGGCGGACCGCAAGGGCGAGGACACCGTCGACGCCGGCACGCTGGGCGACCTGGTCACCGCGGTCGGCTTCACCATGCAGCCGCAGATCCACCCGGGGCTGCGCCCAGCGGCGGAACGCTATCTGTCCCGGCACTTCGGGCCGCGCACCCACCGCTACTTCAAACGCAAGCGGCTCACCTCCCTCGGCCTGCCCGGCGGCATCCCCGAGCGGCTGGCGTTCCTGCCCCGCAACGCCACGGCACGCCGGGTGGTACGACGGGCCAAGGCGCTGCGCAAGGCCGTACGAAGGCGCTGATCCGACCGGGGCGACCGGGGCGAAAGGGGCGAAGAGCAACGGGGAAGACGGCTTCTGGTCGGGGAGCGTTGGGGCGGGGTTAACGGAGCCTCCATAGCTTCCCCCAATGCTGCAGACAGCTTCCCCGTCCATACCGTTCGACTCGGCGGGCGGACCGCGATGACCCAGCAGGACATACGTCCGCCCGCCCAGGCCCCCGCTCCCGTGGTGCTCGCACCCGTGGAGCGGGCCCCGGCCCGGCGGACGCTCATCTCCTATGTGCTGCCCGTCTACAACGAGCGGGACGGCATCGCCGCCTTCCACACCGAACTGGCCGCCGCGCTCGACGGCCGCCCGGAGCTCGACTTCGAGCTGGTCTACGTCAACGACGGCTCCACCGACGGCTCGCTCGCCCTTCTGACGGACCTCGCGAAGAACGACAGCCGTGTCCGGGTGGTCGACCTCGCCCGCAACTTCGGGCACCAGATCGCCATCACCGCCGGCCTCGACCTCGCCCGGGGCGACGCGGTGATCGTCATGGACACCGACCTCCAGGACCCGCCCCGGGTCAGCCTGGAGCTGGTCGACGCCTGGCGCGAGGGCGCCGAGATCGTGCACGCCCGCCGCCGCACCCGGCAGGACACCGCCTTCAAACGGGCCACCGCGCACCTGTACTACCGCGTGCTGCGCTCCTGCGCCGAGGTGGACATCCCGCTGGACACCGGGGACTTCCGGCTGCTGGACCGCAGGGTCGCCGACGAACTGCGCAAGTACCGCGAGCGCAGCCGGTTCGTGCGCGGCATCGTCGCCTCGATGGGCTACCGGCAGGCCGAGGTGGCCTTCGACCGCGACGAGCGGTTCGCCGGTGAGACGAAGTACCCGCTGCGCAAGATGGCCCGGCTCGCCGTCGACGGCGTGACGAGCTTCTCCACGGTCCCGCTGAAGGTGATCACCCGGCTCGGCTTCGCGGTGCTCGCGCTGTCGCTGCTCGGCATCCTCTACGCGCTCGGCATGAAGTTCTTCCGGCCCGACATCACCGTCTCCGGCTGGACGATGCTGATGTGCGTCGTGCTGTTCCTGGGTGGCACGCAGATGCTGTCGCTGGGGGTCATCGGGACGTACATAGGGCGCATCTACAGCGAGGCCCAAGGGCGTCCGCTGTACCTGGTGCGCGAGGTCATCGGCTCGGACCGGGAGGGCGGGTCCGGTGTCGGCGACTGAGACCCCGGCCGCGGTACGGGTCGCCGAGGGCCGGGCCCGCACCGTCCGCCAACTGGTCCGCTACACCCTCATCGGCGGCACCGGCGTCACGCTCGACCTCGTGGTCTTCCTGCTGCTGCACAACGCCGCAGGGATGGGCGAGCAGTTCGCCAACGCCCTGAGCACCACGCTCGCCATCGCCGTCAACTTCGTCCTGAACGCCCGGTTCACCTTCGAGCGCCGGGACCGGATCGTCGTCCGCTTCCTGCGCTTCTACACGGTCGGGCTGACCGGGATCGCCCTGACGAACCTGCTCTTCCTCGCCTTCACCGACGGACTCGGAATCGACGCCGACCTCGTCAAGGCGGGTTCGCTGCCGCTGGTGCTGGCGCTCCAGTTCGTGCTCAACAGAAAGTGGAGCTTCGCATGAACCTCGGCATCATCGGCGCGGGTGCCACCGGCCTGACCGCCGCCTGGGACGCCGTACGCGCCGGCCACCAGGTCACCGTCCTGGAGGCGGCGGACGAACTCGGTGGACTGGCGGCCTCGTTGCGGGTGGGCGGCGTCCCGCTGGAGCGCTACTACCACCACATCTTCCGCAGCGACCGGGACATGATCGCCCTGATCGGGGAGCTGGGGCTCGGGGACGTCCTGCGCTTCCACCGGCCGACGACCGGCATCTACCGGGGCGGGCGGCTGATCGACTTCACCACGCCGTTCGACATGCTGCGCTTCCCGGAGTTCTCGCCCCTCGACGCGGTGCGCTTCGCCGGGTCGTCGGCGGTGCTGAAGGCGGTGCGCGGCGGTGAGCGGTTCAACGACCGTACGGCGCTCGCCTGGTTGCGCCGCTGGGCGGGGAAGAGGGCGACGGCGGCGATCTGGGAGCCGCTGCTGCGGGGCAAGTTCGGCGACCGCGCGGAGCAGGTGTCGATGGCCTGGCTGTGGGCCCGTGTCCACTGCCGGACCTTCGAACTGGGCTATGTGGACGGCGGGTTCGAGCGGGTGTACGCGGCGCTGCGGGACGGGGTCGAGGAGCGCGGCGGCAAGGTGGAGTTCGGCAAGGCCGTCGAGTCCATCCGGCAGGACGGGGACGCCGCGCCCGCCGTGGTGAGGTGCGCGGACGGCTCCACGTACGCGTTCGACCGGCTGATCGTGACGACCCCGCAGTCCGTCTTCGCCAGGGCGGCCGGGCTGCCCGCCGACAGCGCGGTGTGGAGGAACCAGTACCTGGGCGCGACCTGCTTCGTGCTGGAGCTGGACCGCAGCGTGATCCCGTACTACTGGCTCAACATCAACGAGCCGGACTTCCCGTTCCTCGCGGTGGTCGAGCACACCCGGATGATCGACCCGTCGGTGTACGGCGGGCGGCACGTCCTCTACGTGGGCAACTACGTGGAGCGCGACGACTGGCGGTTCACCACCGAGCCGGGTGAGCTGCTGACCAGGTTCGTGCCGTATCTGCGGCGGATCAACCCGGACTTCGACGCCTCCTGGATCAAGGACTGGCACTTCTCCAGGGCCGGGTTCGCCCAGCCGGTGGTGACACCCGGGTACCGCTCGCTGATCCCGGGCCATGAGACACCGATGAGCCGGGTGACGCTGGTGACGATGGCGCAGATCTACCCGCAGGACCGGGGGCAGAGCTACTCGGTGGCGCTGGCCCGCGAGGTCACCGCCTCGCTCGGGCTGCGCTGAGCGGAGGGCGGGAGAGCGGGGAGGCGGGGCCCCGGTGTGCCGGCCGGGGCCCCGGGCACCGGGTCAGCCGTGCTGCCCGGTGCCGCTCTTGCGCACGCACAGCACCATCCTGGTCCCGGCGCCACCGGTCGGGCAGGAGTACACGGCGGTGACACGCCGCCAGAGTTCCGGATCGACCAGTCCGGGCCGGAACCAGCGCCGCTCCAGCACCGCGTACGGGGCCGGGTCGTGGTCGACGCAGTCGGCGTTCTCCCGGTACGACCTCAGCTCGGCGACGTCCGGGAGGAAGCGGGTGCGCTGGAGGAAGGTGGCGATCGGGTAGCGGCACTGGGCGGGGTGGTCGACGTAGTACGTCGTGTCGCCGAAGGCCAGGTACAGCACCCGGGCGCCGTCCGGGATCTGTGCCCGCAGCCGGTCGGCCTCCCGCTCGGTGCGCCGCATCTCGGTCAGGTAGTCGGCGCCGGTCATCGTCACCCTGCCGTGCAGCACCAGGTGCGGGGAGCCGGGCCAGCCGCTCGCGGCCAGGCACACCACGCCGGTCAGGGCGACCAGCACGGCGGGCAGGACCCCGCGCGCGGGACGCCGTCTCGTCGGCAGGGCGTCCACGAGGGCCGCGATCAGCGCGACCAGGGCCGCCGTCCACACCACCCACGGCAGCTGCACGCCGTCGGGCGCCCTGGCGTACAGCACGGGCAGCACGCCGTACAGCAGCGACACCGCCCCGAAGCACCAGGGCGGTGAGCGGCGGGCCCCGCCCACGGCCAGGCCCCAGACCGCGGCGGCCAGGACCGGCAGCTGGGCCGCGTGGTACAGGAACCAGTTGCCCTGCACCACCACCACCGCCTGCGCGGCGAGGCCGGCCAGCAGGGCGACCAGGAGCAGCTCGGCCCGCCGCCCTCGCCCGCGCACCCGGGCCAGGACCAGGAGCAGCGCGCCGGGCAGGAGCAGCAGCACGGGGCTCGCCACGGCCCGGTCGGCCAGGAAGTCGACGCAGCGGTGAAGGATGAAGCCGGGGTGGACGCCGGTGCGGCTGAGCGCCGACTGGTTGATCCGCGGCATGTCCTCGGTCCACTGCCACTCGTGCGACCCGGCGAGGACGCTCAGCCCGAAGAGGGCGAGCGCGGCCGGTACCGCGACCAGGGTGAGGCGTACCGCCCGGCCCCGGTCGACGACGTACACGAGGAGGACGCCGATCGCGGCGGTGGCGGCGGTGGAGTACTTCATCATCACCGCGAGGCCCAGCGGCAGGGCCGCGAGCAGTGCCGCACGCCACGGCCCTTCGGGGCCGGTCGCGGCGGCGACGGCGAACACCGTCAGCACGACCGCCGCCCACTCCGGCTGGAGGAAGTCGTTGCGGGGCGCGAGGGCCAGGGCGAGGCCGGTGGCGCCCGCCGTGAGGGCGGCCTCGCGCCCGGTGAGCCGGCGCAGCAGGGCCGCGTACAGGGCGTACGCGGCGGCGCCGGCGAGCAGGACGCCCGCCGCGCCCATCAGGGCCTCGCGCACCGCCGTGTCCCCGAAGGTGAGCCGGTCGAGGCCGGCCACGAACCAGCGGTAGAAGAACGGCCGGTGGGTGAAGACCTCCGACGGCGCGTAGCCGGCCGCGCGGCCGGTGCGCAGGGCGGCGAGGACGTAGTGCAGGTCCCCGGTGAGCCGCCGGGTGAGCACGGTGTACACCACGGCCACCGCGGCCGGCAGGGCGACCGCCGCCCACCACAGGGGTGAGCGGCGGACGCCCGGACGCGACCGGGCGACGACCGGCGGATCGCCGGCCAGAGCGGTCGCCATGGCTCAGCCGCCCAGGATGATCCGCAGGTCGGCGGCGTTCGCCTCGGTGACCTTCCACAGCTCCTGCTGCCGGCCGTGCACGTCGGCGACCGTCTTCGCGTGGTCGGCGAGCAGGTCCTTGGAGCGCTCGACCAGCCGGGCGGCGAGGTGGCGGTCGTGCACGGAGACGCCCCACTCGGGCCGCTCGATGTCCCGCAGGAAGTACGCCATCTTCGGGTGCGAGATCAGGCTGATGATGGGCGTGCCGCAGCCGAACGGGATCATGCCCGCGTGGCCGCGCATGCCGATCACCAGCTTGGTGCGGGCGTACAGCTCGCGGATCTGGTCGTTCTCGAAGTCGTACATCGGGATGACGGGCAGTGAGATGCCGTGCTCGCGGCGCAGGTCGAAGGCGATCTTCTCGTCGTCCAGCGAGTGCGCCACGCACCGCACCTCGGCGAGCTCGCCCAGGTCCCGGACCGCCTCGGCCATCTGGGCCAGGAAGTAGCCGTAGTCGTGGCCGAAGCGCAGGCCCGCGCGGTCGTAGGCCGCGTTGATCAGGATCGTGTCGTCCCGTCGGGCCGGGTCCTGCCAGCCCGCGACCAGTTGGCGGGTGACCGTGGTGGGGCAGGGCTGGAAGCGCACCTTGTCGTGCAGGTGGGCCGGGAGCATGGCCCGGACCTTCTCGATCGAGCCGTGGTTGCGCAGCCCGAAGAAGGAGGAGCGCTCGACGAGCCCGCGCAGGGAGGAGCGGAAGCGCCCGGCGCGGTAGGACTGCCCGTCGAAGGCGTTGAAGCCGACGGCGTAGACGGCGATCGGCACGTCGATGCGGTTCAGCAGCCCGTCCGGGACGTTCCACTGCCAGGCGCTGTTGCCGTTGGGCATGGTGTCCGGGATGAACAGGCCGCCGCCGCCGATGACCAGGCCGCGGCGGGCGTTGACCCGCGTGAGGGCGGCCTCGTCGAAGAGGCGGTGGGCGTGCACGGGGTGCCAGCGGCGGGAGCCGGTGTCCGGGCCGAAGGCGAGCCGGACGGACTCCGGGAGCAGCTTGTCGCCCGCGTTGCCCTGCCGGTCCATGTAGAAGGCGACGTGCGCGAGCTGGTCCTCGGCGCTGCCCTGCTCCTGGGCCGGTACGGCGGCGGCGCGCTGCGCCCACAGGCGGCTGGAGCGGTGGGTGGGGTCGACGGAGATGCCGGCCGTGGCGTACCGCAGGGCCTGGGTGTTGTCGCCCTGCACCCAGGCCAGCTGGGCGAGGCGGGCGTAGGCGGTGGCGGCCCGGTTGGGGGCGGCGGTGGCCAGCAGCAGCTGGGCCTTGGCCTCGTCGTAGCGGGAGACGCTCATCAGGGCGTGGCCGAGGACCTCGTGCGGCCAGGCCTCGTCGAGCGGGATGCGGACGCCGCTCAGGATGTCCACGGCGTCCTGGTAGTCGCCGGCGCCGATGTGCGCGGCGGCGACCTTGCGGGCGGTCTCGACGTCGCCGGTGCGGGCGACGTGCGGGGTGCCGTAGTGGACGAGCAGGTCGTGGTGGAGGCCGCCGGAGGAGGCGAGGTAGGCGGCCTGGAAGTCGGCGTCGGACAGCTCGAACTCGCGCCAGCGGTCCTCGGCCTGGCTGTAGCCGGCCTCGCCGCCCTGCCAGGGCTTGTGGCGGCCGGTGAAGTGCAGGATCGCGGTGTCCTCGGGGACGGGCAGGTCGCCGGAGAGCCGCCGCTTGACGAAGTTGTAGCGGGCGTCGAGGCGGATGAAGTCGCCGTCCAGGACGGCGTTCAGGATGCCCTGGTCGTGCTTGTCGAGCTCGTAGTCGCCGCTGCGGCCGGTGGCGTCCAGCCTGGCGCAGAACTCGTCGCTGAGGTACTCGCGCTGGATGACCAGCAGGCCGGAGTTGAGCTTGTGCTGCCCGTAGAAGAACTGCGGGACGGCGGCCAGGCCCTCGCGGAGCTGGAGGAGTTCGCCCAGGTCGCCGAGGACGACCATGTCGGTGTCGAGGGTGATGACGGTGTCGTACTCGCGGATCCGGAACACGTCCAGGATGAAGTACGCCTTGCGGACCAGGTAGTTGTCCTGGTCGCCCTTCTTGTACGAGTCGTAGCGGCCGGCGTCGACGCGGCGCAGCACGATGCGCGGGTGCAGGGCGCGGATCTTCGCGATCGAGCCGGGGCGCAGGTCGTCGTAGAGGACGACGAAGTCCTCGCACACGCCCGGGTTGGACAGGGCGAGACTGCGCAGCAGGGCGAGGAAGCCGGGCAGGTAGTTCTCGTCGACGAAGCTGGCGAAGGCGATGCGCCGCTTGCCGGTGAGCGCGTGGGCGTCGGTCACGGGGGCCTGGGTGGCGGCCTTGGCCGGGGAGGTGGTCGTCATCGCAGGGATATCCTCATGTCGGTCGCGCTCTGGGCCCGCTGCATGACCCATTCCTTCTCGCTGGTGTACTCGTGCACGGACGTGATGGGCATCTTCATCGCCTCCTGCACGCGGTAGGCGCCGCTCTCGTAGAAGTCGAAGCCGATCAGGTCGAGCTTCGGGCTGACGTCGAGGAAGTCCAGCAGCCACAGCATGTTGAAGCCGGTGGTGGGGATGCCCGACCAGGCGTCCGCGCCGAGCTTGCCGATGTTGCGCACGGGCCAGCGCAGCGACTCGTCGCCGAGGTGGGTCTGGGCGCCGGGCACCAGGCGGTTGCGCAGCGAGTACTTCCAGTCGCCGGAGACGCCGCCGAAGACCAGCCGGGTGGTGACCTGCTTGTCCCAGTTGAAGCCGTGCTTGTGGATGGTGGCGTGGATGTCGGTGCGGCTGCCGGTGTGCCGGGGGTCGATCCGGTACGAGTTGAAGCGCACCACCAGGTCGTACGCGTCGATCTCGGCGCCCATGGAACTGGTGCCCACGCGGCCGGAGTTGGCGATCAGGCAGATGGACTTGCCGGCGATCTGGTTGCGGAACTCGCCGAGGCTGATCCACTGCACGCCGCCGATCGTCGGGTCGGCGACCGGGCCGCGCATCCGGGCGCGGCGCTGCTCGGCGTAGAGGGCGAGGGCCTCGGTGAGCGCGGCGAGGTCGACGCCCGGGGCGGTGGTGCGCAGGTCCAGGTACTGGCTGAGCAGTTCCTGCCGGTCGGCCACCGGGGCGTCCTCGGTGGCGAGCCGGAGGAGCGCTCCCACGAGCCGCGGCTCGGCCTCGTTCCAGTCGCCGACGGCGCGCGCGGCCAGGCCCTCGGCCCACACGTCGGTGGCGGGGCGGCGGGAGAACTCCTCGGAGCGCGGGGTCTGCCGTCCGAGCAGGCCGAGCAGTTCGCGCTCCTTCTCGCCGGCCACGCGCAGACCGGCGATCCGGGCGCGGACGCCGAAGCCGTCGTCGTCGGTGAGGTCGAGGTACTTCTCGTACGCCTGGAGCGCCTCGGTCTCGTCGCCGAGGGCCTCCAGGAGGCGGGCGCGCAGCCGCCAGCCGGCGCGGGAGTTCTTGCGCTGGGCCAGCACGGTGTCGCTGATCGTCAGGGCGAGGGTGAGCTCGTCGTCGTAGCCGCATTCGAGCGCCTTGTTGGCGACGGCGAGCAGGGCGTCGAGCAGTTCGCCCGCGATGCCGCCGGCCGGTGTCGCCGCTCCCTTGACGGCACGCTTGAGCAGCGCGGTCGCACCGGCCGGCGCGGGCGCGGCGGCGGTCGTGCCGGTCGTCCCCCAGACGACCAGCAGCTTGCGCAGCTGCTCGGCGAGTTCGATGCGGCGCCGGTCGACACTGCCGACCAGCTTGCCGCTGTGTGCCGCGCAGGCGCGCAGGCAGTCGTCCAGCTCCCCTCCACGCGCACGTGCACGCCTGTTCTGGACCGTCGTCATGGCACTCCTGGTTTTTTGCCAAGCCAAAGCTGTGATCAGGTGGGTTTACTGTTCCGTGGGGGGATTCTGGAGAAAGTAGAAAGCCAAAACGACTTTCAGGTGAACTCCCCGGGACGCGGCGGCTAATCGTTGGCCTGTCAACCAAGTCATCCCTGTGAATCGGACTAATGTCCCTTGGTGCACCCATAGGAGCGGCCGTCGAGGGGAATTTCGTGACCAGCATGACCGTCCGACCGGTGACCGAGGTTCCCCACCGGACGGAGCGGGCCGGCCCCCGGCCGGAGCCCCGGCTGCGGGCCCTGGACGGGCTCAGGCTGATCGCCGCGCTGATGGTGGCGGCGTATCACTACGGCGGCCGGGGTGGTGAGGTCACGGGCGCCTGGGGGCGTTCCGCGCAACATCAATTCCCCACCCTGCACACGTATTTCTCGTACGGGTGTCTCGGCGTCCAGATCTTTTTCGTGATCAGCGGCTTCGTGATCTGCATGAGCGGCTGGGGACGGCCCCTGAAGTCGTTCTTCGCCTCCCGCGCGTCACGGCTGCTGCCCGCCTACTGGGTGGCGATCGCGCTCGTCACGGCGGTGTTCGCGCTGCCCGCGGTCACCTTCAAGACGGTCTCGCCGAGCGACACGCTGGTGAACCTGACGATGCTGCAGCAGCCGCTCGGCGTGGACCGGGTGCTCGGTGTGTGCTGGACGCTGTGGGCGGAGGTCCGCTTCTACGCCCTGTTCGCGCTGCTGGTCGTGCTGCCCGGCGCGAGCCGCCGGCGCGTGATCTTCTTCTGCGCGGGCTGGACGCTGGCGGCGGCCCTCGCGCGGGGCGCGCACCAGCCGCTGCTCGACCTCGTGCTGATGCCGGAGTACGCGCCGTTCTTCATCGGCGGCGTCGGCCTCTACCTGGTCCACCGCGACCGGCGGGACGTCTACGCGTGGGGCATCGTGGCCGTGAGCTGGCTGATCGGGCAGCACTACGCGGTGCGCGGCCTGTGGAACGCCTCGGACCCGCACGCCTTCGCGCACCGCACCTCGTTCGGCATCGTCCTGGTGGTGACGCTGGGCTTCCTGGCGGTCGCGGCGATCGCGCTCGGCCTGCTGCAGTGGGCCAACTGGCGCTGGCTGACCGTGGCCGGGGCGCTGACCTATCCCTTCTACCTGGTCCACGAGCATCTGGGCTGGGTGGTCATCAAGGTGCTGCACCGCGACCTGCACATCCCCTCCTACGGCACCTTCCTGCTGACGATCACCGTCATGCTGGTCCTCGCCTGGCTGATGAACCGTTACGTCGAGAAGCCGCTGACCCCGCGGCTGCGGTCCGTGCTGTCGCGTCCTTCGGTCCGGTAACCGCGTCGGCGGCTGGAATTGGCCCGGAATTCATCCGCGGCCGCGAATGGAAATCCCTCTTCGGGCAGGCGCAAGTCAGTTCTCGGCCGAACCAGGGAGTGCCATCTCATGTCCGCCGTATCAGGCCCGATCCGACCGCCGCGTACGCTCGACGACGTCCCCGGCTGGTTCCCCGTTCTCGACCAGGTGCTCTTCGACTGGTTCCTCGGCCGGCAGGAGGATGCCGGGCTGCGGGGCGACCTGCTGGAGGTCGGGGTGTACCTGGGCAAGAGCGCGATCTTCGCCGGTCGCCATCTGCGCGAGGGCGAGCGGTACACCGTCTGCGACCTCTTCGAGGGCGACGCACCCGACGACGCCAACCGGGCGGAGTCGGCGAAGTCGTACGGCAGCCTCACCCGGCGGGCCTTCGAGGAGAACTACCTCGCCTTCCACGACGAGCTGCCGCGCGTCCTGCACGGCCCGAGCTCCCTGGTGCCGGCCGAGGTGGCGCCGGGCTCCTGCCGGTTCGTGCACGTGGACGCCTCGCACCTGTACGAGCACGTGTACGACGACATCGGCACCGCCCGCGACCTGCTGATGAGCGGCGGTCTCGTCGTCCTGGACGACTTCCGCTCCGAGCACACCCCGGGCGTCTCCATAGCCGCCTGGGAGGCCGTGCTCAACAGGGGGCTGCGCCCGATCTGCCTCAGCACCCAGAAGCTGTACGGCACCTGGGGCGACCCCGGCCCGCTGCAGGAGGAGCTGCTGGCCATGGCGCGGGCCCGCACGGACTGCCACCTCAGCGTGCAGGAGGCGGCCGGGCACCGCATCGTCCGGCTCAAGTCCAAGGGCATGCAGGCCCCGCCGTTCCCGCCGTCCCGGCACCACGTCGACGAGTCCGGCGCCGCCGCGATCCCCGCGCAGCCACGCCCCGTCACACCCCCCGCCCCGACCCACAGGCGCCACGCCCGCCGAATCGCTGCGGACCTGCTTCCCCCCGTCCTCACACGCGCACTGCGCGGCGCCCGGGGTGCCCGCTAGGAGCGCTCAGCTCAGCTCATCCCGTACCGCGCCTCGATCCCCGCGATCACCAGTTCCAGACCCTCCTCGAAGTGCTCGTCGTAGTCCTGGAAGATCTCCGCGCCCGCCCGGGCCGACAGCGGGAAGTCGGTCATCAGGCGGGCGCGTTCCTCGACGTCGTAGCCCTCGCGGCGTTCGCCGGGGAGGGGCTGGACGCCCTGTTCCTCGGTGACGAAGCCGAGGGTGTAGAGGTACGTGGTGGTGGTCGCGCGGACCGCCTGGGCGAGGGTGAAGCCGGCGGCCGTGAACAGGCGCAGGTTCTGCTCCATCTGGTCGGCGTGCTCGATGCCGGTGAAGCGTGAGCCGCTGAAGACCTTCGCGCCGTCCCGGTAGGCGAGCAGCGCGGTCCGCAGGGCGCGGTTGGAGGTCCGCAGCCGGTCCTGCCAGGTGTCGCCGGGGTCGAGGGGCGTGCCCGCGATCAGCCGGCGGTACATCTCGGTGGCCATCTCGTCCAGCAGCGCCTGTTTGTCCTTGAAGTGCCAGTACAGGGCGGGCGCCTTGACGTCCAGCTCCTTGGCGATGGCGCGCAGGGTCAGGCCGTCCAGACCCACCTCGTTCAGGAGCTTCAGGGCGGTGTCCGCGACCCGGGTGCGGTCGAGAGGCGCTCGGCGTTCCGTACTCACACTTGACAGCTTAACAGCGTTAAGGGCACGCTCGTCATCGACAGCACTTAACGGCGTTAAGGAGAATCGCGATGGATGTCCTGATCGTGGGGGCAGGGCCCACCGGACTGGCCCTGGGCGTCGACCTCGCCCGTCGTGGGGTGGACGCGCTGGTCGTGGAGCGGGCGGACGGGCTGTTCCCGGGATCGCGCGGCAAGGGGATCCAGCCGCGTACGCAGGAGGTCTTCGACGACCTCGGCGTGCTGGACGCGATCCGCGCGGCGGGCGGCTCCTACCCGCCGCAGATGATCTGGAAGGAAGGCGAACGCGTCGGCGCGCAGCCGATGTTCGATGTCGTGGAGGCGGAGGAGGGTGCGCCGTACACCGAGCCGTTGATGGTGCCGCAGTGGCGGACGCAGGAGATCCTGCACGCGCGGCTGGTGGAGCTGGGCGGACAGGTCGCCTTCGGACGCGAGGTGAGGGGTCTGGAGCAGGACGGCGAGGGCGTGGGCGTCCGGTTCGCCGACGGTACGGCCCTGCGTGCGCGGTATGTCGTCGCGGCCGACGGCGGGCGTTCGGCCGTACGGCGGGCGGTGGGCGTGGGGATGACCGGCGAGACGGTCGACCCGAGCCCGTTCCTGGTGGCGGACCTGCGGGTGAAGGGTCTCGACCGGGAGTACTGGCACGTCTTCCCCGGGTCCGACGGCACCGGCCTCACGCTGTGCCCGCTCGCCGGCACGGACGACTTCCAGCTGTCCGCGAAGCTGCCGGAGGGCACCGAGCCGAAGCTGACCCTGGACGGCGTCCGCGAGCTGGTCGCCGCGTACACGCACCTCGACGCAGAGGACGTCACCGAACTGCGCTGGGCCTCGGACTTCCGGCCCCGCGCGGCGCTGGCGGACCGCTTCCGGGTGGGCCGCGTGTTCCTCGCGGGCGACGCCGCGCACGTGCACTCACCGGCCGGCGGGCAGGGGCTGAACACCAGCGTCCAGGACGCGTACAACCTGGGCTGGAAGCTGGGCGCGGTGCTGCGGGACGGGGCGCCAAAGGAGCTGCTGGACACCTACGAGGAGGAGCGGCGCCCCAACGCCGCGGCCATGCTGGGCCTGTCGACCGGGGTGCACCGCGGAGAGGTGCGGCGCGGGAAGGCGACGGTGCAGCTCGGGCTGGGATACCCGCGGTCGTCCCTGAGCGAGGACCGGCGTGCCGTGCCGTCCGGTGTACGGGCGGGCGACCGGGCGCCGGACGGCACGGTGGACGGCGTGCGGCTCTTCGACGCCTTCCGGGGACCGCACTGGACGCTGCTGGGCGCGACCGCGTCCGTCGCGGGGGTACGGGCGCTCCCGGCCGCCCCGGAGTCGTACGGCCCGGGTGTGTTCCTGGTCCGGCCGGACGGTTACGTCGGCTGGGCGGGCGAGACGGCGACGGGCCTCGGGGAGTACCTCACCCGCGTGGGCCGGTGACGCGGGGCTAGGCGCTCGCCAGCGACAGCTTCACCGCGAACCCCAGGAACAGCGCGCCCGCCGCCGAGGTCGCCGTCGCCGACAGACGCCCGCGGCGGCGGAAGGCGGCGGCCAGCTTGGTGCCGCCGAATATCAGGGCGCTGAGGTAGAGGAAGCTGGCCAGCTGGGCGAAGGCGCCGAGGACGACGAAGGAGAGAGCCGGGTAGGCGTAGCCCGGGTCGACGAACTGCACGAAGAAGGCGACGAAGAACAGGATCGCCTTGGGGTTGAAGAGGCTGACGACGAGGGCCCGGCGATAGGGCCGCTCGTCGCTCGGGGTGGCGGCGGCCTCCGGGGCGGCCTCGGTGCCCCTGCCCCGCCACATGCCCCGCGCGGCCCGCAGCATCCCCACCGCCAGCCAGGTCAGATACCCGGCCCCCGCGTACTTCACGATCCCGAACAGCAGCGCGTTCGCCTGGAGCAGTGAGGCGACCCCGGCCGCCGACAGCGTCATCAGCACGGCGTCCCCGCACCAGACCCCGGCCGCGGCGGTGTATCCCGCGCGGATACCCCGGCGGGCGGCGACCGAGAGGACGTACAGGGAGTTGGGGCCGGGGAGCAGGACGATCAGGACGAGGCCTGCCAGGTAGGTGGGGAGATCGATGACGCCGAACATGGAAAGGAGTGTCGCACGGGGGTACGACAGTCGCTCAGAACGCGTCCGAGGGCACATAGCTCCCCCAGACCTCCCGGAGGGCGTTGCACACCTCCCCCACCGTCGCCCGGGCCCGCAGCGCCTCCTTCATCGGATACAGCACGTTGTCCTCCCCCTCCGCCGCCTTCTTCAGGGCGGCCAGCGCCGAGTCCACCGCGCCCTGATCGCGCTCCGCCCGCAGCCTGGCGAGCCGTCCCGCCTGCTGGGCCTCGATCGCCGGGTCCACGCGGAGCGGCTCGTACGGTTCCTCCTCGTCGTACCGGAAGCGGTTGACGCCGACGACGACCCGCTCCCCCGCGTCCGTCTCCTGGGCGATCCGGTAGGCGTTGCGCTCGATCTCCGCCTTCTGGAAGCCGTGCTCGATCGCCGCGACCGCCCCGCCGAGGTCCTCGACCCTGCGCATCAGGTCCATCGCCGCCGCCTCCACGTCGTCCGTCATCCGCTCGACGGCGTACGAGCCCGCGAAGGGGTCGACGGTCGCGGTCACGTCCGTCTCGTGGGCCAGTACCTGCTGGGTGCGCAGGGCCAGGCGGGCGGACTTGTCCGTGGGGAGCGCGATGGCCTCGTCGAAGGAGTTGGTGTGCAGGGACTGGGTGCCGCCGAGCACGGCCGCCAGGGCCTGCACGGCGACGCGGACGAGATTCACCTCGGGCTGCTGGGCCGTCAGCTGGACGCCCGCCGTCTGGGTGTGGAAGCGGAGCATCAGCGACTTGGGGTCCTTCGCGCCGAACTCCTCCCTCATCACCCGCGCCCAGATCCGGCGCGCGGCGCGGAACTTGGCGACCTCCTCCAGGATCGTCGTACGGGCGACGAAGAAGAAGGACAGCCGGGGTGCGAAGTCGTCGACGTCCATGCCGGCCGCGACCGCCGTACGGACGTACTCGATGCCGTCCGCGAGGGTGAAGGCGATCTCCTGCGCGGGGGAGGCACCCGCCTCGGCCATGTGGTAGCCGGAGATCGAGATGGTGTTCCACCTGGGGATCTCGGCCCCGCAGTACTTGAAGATGTCCGCGATCAGGCGGAGGGAGGGCTTCGGCGGGAAGATGTACGTGCCCCGCGCGATGTACTCCTTCAGGACGTCGTTCTGGATCGTGCCCGTCAGCCGGTCGGCCGGCACGCCCTGCTCCTCCGCGACGAGCTGGTAGAGGAGCAGCAGGAGAGCCGCCGGCGCGTTGATGGTCATCGACGTGGAGACCTTGTCCAGCGGGATCCCGCCGAACAGCACCCGCATGTCGTCGATCGAGTCGATGGCCACGCCGACCTTGCCGACCTCGCCGTGGGCGAGGGGCGCGTCGGAGTCGTGGCCCATCTGGGTGGGCAGGTCGAAGGCGACGGACAGGCCCGTCGTGCCGTGCTCGATCAGTTGCCGGTAGCGGGCGTTGGACTCGGTCGCCGTGCCGAAGCCGGCGTACTGGCGCATCGTCCAGGGGCGGCCGGTGTACATGCTGGGGTACACGCCCCGGGTGAAGGGGTACGCGCCCGGCTCGCCCAGCTTCTCCACAGGGTCCCAGCCGGTCAGGTCCCCCGGCCCGTAGACCGGCTCGATCGGCAGTCCGGACTCCGACTCACGCGCCATGGTGTGTGCCTCCGCAGTACGTGCAGGGACGATCGGTACTCCTCACCATGCCCCGTTGTTCGGCGCCGGTCACGCGGGGAAGCATCTCGGGATGAGCCGCATCGGACGCTCGACCGCCGCACTCCTCTCCGCCGCCGCGCTCGCCGTCCTCAGCGGCTGCACGGTGCGGGCCCCGGACGCGGACGGCAAGCACCGCTCGCCGGTGCGCATCGAGTTCCCCACCGGCCGGGCGTCCGCTCCGGCCGGTCCCGGTCCCGCGCCGAGCTCCGCCCCCGCCCGTGTGGCCGCCCGCGTCCTGTGGTCCCCCGGCGACAGCGGGACGGACGTGCGCGAGCTGCAGGCCCGGCTGCGGCAGGTGGAATGGCTCTACGACGGGCCGACGGGGACGTACGACGATCTGACGGAGAACGCCGTCAGGGGCTTCCAGCGCAAGCGCGGGCTGCCGCAGACCGGTGCGACCGACACCGTCACCTGGCAGCGGCTGCTGGGCATGACCCACGAGCCGGGCAAGTGGGAGCTGTACCTGATGGGCGGTCAGCCCGCCGCCGCGCCCGATCCGCGCTGCCTGACCGGACGGGTGCTGTGCATCAGCAAGACCAGCAGGACGCTGCGCTGGATGGTCGACGGGCGGACGGTGTCCACGATGGCGGTGCGCTTCGGCACGCAGTACACGCCCACGCGGGAGGGGGTCTTCCACGTGTACTGGAAGTCGCGGCACCACGTGTCGACGCTCTACGACTCGCCGATGCCCTACGCGATGTTCTTCAGCGGGGGCCAGGCGGTGCACTTCTCGTACGACTTCGCCGCGCGCGGTTACGCGGGCGGCTCGCACGGCTGTGTGAACGTGCGGGACGAGGCGGCGATCGCGGCTCTGTTCGCGCAGGTGAGGAACGGCGACAAGGTCGTCGTCTCCTGGTGACCACGCACTGCGGGGCGCGGGCGGGACCGGGGGAACGTGTCCCGCCCGCGCCAGGTGCACGAGCCGTGGGTACGGGGGGAACCCCGGCTCAGTGCGACGGCCGATGACCAGTCGGCTCACTCTCTACTGCGTACCGGCGGACGAAAGTGTTACGCGCTGCCGCGAAAAAGTTTCCCGGCCCACGAAAGCGCAGGTCAGAGCGCGGTGTACGTCGGGGTCGGCGACGGCGTCAGGGGGGTGGTCGCCGTATGCCGCGGGACCAGCGGGACGAAGGCCGAGGGGGTGGGTGTGACGAGGCCCCCGTCATGGTGGTGGTCATTGCCGCCCCGCCCTATGGGGCCGTCGTCGTCACCGCTCTGGTGGCCGCCCCTGCCGTTCTCGCCGTCGCCCTTGTGGTCGCCGGGGTGCCCGGACGTCTCCAGGACGCCCTCGCAGTACTTCCACACCCGCGCGGAGCCGCCCGCCAGCCCCTCCAGGGCGCGCTTGCGGCCGGCGCCGAGTTCCTTGCCGGCCCGGATCTCGCGGCAGGCCGAGGGCGCGCCGCTCCACCAGGTGCCGGTGCCGTGGGAGGGGCCGGGCGAGCCGGTGGCACCGCCCTCGGCCGGGCCCTGGGGGTCCGCGCCGGGCGAGGAGCCGTCGCCGGGGGTGCCGCTCGCGCCGCCGCTCGGCTGCCGCGGGCCGGCGGTGCCGCCCAGGGTGCCGTCCGGGGAGGGCGAGGTGAGCGGGCGCTCGGGGGTCACGGCGGCCGAGACCGAGGCGTCCGGCCCGGGGGTCTCGTCGTCGAACGGCGTCGGCAGCACTCCGGTCCCGGCGGCCACGGCGACCCCGCCCAGCGTGCCCATGGCCAGCGCGGCGGCGAGCGCGAGGCGCACCGGGCGGGCCCAGCGGGGGCGGCGCACGGCATGGGACCGGCCGCCGATGCGGACCAGCCCGGCGTCGTCCCCGCCGTTGGCGGTGACCTCGCCGGCCGCACCGGTCTCGCCGGACTCGCGGGCCTTGCGGAAGGCGGCCAGCGCTGCTTCCTCACCACGGAGTTCGGTGTCGGCCGAGGTGGCGTCGACGGACAGGGCGCCGAGGGTCTTGGCGAGCCGTTCGGCCTGATCACGGGCGGAGGCGTCGACGGCTTCGAGCGACTCACCGCGCAGCAGACGTTCCGCCGTTTCGCGGTTCAGCCACCTGTAGTGCTCGTCGGCCATCACATGTCCTTCTGCGTCCGCGCACGCGTATGCGTCACAGTGGCGGACGACACGGCGCGACCGCGGGGTTCTCGCTGGGGCGGCAGCGCGTCGAGGACGCCGGCCGCGTCGGGATCCTCGCCGAGCAGCTCCGCGAGCCGCTTCAGACCGCGGTGCGCGGCGGTGCGTACGGCACCCGCGCGCTTGCCGAGCGTCTCGGCGGCGGTCTTGGCGTCCAGGCCGACGACGACGCGCAGGACGACGGCCTCGGCCTGGTCCTGCGGGAGGCGCGCGATGAGGGAGAGGGTGCTGTCGGTGGCCAGGGCCTCGATGGCCTCGCCCGCGGTGTCGGACTCTGCGGCCCGGCCGGTCAGCTCGGTCTCGTCGCCGCCGATGGCGGGGCGGCGCCCGCGCATCCGTATGTGGTCGAGGGCGCGGTTGCGGGCGATCCGGGCGGCCCAGCCGCGGAAGCGGTCCGCGTCGCCGCTGAACCGCTCCAGGTCACGGGCGATCTGCAGCCAGGCCTCGGATGTGACGTCCTCGGCGTCCGGGTCGCCGACCAGCGTCCGCACGTACCCGAGCAGTCGCGGATGCACCGCGCGGTAGACCGTCCGGAACGCGGTCTCGTCCCCGGCCTGTGCCGCACGTACCGCGGCGGTCAACTCCGCGTCGTCCCCCAGCACCTGGTTCCTCAGTAGATGGTCGCGGCTCCGAGGCCGCCGTTAGTTGCAGCGATCATGCATTCGCGCTCGACGCGAAAGGCACGTTACGACCTGAAACCGCTCCTCGTCCATGTCCGTACAAGTTGCAACTAACTCGTGACGCGGTGGACCGTGGCGGGGTGTGACAGAAAACGCACTCATGGCGCTGTAGGAAGTACGGGCCGCCGCGCGGTCCGTGCCGCGCGACGGCCGGGGCCTCTCCTGTGGGGGGTGGCGGTCCCGGCCGTTGCCCTGGCGGCGATCGACGGGGTGAGCGGACTCACTTGTCCTTCTTGGCCTTTCCGGCCTTCTCCGCCTTGTTCGCGTTGTCCGCCTTGCTCGGGCTCTTGCTCTTGGCCGCCTTGTTCGTCTTCGTGGCCTTGGGCGCCCTGCCCGTCTCCGCCTCCGCCGCGAGCCGCTCGGCGCAGTAGGCGGCGACGTTCGCCTCGCCGCCGGCCGCCGTGACCAGCCGCTGCCAGGCCTTCGCGTCCAGCGCCTTGCCGTGGCCCTCGACCGCCTCGTAGGCCCGGCAGTGCGCCAGGGTGTCCTTGGCGGTCGCCGGGCGGCCGGAGGGCGCCCGGACGGACGACGGGGGCCGCGACGGGGACGGTGTCCGGGCGGTCGTCGCGCCGGCCGGGCCGTCCGAGCGGGTCCGGTCGCCGTGCGCCTCGCCCGAGGCGCCGACCGTGCCGATGGCGGCGACCGCCACCCCGCCCAGGGCCAGGCTCGCCAGCAGCATCACCGCCGTCGCCCGCGCCGAGCGCAGCACGCGCCGCCGCTCGCGGGGCCGCCAGTCGTCCCGGCTCCGGGTCCGCGCCCGCGGCGCCCCGGCGTCCCGCACCGCCAGGAACGCCTCGGCGGCCCGCCGCTCACGGCCGGCGTCGACACCGCCCGGGCGCAGCGCGGCCCCGAGCAGCTCTCCGACGTGCCGTCGGCCGGGTGGGCCGCCGCCGTCGTGGCCTTCACCCATGGGCGCATCCATTCCTGTGCGGCGGGGCGCCGCGTCGTCGGTCACTTCGACTCCCCCAGCGTGCGAGGGCCGTCGTCCGTCACACCGTCCGTCCCGTCCGCCACGCCCAGCATTCCGGCCAGCCGCTTCAGCCCCCGGTAGGCGGCGGTGCGCACCGCGCCGGGGCGTTTGCCGAGGACGCGGGCGGCGGCGGGGCCGTCGAGGCCCACGACCACCCGCAGCAGCACGGCCTCGGCCTGGTCGCGCGGCAGCCGGCGCAGCAGCGCCAGCGCCTCCTCGGTGGAGATGGACTCCAGGGCCTGCTCAGGGGTGCTGTGCCGGCCGGGGAGCTCCAGTACGTCCTGTTCCAGCGCCGTCGCCCGGGGCCGCACCCGCAGCCGGCGCAGATGGTCCAGGGCCCGGTGCCGGGCGATGGTCGCGCTCCAGCCGCGGAAGCCCGCCCCGTCGCCCTTGAACCGTCCGAGGTCCCGGGCGATCTCCAGCCAGGCGTCGGAGGCCACGTCCTCGGCGTCGTCCCCGACCAGGCCGCGCAGATAGCCGAGGAGACCGGGCTGCACCAGCCGGTACAGCACCGCGAAGGCCGCCTCGTCGCCCTCCTGGGCCCGCGCGACGGCCGCGCCCAGTTCCCCGTCGTACGCCTGCACGCGGCGGGTGTCCCCTCCCTGGCCCCGAGAACCGTCCTCGATCCCCCAAGGTCATCAGCGTCGGCGCCCAGCGAAGTGTCACAGCGCCCTCAGTGCCGTGACGTGGTCCCCTCCGTCGCGTCCCGGCACAGCAGCCGCAGGGAGCCGTGCCCGCCGAAGCAGCGCCGGGCCTCGTCGATGGGGTCCCACAGACGCCCGTCGGGCGTGCGGATCCAGTGGTCGCCGCCGGTCGCCCACCACTCGGCGCCGGTCTGCCGGACGATCACCTCACCGGCGTACGCCCCGAAGCCGCGCAGCACGCCCTGCACGGCGTCGTGCGGCGGCTCCTCGCGTCGTATCTCCTCGATCATCCGGTCGACGCGCCACAGGCTCTGCGCCGAGTAGTCGAGCCGGACCCGCGCGCCCTCGCGCATGGTCGCCACCGCGTCCGCCGCCCACCGCGCGGGCTTCGTGGCGGCGTGCGGCCTGGTCTCCTGATGTGGTGTCACGTACTGCGCTGTCACATAGGGAAAAGCGGGTCCGGCGGGCCTTTCGTCACGGCGATCCGGCCCGTTTCCGCAACCGGCGCAACACCGCCCCGGCTCCACCGCAGGACGGTCACAGGACCTGCGCGCCCTTCGGGGTTTGGGGCGGGAGTGATGTTCCGCGCCTCCCGTGCGCTGCTAACTGACGATGACTATGTGCTTCCACCTCCGCGCGGTGCCGCCCGGGGAGTTAACAGACGACGTGCCCTCGCTGGAGCGGCTGTTCCAGGACGACTGGGAGGCCGTCCGGGGACGGATCGGCCTGCGCCGGGAGGAGCTGCTGGACCAGCGCTATCTGGACCACGAGCTGCTGTACGCCGGTGCGCCCCCGCATCCCGCGGAGGACGGTCCGCGCGCCCGGGTCGTCCTCGGCGGCCGGCCGGTGTTCCACTCGGCGCTCGGGCTGCCCCCGTTCCTGCTGCTCACCGCGGCCGAGGCGGTCGCCGTCGCCGCCTTCCTCGCGTCGGCCGACTTCGAGGCGCTGTGGCGGGAGTCCCGCGACGACCTGCTCCCCCGGTACGGCGGACCGGCCGTCGAGCCCCAGACCCGCGGCGTCTTCGCGGCCGCGCACCGCGACCTCACGGAGTTCTACGCCCAGGCCGCGAAGGCCGGGGAGGCGGTGGTGAAGTGGCTGGTGCTGTGAGGCCGCGTACCGCTCACACCCGTCCCCGGGCCCGCCGGGACACCACCGCGCGCAGCACCCGGCGCCCCTCGGTCGACACCTCCAGGGCGCCGCGCAGGCCGGCCGGGCCGTGGCCGGCGAGGAGTTCCAGGACGGCGACCTGGCGGCGCAGCTCGGCGGCGACCAGGGGCGGCATGCCCTCCGTACGGCCCTCGCGGCGAGAGTCGACCGAGGAGGCGTCCTCGGCGGGGTCGAGGAGCCGGTGGATCTGGAGCGAGGCCACGGAGCAGGCGTCGGCCCACACCCGTACCTGGCTACCGGCGCGGGCGGCCGGGGCGGCGCCGAGCATCCGGCGGGCCAGACCCGCCGCCTCGCCCTCGGCCGGCTCGCCCGGGCCGAGCGCGGCGCGCGCCTTCTCCAGGCACTCCGTCCAGTCGCCACCGTCCGCGAGGCTTCCCCACAGCGGTCGCAGGACCTCGTCGTCACCGCCCAGCAGGGGCACGCACCGATCCAAACAAGCCAACCCGCTGGCGGCCAGTCCGCGCTCGTCGGCCTGAGCGATCAGCTCAACCAGGCTCATCCACGCCTCCCACTGGGGTCCACGCCAGGGCGCCGACCTTTACGAAGCCCGCATTTCCCCTTACTGCGTGCGACGGCTCGGGAGTGTCACAGGAGTTCCGCGGCGAGCCGGCCGATGAGGCGGAAGAAAGGGTTTTCGGCCACCGGGGTACCGGGTCAGACCGCGGCGGGCGCCTGCCCCGCGAGCGCCTTGCGGTGCTGCATGCCGGTCAGGCTCAGCACCACGGCGATGGCGAGGGCCGCCGCCGCGATGTCCATGGCGTCGGAGAACAGCATCAGGCGGGCGGCGTCGTGCAGCTCCTGCGCGCCCTCGGCCTTGCGGTACGAGGTGTACGCGGCCCGGTCGGCGACCATCGACACGAGCCACAGCGTCCACCAGGCGTTGACCAGCGCATGCGGCCGGGGCGCGCCCCAGGGAGCGCTGGCGTCCCAGATGTCGAGGGTGACCCGGCGCGGTATCCACAGGTTCGCGATCGGGGTGAACCAGCCGCCGATCGCCCAGCCGCGCTTCCTGCTGTGCCCGAAGGGGCTGAAGACCTCGGCGTTGACCCGGACCCGGTGGAACCAGCACAGGTAGACGATGATGCCGGCCAGCAGCGCGCTGAGCTGGGCGGTGCCGGAGGCCTCGTAGAGGGTGTCTGCGTGGTCGGCGCGGCGGCTGACGTCCGCGGCGTACGAGCCGTTCAGGAGGTCGCCCGAGACGTCGAACTGCAGGACGTCCGCGTAGATCGCGAACAGGTCGGTGGCGATGACGAGCCCGAGCACCGCCGCCGCGGCCCGGCCGAGCCCGACCGGCGAGCGCAGCCAGGCGACCGGCGCACCGGCGAACGGCGGGGCGGGCGGCTCCGGGGCGGCGGAGCACCTGGTGCACAGGGTGCCGCCGGGCGCGGCGGCGAAGTGGTGGCAGCGCGAACAGATCACGGTGGGTCCCCCGAGGTGTGGTCGAGACGCCGGGCGCCCGGCTCTCCCCCGAGGCGCCCGTGCGGCATGCGGAAGATACGGTTCGCGAGCGCCACTCGTCCACCGCGATACGCGGGCCGCCGGACAGGCCCTAGCCCACCCGGTCCGCCAGCTTCCGGAACTCCACCCAGGACAGGGCCGGTTTGCCCGGATCCCACAGCTTCTGCACGGTCGCGCGCAGTGGCATCCTGATCCCGGCGGCGACCTGGGCCTCGGTCTGGGCGTTCGGGAAGTCGCTCCACACGGCGAAGGAGCCGCCGAGGATCTGTCCGTCGTACCGTGCCGGGACGGCGGTGGTGCCGCGCAGTACGCGGGGGGTCCACTGCTCGTAGATCCGCTGTCCGGTCGGGTAGACGAAGGTCTGCGGCTGCCCGAGGACGTAGTACAGGAACTCGTCGTTGTAGTTGACGACCTTCCGCCCCGCGCTCAGGTACTCCACCGGCTGCCGGGCGCCGATCTCCTTACCCGTCCAGTAGGCGACCTCCAGGTCCTTCGCGGGCCGCACGGAGGTGCGGCGGAAGAAGCCGTCGTTCCACGCGCGCATCGAGCGGCCGTGGGCGCGGACGGTGTCGGCGCGGTCGTTCAGCCAGCCGGTGGCCAGGTCGGCGACGGTCCCGCCGGCGCCGTAGGCCTGCCGGGCGGCGGCGGCGAGCTGCGGGTAGGAGGTCTCGGGGCTGGCCACGGTCAGCGCCTGGTACTCGTCGCCGCCGAGGTTCCACCGGCCGCCGGGGAACAGGTCGGCGTACTCGTCGAGCAGGTCGTCCACGATGGCCGCGGCGCTGTCCTTGGAGATGTCGACCGCCCCGCGCGTCGGGACGCCCCGCGCGTTGCGCAGCTGGAGGTCGGGGTGGGCGGCGATGACGGCGCCGAGGTGCCCGGGCGAGTCGATCTCGGGCACGACGGTGATGTGCCGGCTGGCCGCGAGGTTCACGATGTCCTTGACCTGCGCCTTGGTCAGATGGTCCTGCGACACCACCTCGGGGTGGGTCGTGGACTCGATCCGGAAGCCCTGGTCGTCGGAGAAGTGCAGGCCCAGCTCGTTGAACTTCAGGTCCCCCAGCTCGCGCACCCGGTCCTCGATCCAGTTCGCGGTGTAGGGCTTGCGGGCGATGTCCAGCATGAACCCGCGCCGGGGCTTGGCGGGCTGGTCGCGCACGACGCCCTCCGGGGCGGTGCCGCCGCCGTGGACCTCCTGCTTGAGGGTGCGGGTGCCGTAGAAGACGCCCGCGTCGGCGGACCCGCTTATGCTCACCCGGCCGCCGCGCACGGTCATGGTGTACGACTCCGGGTTCGCGCCCTCGTCGTCGTTCAGCGACAGCCGTACGTCCCCGGCGCGCACGTCGTCCTTCTCTCCCGCGTACGACAGCCCCAGCTCACCGGCGACCAGCCGCCCCTCGTCGGCCAGGTCGGCGTCGCTCACCACCACGCGCTGACCGTGCGCCGGGCGCCAGCCGGGGCCGCGGGCGGGGGTGTGGGACCGTACGGCCGGGATCGTGCGGGGCGTTCGGGACAGCGGGTAGGACCGGGTGGGCGTCGGACTCGGTGTGCTCGACGTGGGATCGGCCGGGGTCGCCCTGCCGTCCGCGGACCGCTGGGCCGAGGCCGCCGACCCGCCGCTGTCCGCGGAGGCCCAGACCCCGAGCCCGGCTCCGAGCCCGATCGTGCCGACGAACGCCGCGACGGCGACGGCCCGCCTCCGCCTCACCTGCTGCGCCGACCCCCGGCGCCTGTGCTGGCTCACCTTTCCAACCTACGACTCCCGGCCCCGACCTTCGTCATCCACACATTCCGAAACTCTCCCGTCCGAGTGAAATTGGGGCATCCATCGGACACAGCGTGACCACTCTCGATAACGTGATGACACATCTCTCACACAACATCCCTAACACCACACGTGACGCGAGGACCCACGCTGCCTGCGCACCCGTACCCCTCAGGCCGAGTGGCCATACCGGCGCTCCCCGAGCAGACCCGCACCCCGCCGTCCGCCACCGCGCTGGAGGCGTTCAACGCCGCACCCGCCGACGAGGCCCACACCATCCTCCTGACCTGCCTCCACAGCCCCCGCTGGGCCACCCGCGTCGCCGACCACCGCCCCTACCCCGACCTGGACGCCCTCCTGGCCGCGGCGGACGAGGCGGCGTACGACCTGTCCCCGGCCGAGCTCTCGGAGGCCCTGGCGGGCGAGTCGCTGCCCGCCCTGCCGGAGGGCACGTACTCGGCGGCCCACACGGCCCTCAGCGCCGCGCACGCCGCTTACGAGGCCCGCTTCGGACACGCGTTCGTCATCAGCCTGGACGGCGTGGCCCCGGGCGAGGCCCTGGACCACATCCTGGAAGCCATCCGGTCACGATTGGCAAACGATCCGGACGACGAACGGGTGGTGACGGCAGAACAACTCCGCCGCCTGGCGAGAGGGCGTCTGGTCGACTCCGTGAGGGGCGCGGAACTGTGACGGTGCGCGGCTCCGCCGTGTGGCGCGACCGGCCCGAACGGCGCCGCACCCGGCGTTCAGGAGCACGTCCCGCCCCGTAAGCCGCCCGTTAATAGCCCGTCCGAGCACCTTTAGGTGCCATTTTGATCACACCGGCAGGCCCCCCGCTCAGCCCCGCCGCAGCACCTGGCTACGATGCTGGGGGCCGGTGGACCGTACCCGGCCGGGCCCGACCGACACCGAAGCCGGCAGGCCCTAGTCCCCGCTCCCGGAGGGTTCTTCCGTGCCGGCTGGAACGCTGTACCGCGGCCGGGAAGGAATGTGGTCCTGGGTGGCTCATCGAGTCACCGGCGTCCTCATCTTCTTCTTCCTGTTCGTTCACGTGCTGGACACCGCACTCGTCCGTGTCAGCCCCGAGGACTACGACAAGGTCGTAGCCACCTACAAGACGCCTGTCGTCGCGCTGCTGGAGTACGGCCTCGTCGCCGCCATCCTCTTCCACGCGCTCAACGGCCTGCGCGTCATCGCCGTCGACTTCTGGTCGAAGGGCCCGCGCTACCAGAAGCAGATGCTGTGGACCGTCGTCGGCGTCTGGGTCGTCCTGATGGCCGGCGCGATCTACCCCGTCCTGGGCCACGCCGCTCGTGTCCTCTGGGGGAGCTGACGCCGATGTCCACCACTGAAACCACCGCGTCCGGGATCGGCCCCGTCGAGGGCGGCTCGCTCTACAGCGTCGACAACCCGGCCCCCTTCATCGAGGCCCCGCGCAAGCGCACCCGCAAGACCCCCAAGTCCACCCGGGGCAACTTCGAGCTGGCCGCCTGGCTGTTCATGCGCCTGTCCGGCGTCGTGCTGGTCGTGCTGGTCATCGGCCACCTGCTGATCCAGCTCGTGCTGGACGGCGGCGTGTCGAAGATCGGCTTCGCCTTCGTGGCCGGCCGCTGGGCGTCCCCGTTCTGGCAGGTGTGGGACCTCCTGATGCTCTGGCTGGCGATGCTGCACGGCGCCAACGGCCTGCGCACGGTCATCAACGACTACGCGGAGCGCGCGAACACCCGGCTGTGGCTGAAGGGCCTGCTCTACACCGCCACGGTGTTCACCATCCTGCTGGGCACGCTGGTGATCTTCACCTTCGACCCGAACATCCGCTAGGCACGGGGCTGCGAGAATCATGAAGATCCACAAGTACGACACCGTCATCGTCGGCGCCGGTGGCGCCGGTATGCGCGCCGCCATCGAGTCGACGAAGCGCAGCCGCACCGCCGTGCTGACCAAGCTCTACCCCACCCGCTCCCACACGGGCGCCGCGCAGGGCGGCATGGCCGCCGCGCTGGCCAACGTGGAGGAGGACAACTGGGAGTGGCACACCTTCGACACGGTCAAGGGCGGTGACTACCTGGTCGACCAGGACGCCGCCGAGATCCTGGCGAAGGAGGCCATCGACTCCGTCCTCGACCTGGAGAAGATGGGCCTGCCGTTCAACCGCACCCCGAACGGCACGATCGACCAGCGCCGCTTCGGCGGTCACAGCCGCAACCACGGCGAGGCCCCGGTCCGCCGCTCCTGCTACGCGGCCGACCGCACCGGCCACATGATCCTCCAGACGCTGTACCAGAACTGCGTCAAGGAGGGCGTGGAGTTCTTCAACGAGTTCTACGTCCTCGACCAGCTGATCACCGAGGTCGACGGCGTCAAGAAGTCGGCCGGTGTGGTGGCGTACGAGCTCGCGACCGGCGAGATCCACGTCTT
Organism: Streptomyces sp. NPDC039424; assembly: GCF_055639495.1. Lineage (NCBI taxonomy): Bacteria > Bacillati > Actinomycetota > Actinomycetes > Kitasatosporales > Streptomycetaceae > Streptomyces > Streptomyces sp. NPDC039424. The sequence goes on from NZ_JBVKAI010000002.1 coordinate 480,267, forward strand.
CCAGGCGAAGGCCGTGATCTACGCCTCCGGCGGCTGCGGCAAGTTCTTCAAGGTGACGTCGAACGCGCACACGCTGACCGGTGACGGCCAGGCGGCCGTCTACCGCCGGGGTCTGCCGCTGGAGGACATGGAGTTCTTCCAGTTCCACCCGACCGGCATCTGGCGCATGGGCATCCTGCTGACGGAGGGCGCCCGCGGTGAGGGCGGCATCCTCCGCAACAAGGACGGCGAGCGCTTCATGGAGAAGTACGCGCCGGTCATGAAGGACCTCGCGTCCCGTGACGTCGTCTCCCGCTCCATCTACACGGAGATCCGGGAAGGCCGCGGCTGCGGCCCGGAGGGCGACCACGTCTACCTGGACCTGACGCACCTTCCCCCGGAGCAGCTGGACGCCAAGCTGCCGGACATCACGGAGTTCGCGCGTACGTACCTCGGCATCGAGCCGTACACGGACCCGATCCCGATCCAGCCCACCGCGCACTACGCGATGGGTGGCATCCCGACGAACGTCGAGGGTGAGGTCCTGGTGGACAACACCACCGTCGTCCCCGGCCTGTACGCGGCCGGCGAGGTCGCCTGCGTCTCGGTGCACGGCGCCAACCGCCTGGGCACCAACTCCCTGCTGGACATCAACGTGTTCGGCAAGCGGGCCGGCATCGCGGCGGCGGAGTACAGCCAGAAGGCGGACTTCGTCGAGCTGCCGGAGAACCCGGAGTCCCTGGTCGTCGAGCAGATCGAGCGGCTGCGCACCTCCACCGGCAACGAGCGGGTGGCGGTCCTGCGTCGCGAGCTGCAGGAGACCATGGACGCCAACGTCATGGTGTTCCGCACCGAGCAGACGATCAAGACGGCGGTCGAGAAGATCGCCGAGCTCAGGGAGCGCTACCGGAACGTGGCGATCCAGGACAAGGGCAAGCGGTTCAACACGGACCTCCTCGAGGCCATCGAGCTGGGCAACCTGCTGGACCTGGCCGAGGTCATGGCCGTATCGGCCCTGGCCCGCAAGGAGTCGCGCGGCGGTCACTACCGCGAGGACTACCCCAACCGCGACGACGTCAACTTCATGCGCCACACCATGGCGTACCGCGAGGTCGGCGCCGACGGGTCCGAAACCGTCCGTCTCGACTACAAGCCGGTCGTCCAGACCCGCTACCAGCCGATGGAGCGTAAGTACTGATGGCAACCCCCGTTATGGACAAGGTGGAGGCCGATTCCGCCGCGTCCCCGTACATCACGGTCACCTTCCGGGTCCGCCGCTTCAACCCGGAGGTCTCGGCCGAGGCGACCTGGGACGACTTCCAGCTGGAGATCGACCCCAAGGAGCGCGTCCTCGACGGCCTCCACAAGATCAAGTGGGACGTCGACGGCACGCTGACCTTCCGCCGCTCCTGCGCGCACGGCATCTGCGGCTCGGACGCGATGCGGATCAACGGCAAGAACCGCCTCGCGTGCAAGACCCTGATCAAGGACATCAACCCCGAGAAGCCGATCACGATCGAGCCCATCAAGGGCCTGACGGTCCTGAAGGACCTGGTCGTGGACATGGAGCCGTTCTTCCAGGCGTACCGGGACGTGATGCCCTTCCTGATCACGAAGGACACCAACGAGCCGACGCGTGAGCGTCTGCAGTCGGCGGAGGACCGCGAGCGCTTCGACGACACGACGAAGTGCATCCTCTGCGCCGCCTGCACGTCCTCCTGCCCGGTCTTCTGGAACGACGGCCAGTACTTCGGCCCGGCCGCCATCGTCAACGCCCACCGCTTCATCTTCGACTCGCGTGACGAGGCGGGCGAGCAGCGACTGGAGATCCTGAACGACAAGGACGGCGTCTGGCGCTGCCGCACGACCTTCAACTGCACGGACGCCTGCCCGCGCGGTATCGAGGTCACCAAGGCGATCGCAGAGGTCAAGCGGGCCCTGATCACCCGCCGCTACTGACGTCCGCCGGTTTCCGTACACCGGCTCTGGTACGTCTTCGAAGGCCCCGTTCCCCGGCTGCTCGCCGGGGGCGGGGCCTTCCCCTTTCGACGGGCCTCGCCTCAACGGGTGATCACACTGCCTGCCCGCGCCCGGTCCGGGGCGGGGGCGACTTAATCTGATGGCATGTCAGATGACCAGTCCTACGAGCTGCTCGGGTTCGACAACGTGCTGCTGCCCGTCGGGGACCTCGACGAGGCCGTGGAGTTCTACGAGCGGGCCGGCTTCGCGGTGGGGTTCCGGTTCGACGAGGCCGGGATCGCGCTGCTGAAGGTCGGGGGCGAGACGCCCGGGATCCTGCTGCGGGTGGAGGAGGGACTGGGGCACCGGCCACCGCCCTGGGCCTCCCCCCGGATGTGGCTGGAGGTGCCGGACGCCCGCACGGCGGGCCGCAGGCTCGCCGACGCCGGGATCGCCGCGCTCGACCAGCCCTTCGCCGTGGCCACCGGGTGGAGCGTGGAGGTCGCGGACCCCTGGGGGAACGTCCTGGGCTTCGCGGACTACAGCAAGCGGCCGGAGCTCGGCCGGCGCCCCTGAACCGGGCCCGGCCCCGGGTCCACCCCCCCCCCATTGAGTTGAACACGTTCAAAAACAGGGCTACAGTCGTCACTGTCAGCTTTTTGAACGTGTTCAAGAAGGGTGGGGGCATGGACCGTACCGTCATCGCCTACGTCATCTACCTGGTCGTCAGCATCGCGCTGACCGTCTGGGTGGCCCGCACGCTCAGCCACAACGGGCGGGTGTTCCTCGCCGACGTGCTGCGCGGCAACGAGAAGCTCGCCGAAGCCGTCAACCACCTCCTGGTGGTCGGCTTCTACCTGGTCAACCTCGGCTTCGTGGCGCTGTTCCTGAGCAGCAGCGGGACCATCGACGACACCCGGGGCATCTTCGAGGCCCTGTCGGCCAAGCTGGGCGTCGTACTGCTGGTGCTCGGCGCGATGCACCTGGGCAACGTGTACGTGCTGAACCGGATCCGGCGGCGCGGCGCGATGGACCGGGAGCAACTGCCGCCCGTCGAACCGCAGGGCTGGGTCGCGCCCCCGGCCGGGGCGTGAGCGCGGTGCCGGCCACCGGGGACCGGGGCGCCACGCGCGTCCCGGTCCGCGGGCTGACCGTGCTGTACGACGCCGACTGCGCCCTGTGCGGCCACGTACGGGACTGGCTCGTACGGCAGCCGCAGTTGGTGCCGCTGGAACTGGTCCCGGCTGGGTCGGCAGAGGCGCGGGCGCGCTTTCCCGGGCTCGACCACCACGGCACCCTCGACGAGGTCACCGTGGTCGGGGACGCCGGACAGGTCTACCGGTCCGCCGCCGCCTGGGTCGTGGTGCTCTGGGCGCTGCGCGAGCACCGCCCGCTCGCCCACCGGCTGAGCACACCGGCCGGCGCCGCGCTGGCCAAGGGCGCGGTGCTGGCGGCGGCCCGGTGGCGGGGGGCGCAGTGGGGCGGGAAGGCGTACCGCCGGGCGGACGGGTGGTCGTACCACCCGAGCCAGGGGTGGTCCTACTCCCCGCCGGGCTGTGACGGCGGTGCCTGCGGCAGTCGTTAGGCTCTTGTCCCGTGTCCGCGAAGAACGAAGCCAGCAAGTCCGAGCAGACCCGCGCGCTGATCCTGGAGACGGCGATGCGGCTGTTCCAGGAGCGCGGCTACGACAAGACGACCATGCGGGCCATCGCCAAGGAGGCCGGGGTCTCCGTCGGCAACGCGTACTACTACTTCGAAGGCAAGGAGCACCTGATCCAGGGCTTCTACGACCGGATCGCCGCCGAGCACCAGGTGGCGGTCCGGGAGGTCCTGGACCGGGAGACCGACCTGGAGGCGCGGCTCGCGGGGGTGCTGCGGGCCTGGCTGGACATCGCCACTCCGTACCACGAGTTCGCGGTGCAGTTCTTCAAGAACGCCGCCGATCCCGACAGCCCGCTCAGCCCCTTCTCCCCCGAGTCCGAGCACGCGCGCGCGGCGGCCATCAGCATCCACCGGGAGGTGCTGGCGGGCACGAAGACCAAGGTGCCGGAGGAACTGCGGGACATCCTGCCCGAGCTGATGTGGCTCTCGCAGATGGGGCTCGTCCTGTACTGGATCTTCGACCGGACCGAGGGGCGCGAGCGCAGCTACCGGCTGGCCGAGCGGGGGGCACGGCTCACCGCGCGGGGCGTGTACCTGGCGCGGTTCCGGGTGCTGCGGCCGCTCGTGCGGGAGGTGCACGAGCTGTTCACGGACTTCCTGCCGGGGATGACGAGGGCGCTGCCGGATCCGGCGGGCCGTGGGCGGCAGGGCGAGTGATCACTTTCGGGTGAAGCGGTTCGAACGGGACACCTGGCACCCGGCCTGCCTACGATGATGCTCTCGACACCAGCCCACGGGAGGCACGTGATGTCCGCAGCATCCGTCGAGCGGCCCCATGGAGACCGTCCGCTGATTGCGGAGGCGAACCGACTCATGGACCGCCTTCCGGGCTACCGCGTCGAGATCATCGGAGGCCAGATCCTCGTGTCCCCGCCCCCCGACGGCCCGCACAGCGTAGCCCTGACCGACCTCATGCTGCCTTTTGTGAGTGCCGGCCTCCACGGGGCGGAGTCGAAAGTGGTCCAGGGCATCGGCCTGTGGCTGCCGACCGGCACCGAGGATTACGCAATCCCCGACCTCTCCCTGGTCGACGCCGACTTCCGGGACCACTACGCCGAGAACAACTGCTACGACCCCATCTGTTTCCGCCTGGTCCTGCAGGTGACCTCGAACAACTACCGGACCGACCTGCGCGACAAGGTGAAGGCGTACGCCAGCGCCAAGATCCCGATCTATGTGATCGTCGACCGCAAACACCAGCGCCTCCACGTACTCACCGGGCCTGCCGGGGACGACTACGAGAACCATCGCCCGCACTCCCCCGGCGAGATCGTCACCCTGCCCGCATCCATCGGCGCCCAGGTCACCCTCAACGTCAAGGAAGTCCTCAAAGCCGGGCAGACCGAGGTCAGTTGACCGCGTCCACCTCCCCCTCAGTCAACTCCACGTCGTACACCAACGGCCCGTCCCCCACGGCCACGTGCCGGGCACGGGAGCCGTACGGCCCCGCCGTGACCGCCAGCAGATACGAGCCCGGTCCCGGCACCGAGACGATGTACGAACCGTCGGCCAGGGACGTGACCCGGTCCAGCTGACGCCCGCCCTTGGTCAGCAGGGTGACGGAGGCGTCCTCCACCGGTTCGCCGTCGGGCGTGCGGACGAAGCCGTGGACCACCGACGCGGGGCCCTCCTCCTCGGCCGGGGGAAGCTCGGCCTCTTCCTTGGGCTCCACCGCCAGATGCGGCAGCCGCCTCTCCAGCCACTCCGGCAGCCACCAGTTCGCCCGGCCCAGCAGATGCATCGCGGCCGGCACCAGCGCCGTACGCAGGATGAAGGCGTCCAGAGCCACCGCCGCCGCCAGGCCCACGCCCGCCATGGCCGCGCCCGAGTCGCCGCTCAGTACGAAGGCCAGGAACACGCAGACCATGATCAGGGCCGCGGAGTTGATCACGCGGCTGGTCTCGGCCAGGCCGACCCGCACCGCCCGTGCGTTGTCCTTCGTGTGCACCCACTCCTCGTGCATACGGCTGACCAGGAACACCTGGTAGTCCATGGACAGGCCGAAGAGCAGGGACAGCATGATGACCGGCAGGAAGGCGTTGATCGGGCCCTCCTTGCCGAGACCGAGCAGGTCCAGGCCCCAGCCCCACTGGAAGATCGCCGTCAGGACGCCGAAGGAGGAGGCCGCCGCGATCAGGTTCATCACCGCGGCCGTCAGCGGCACCACCAGGGAGCGGAAGGCGATCAGGAGGAGCAGGAAGCCGAGCCCGATGATCGTGGCGATGAAGTACGGCAGGCGGTCGCCCGTGACCGACGCGAAGTCCTTCGAGACGGCGGTGACCCCGCCCACGTGGGCCCGTGCGTCCGCGCCCGGGATCACCTTGTCCCGGAGGGTGTCGATGAGGTCGTCCGTCTGCTTCGACTGGGGTGACGTGGTCGGGACGACCTGGATCACCGTCACGCCGTTGGCGGGCGGCAGGGCCGCCACCCGGGCCACCCCGGAGGTCGCCCCGATGTCCTTGGCCAGGGTCGCGGTGTCGCCGCTGGAGACCACCACCTGCAGCGGGCCGTTGAAGCCGGGGCCGAAGCCCTCCGCGAGCAGGTCGTAGGCCTTCCGGGTGGTCGTGGACGCGTCGTCGTTGCCCTGGTCCGTCGCGCCCAGGCGCAGGGACAGTACGGGCAGGGCGAGGACGGCCATGAGGACCAGGGCGAGCGCGGCGGTCGTACGGGGCCGCTTCTGGACGCCCGCCGACCAGCGGGCCGCGAGGCCGCTCGCCCGGTCCTGCTCCGGGCCGTGCTCGGCGAGGCGGCGGCGCTGGCGGCGGCTGAGCACGCGCGGGCCGAGGAAGCCGAGCAGGGCCGGGAGGAGGGTGGTCGCGGCCAGCACGCTCAGCACGACCGTGAGGGAGGTGCCGATGACCACGCCGTCCAGGAAGCGCAGGTTGGTCACCAGCATGCCGGCGAGGGCTATGCACACCGTGCCGCCCGCGAACAGCACCGCCCGGCCGGAGGTGTTGAGCGCGGTGACCGCCGAGTCCTCCGGCGCCATGCCCTTCAGGATGCCGCGCCGGTGCCGGGTGACGATGAACAGCGCGTAGTCGATGCCGACGCCCAGGCCGATCAGGGTGGCCAGCAGCGGCGCCAGGTCGGGGATGTCGGTGGCGTGGCTGAGCAGCTGGGTGGAGAACAGGCCGGTGCCGACGCCGAAGACGGCCACCCCGATCGGCAGCAGCATCGCGAAGAGCGAGCCGAACGCCAGGAAGAGCACGACCGCCGCCGCGAGGATGCCGACCATCTCCGCGAGACCCGTCGGCGGCTCCTGCACCCGCTGGATCGCCTGGCCGCCCAACTCCACTTCCAGGCCGCCGCGTTCGGCGCCCTGAGCGGTGTCGACGACGTCCTCGACCAGTTCCTTGGGGACGGCGTTCGCCTGGTCGGCGAAGGTGATCTGCGCATACGCGATACGCCCGTCACGACTGATCTGGGCCGCGCCCTGTGCGCCCGCGTAGGGGCTGGTGACGCCACCGACACCCTTCATCCCCGCGATCTTCTTCAGCGCGGGCTCCATCCGGGACCGCACGGCCGCGTCCCTGACCGTGCCGCCGTCCACCTTCCACACCACCGTGTCGGTGTCGCCCGCGCTGTTCGGGAAGGCCTTCTCCATGAGGTCGTACGCGCGCTTGGAATCCGTGTTCGGGAGGGAGAAGACGTTCGCGTAGTCCGTGCCCGCGGTCGAGCCCGCGAAGCCCAGACCGAACAGCGCCCCCACCCACAACAACAGGACCACCAGCCGGTGCCGGTAGCACCACCGTGCCCATGCCGTCACGTTCTCTGCTCCTCACATGATCGGTCGGTTCCCCCGGGTCCTGGCACCAGCATCGGCAACTCCACGCGCGCGGGGACACGGACTCGTCCGACTCTCAAGGAACTCCAAAGCTCGAACCGCCCCCGCCGTCGGCGGCCCCGCCGATACTGGGGGCATGACGGCTCCAGGCACCGTGCTCGTGGTGGAGGACGAACCGAGCATCGCGGACGTCCTCGCCATCGCCCTGCGCTACCACCGCTTCGAGGTGATGACCGCGGGCACCGTCCGCGAGGCCCTCGCGCTCACCGACCGCACCCGGCCCGACGCCGCCCTGCTCGACGTCATGCTGCCGGACGGCGACGGCCGCGCCCTGGGCCGCGAACTGCGCGCCCGGCAGCCCGGCCTGGCGCTGGTGTTCCTCACCGCGCGCGACGCGCCCGCCGAGATCGTCGGCGCGCTCGGCTTCGGCGACGACTACATCACCAAGCCGTTCGACATCGACGTGGTCGTCGCCCGGATCGGCGCGGTACTGCGCCGCACCCGCCAGACGGACGTCATACCCGAGCGCCCGCCCCTGCGCTACGGCGACCTCGAACTGGACGAGACGACGTACTCGGTGCACCGCGCGGGCCGCTCCGTCGAGCTGACCCCGACCGAGTACGCGCTGCTGCGCTTCCTGGTGCGCAACGGCGGCCGGATCGTGCCGAAGGAGCAACTGCTGCGCCACGTCTGGCAGTACGAGCACGTCCCGCCCGACTCGACCGTCGTGGAAACGTACATAAGTTATCTGCGGCGCAAGCTGGACACCCTGGGCCCACCCGTGATCACCACGCGCCGCGGCGTCGGATACGGGCTGGCATGAGGCCACACCGCAGGCGCGGGGCGCACTCCCTGCGCGTCAAGCTCACCCTGGCCAACGTCGGTCTGCTCGCCGTCGGCATCGTGGTGGCCACCGCGGTGAGCCTGATGGGGATGCGGCACTACCTGGTCGGCCAGATCGACACCGGACTGACCAAGATGCGGGACTCGCTGGGCAGTTCACGGCTCACGCTGCACGACGTGGACTCGCTCGGCGTACTGGGCGTCGTACGCGACCGCCTGACGCCCCCGTACGCGCAGGAGCAGAGCACACCGGACTCGATCTTCACCGCCGTCGACGGCCGGGGCAGGGCCCTCACCCTCCTCGACGTCCCGCCCACCGACGCCCAGCGCGCCCTCGCCGCCGCCGTCACCGACCCCCGGTCCCTCGCCGCGGATCCCGCCCCGCACGAGGTCACCGTGCACGGCGCCGCCTACCACGTGACCGCGACCCGTCTCGCCGACGGGCCGTACATCCTGCTCGCCGGCTCCACCGAGGCCCTGCACCAGGGCATAGCCAAGGCCCTCAAGCTCGACCTCGCCGTCGGCACGCTGCTGCTCTCGCTGCTGTGCTGCCTGACCATGGTCAGCGTCCGGCGCCGGCTCAGGCCCCTGGAGGACATGGTGGAGACCTCCTCGGCCATCGCCGAGGGCGACCTCACCCGGCGCGTGCCCTCCAGCCACCATCCGACACAGGAGGTCGAACAGCTGCGGCTGGCCCTCAACTCCATGCTCCACCAGGTGGAGTCGGCGTACCGCACGCGCGAGCACACCGCGGCCCAGCTGCGCCGCTTCGTCGCGGACGCCTCCCACGAGCTGCGCACCCCGCTGGCGGCGATACGCGGCTACCTCCAGCTGTACGACAAGGGGATGCTCAGCGAGCCCGCCGAGCGCAAGCGGGCCTGGGACCGGATGAACGGCGAGGCCGACCGGATGGGCCGGCTCGTCGACGAACTGCTCACCCTGGCCCGCCTCGACCAGCGGCCCGAACTGCGCCTGCGGAACGTCGATCTCAGCCGCCTGGTGCGCGAGGCGGCCGAGGACCTCAGGGTGCAGCAGCCGGACCGGCCGGTCACGGTGTCGGCCGACGGCGCCCTGCTGGTGCGCGCCGACGAGTCGGGCCTGCGGCAGGTGCTGGGCAATCTGCTGGCCAACGTCCGCACGCACACGCCCGCCGACGTGCCGGTGCGGCTGGGCGTGGAGCGCGCGGACGGGGTGGTGCGGCTGTGTGTCGCCGACGAGGGGCCCGGGCTGGCCGAGGAGGACGCCGCCCGCGTCTTCGACCGCTTCTTCCGGGCGGGCGGGGGCGCGGGCAGCGGGCTGGGCCTCGCCATCGTGCAGGGCGTGGTCGACGCGCACGGCGGCGAGGTGGCCGTGCGGACGGCGCCCGGCGAGGGACTGAGGGTGACGGTGACCCTGCCCGCGCGCACGCCCGTACGGTCCTGAACTCGCCTACCGCGTAGGCGGACGCGTCAGATCCACTCCAGGCGCCACAGCCGGAACACGCCGGTGCCGTCCGAGAGGTACTGGCCGCCGCCGACGTCCTCGCTGCTGACGACGTACTCCTTGCGCTGCCACAGCGGGATCAGCGGCACGTCCTCGGCGACGTCCTCCTGCACGGTGCGGAAGTCCTGCGTGACCCGGGTGCGGTCGGCGTACCGCTGGCTGTCGAGGATCAGGTTGTCGATGAGCTTGTTGCTGTAGCCGGTGCTCATCGTGGAGTCGGAGCCGACGAGCGGGGCGCCGAAGGTGTCCGGGTCGGGGTAGTCGGCGACCCAGCCGACCGCCCAGGCGTCCATCTTGCCGCTCGCCCAGCGCTTCTGGAAGTCGGTCCACTCGTAGCCCTTGACGTCCACCTTGAACAGGCCGCCGGCCTCCAGCTGCTGCTTCAGCTCGGCGGCCTCCTCGGCGCCCGCGCCGCGGCCCTTGCCGTAGCCGAAGGTGAAGCGCACCGGGGTCGAGACGCCGGCCTCGGTGAGCAGCTGCTTCGCCTTCTCGGTGCTCTGCTTGGGGTAGTCGTCGAAGAACGCCGTGTTGTGGCCCGTGATGCCGGTCGGGATCAGCGAGTACAGCGGGTCGACGGTGCCGTCGTACACCTTCGCGGCCAGCTTGTCGCGGTCGACCAGCCAGGCCATGGCCCGCCGGACGCGCACGTCGTGCAGCGGGGAGCCCTCGCGGGTGTTGAGGTAGAGGTTGCGGGTCTCGGAGCTGTCTGACTCCGTGACGCGCTGGTCCGGGTCGCTCGGGGACAGGCCGGACAGGACGCCGGGCGGCAGTGTGCGGGTGGCGACGTCGACCTGCTTGGCCTTCCAGGCGGCGTTCAGCTTCTCGGAGTCGCCGTAGTAGCGCAGCTCGACCGGGGCGCCGGTGCTCTTCAGGTCGCCCTTGTAGGAGGAGTTCGGCTCCAGGGTGGCCAGTTTGTCCTTCGTGTAGCCGGTGAGCCGGTACGGGCCGGTGCCGTCGGCGTCGCCGCCGGAACGCAGCTGGGCCGCCGGGTACTTGGTCCGGTCGACGATGGCACCGGCGCCGGTGGCCACCTTGAACGGGAAGGTGGCGTCCGGCGAGGAGAGGTGGAAGGTGACGGTGGTGTCGTTGTCGGCGGTCACCGTGGAGAGGGTGGAGAGCAGGGACGCCGGGCCGACATCGGAGTTGATCTTCTTGACCCGGTCGAAGGAGTACTTCACGTCCTGCGCGGTCATCGCCCGGCCGCTCGGGAAGGTGATGCCCTCCCGCAGCCGGCAGCGGTAGGTCGTCAGGCCCGCGCCCACGAAGTCGCAGGCTTCGGCCGCGTCCGGCACCGGCGTGACGCCGTCCGGCTCGAAGGTCAGCAGTGACTGGAAGACGTTGCTGAACAGCGCCCAGGAACCGGCGTCGTAGGCGCCGGCCGGGTCGATCGATGTGACGGCGTCCGTGGTGCCGACCGTGATGGTCCTGTCGTTGCCCTCCTCGGACGGCAAGAGTTTCCAGCCGCCGACTCCCACGGCCGCCAGGACGAGAAAAGTCGCGAGAATCCGCATGCGAACCGATCGCATGGTGGTGCCTCCCCAGGCCCTACCCGAGCCCTACCCAGGCCCTGCACACAAGCGCCACCCCCTAGTGGCGCGGCTCACCTAATCACACGTGTTTAACCCGGGGGAAGAGCAATCTGCCTAGATGAGAAAGAACTTACCCGGGGGTTGTTAACGCCGGGTTTCACATCACCTTCATGGTTTCTTCACAGCGGTGCGAGCTCGATCAGCGTGACGTCCGAGGGGGCGCCCACGCGCGTGGGCGGGCCCCAGGCGCCGGCGCCCCGGCTGACGTACAGCTGGGTGTCGCCGTAGCGTTCGAGACCGGCGACGGTCGGGTTGGCCGCCTCCGCGATGAAGTTGCCCGGCCAGAGCTGACCGCCGTGGGTGTGGCCGGAGAGCTGGAGGTCGACACCGTGGCGGACGGCCTCGTGGATCTGCACCGGCTGGTGGGCGAGCAGCACACACGCGCGTGCCGTGTCCCGGTCGCCGAGCGCCCGGCCGAAGTCCGGTCCCTGCCCCTCGCTCTCGCCCTGGAGGTCGTTGACTCCGGCCAGGTCGAAGTACGGCAGTTCGGTACGGGCGTTCTCCAGCGGGCGCATCCCCAGTTCCCGTACCTCCTCGACCCACTGCTCGGCGCCCGAGAAGTACTCGTGGTTCCCGGTGACGAAGTACGCCCCGTGCCGGGCCCGCAGCCCCGCCAGCGGCGCCGCCGCCGGGCCCAGGTCCTTGACGCTGCCGTCCACCAGGTCACCGACGACCGCGATCAGGTCGGGCTGCGTGCCGTTGACGGTGTCGACCACCTTCTGCGCGAAGCCCCTGCCGAGGACCGGGCCCAGGTGGATGTCACTGACCACGGCGATCCGGAACCCCCGCGCCGCCCGCGGCAGTTTCGCCAACGGCACGGTGACCCGCTTCACCCTCGGCCCCCGCAGAACGCCATAGGTCCCGTACCCGACGGTCCCCACCGCCGCGGCGGCGGCCACCCCACCGACCACCCGGGACACGAACAGGCGACGGGAGGGGTCCGCATGGGCGGCGGTCCCCGACGTGGATTCGGCGGCCTCCCCCGGGGATCCGGGGGCACGCGGCCCGGACGCGGGTGCCTGCGGCGCCTGCGGCGCCTCGGCCAGGGTCTGCGACGCGACCTCGACCGTCCCCCGCGCGGGTTCAGACACGTGCGCCGCGGGCTCGGGTGTCCCGGGCGAGGTCTCGGCGGTCCCGCGGCCGGGCTCGGCAGGGTCCGGGGTCCGGTCGGTCGGGGCGGGGGCTGCGGTGGCCGGGGGGCGGGTCTTGAGCAGTCGGTGGAGGAGGGGGCGGGCCGCCTCGCCGGCCAGGGTGGCCAGGAGGAGGTAGATGGACAGGGCCATCCAGAGGAAGCCGGGCCAGGCGAGGGTGCGCTGGAGCCAGAAGGGGGCGCCGGCGCGTTCGGCGATCAGGGCGGTGATCATCAGGAGGGGGCCGGCGACGAAGACCGCCGTGCCCGTGCGGCGCGCCGGGCCGGGGCCCGCGGTCGTGTCGCGGACCAGGCGCCGCCAGACGTACCGGTGCAGGCCCGCGACGACGGCCAGGACGGCCAGGGCGACGAGCGCGAAGACGATGATCACCCTGCTGTGTCCCCCGTGTTCCCGGTATTTCCCGTTTCCGTGTATCGCGCGTATGCCGCGTATTCCACGTATTCCACGTATTCCGCGTATTCCGGGGTTACGGCGTCCGGCGCAGTGCGCGCAGTCCGCGCAACCCGATGACCCCGATGACCGTCCCCAATACGAAGGAAACGACCGCCAGCGTCAGATGCACCCAGAAATAGGCCGTCGGGTGACCGTCGTCGAAGGCGAGACCGCTGCTGTCCTTGACGAGATTCTTGACGAAAGTGACCCAGATGACCCAGCTCCACACCCCGAAGGCGAGCAGGAACCAGGAGACCGGGCGGCTGAGCTTCATACCCTCAGTATCGCCAAGGGCCGTCCGGTGCCGCGCCCGGGGTGGGAGCCGGGGTACGTTTCCGACCGTGCCCGCACCCAAGAAGACCGCGAGGCGAGCCCTGCCGGTCACCTCCGCCGCGCTGCTGTCGCTCTCCCTCGCCGCGCCCGCCGCCGTCGCCGCACCCACCCCCTCGACCAGCCCGTCGGCCACTCCCCCCGTGCACATGTCGACGGTCGGCGGCACCCGCCTGGGCCTGGCCGGCACGCAGGTCAACCTCGGCACAGGCGTCCCCGTGCTGCCCAAGGACGTCACCGCGCGCTCCTGGATCGTGGCCGACGCCGAGTCCGGCGAGGTCCTCGCCGCGCACAACGCGCACTGGCGGCTGCCCCCGGCGAGCACCCTGAAGATGCTGTTCGCCGACACGGTCCTGCCGAGGTTCCCGAAGACCACCGAGCACAAGGTCGTGGCGGCCGACCTGGAGGGCATGGGCGCCGGCTCCAGCGTGGTCGGGATCAAGGAGAACAAGACCTATACCGTCCACGATCTGTGGCTCGGCGTCTTCCTGCGCTCCGGCAACGACGCCGTGCACGTGCTGTCGCAGATGAACGGCGGCATCGACCGCACCGTCGAGGACATGCAGGCGCACGCCGACGACCTCCAGGCCCTGGACACGCACGTGGTCAGCCCCGACGGCTACGACGCGCCGGAGCAGGTGTCGTCGGCGTACGACCTGACGCTGTTCGCCCGTTCGGGCCTGCAGAAGAAGGACTTCCGCGACTACTGCTCGACCGTGCGGGCGACCTTCGGCTCCGGCGAGATCCAGAACACCAACCGGCTGCTGAGCGGCGACACGGACGTCCCCGTCTACCAGGGCATCGCGGGCGTGAAGAACGGCAACACCACCAACGCGGGCGCCACCTTCACCGGCGTCGCCGAACGCGACGGCAGGGTCCTGCTGGTCACCGTCATGAAGCCGGAGAAGCGCGAGCACAACGAGGTCTACAAGGAGACCGCCCGGCTCCTCGACTGGGGCTTCGAGGCGGCCGGCAAGGTCCAGCCGGTGGGCGAGCTGGTGCCGCCGAAGAACGCCGTCCGGGCGACCGGGCAGCCCGGCGCGACGCCGTCGGCCGGACAGGCGGGAGGCGCCGGTACGGGGACCGGCGGGTCCTCGGCGAAGCCGGTGGCCGCCGCCTCCTCCGAGGGCGGGTCGAGCGGCGTCGGCATCGCCCTGGCGGTCGTCGGCGGGCTGCTGGCGCTGCTGGGCGGCGGGGCGTTCCTGGTCAACCGCCGGTGGCCGCTGCCGGATCTCGTGCGTCGCCGGACACGTCCCTGAGTTCGACCGCTTTGCTCTGCGTCGCCGTCCAGGAGGCGCAGAACAGCACCAGTTTCGCGGTGAAGTTGATCCACAGCAGCAGGGCCACCGGGACACCGAAGGCGCCGTACATGCTCTTCGAGGCGACTCCCTGGATGTAGCCGCTGAGCAGCAGCTTCAGCAGTTCGAAGCCGACCGCGCCGGTCAGCGCCGCGACGAACAGGCGGTGGCGGTGCGGTTCGACGCCGGGCAGCAGGGTCAGCACGTACAGCAGGACCAGGAAGTCGGCGAGTACGGCGACGGCGAACGCGGCGACGCGCAGCAGCACACTGCCCCAGCCGTGCTCGGCGAGGCCGAGCTGCCGGGACGACCAGCCGACCGCGGCGGAGGCGACGGTGGAGGCGGCGAGCGTGACCAGCAGCGCGCCGCCGAGACCGACCAGGATCCCGGCGTCCTTGCCCTTGCGCATGACCGGGTTCTCCTCGGTGTCGGGCAGCTCCCACACCGCGCGCAGGCAGTCGCGCACCTGGCCGACCCAGCCGATGCCGGTGAACAGCAGGACGGCGCCCGCGATGACGCCGACGGTGCCGGCGTTCTGGACCAGCGAGGTGAGGTCGAGCTGGTCGGAGAGGCCGGGGAACTGCCCGGCGATCTGGTTCTGGACGTTGTGCTGGCGGGACGGGCTGAGCGTGGCGGCGGCGATCGCGGCGGAGACGGTCAGCAGCGGGAACAGCGCGACGAAGCTGACGAAGGTCATGGCCGCGGCCAGCCGGGTCCACTTCACCCGGTCCAGACGCTCGTACGAACGCCATGCGTGCGTGGCCATCAGCCGCGTGACCAGCGGACCGATGCCCGGGAGTCTCTTCAGCCAGTCCATGATCCGTCTCTGCCCTCGTCCGTGCCCTCGACTTCTGTGCCCGCGACCCGGAACACCCATGTCCGGGTACCCCAGAACCGCAGGACCGTGGCCAGCGCCATGCCGACGCCGGCCCCCGAGACCGTGTCGGCGAGCTGGGAGGTGAGGCCGAGGCCGTAGTGGCTGACGGTGAGGCAGAACAGCTGGACGAGGGCGCCGGCGAGGTTCACGGCGACGAAGACGGCGTACGGGCGCAGGCCCTGGGGGCGCGTGTGCCGGTAGGTGCCGAGCGCGTTGCCGGCGTAGGCGACCGTGCAGCCCGCGGCGAAGGACAGGGTCTTGGCGGTGAGCGGGTCCAGGGCGGCGGGGCCGCGCAGGGCGGTGAAGAGGGCCAGGTCGACGGTGTAGGCGAGCAGGCCGACGGTGGCGAAGCCGACCAGTTCGGCGCGGTGCACCGGGGTCACCAATCGGCCACCGCCAGGCCGTACATGGCGAGCCAGGCCACGCCGATCAGGGCCAGCGCCCGGTCGCGCAGGACCACGTCCTCGGGCTCGCCCGCGGTGCCGCGGTCGGCGAAGACGGCGTACCGCAGGATCGCGAGGATGAAGGCGACCATGGACAGCTGCCGCCAGGGCAGCACGCCGGTGTGCGGCACGCCGCCCTCCTCAAGAGCCCACAGGCAGTAGGCGAGGACGGCGACGCCGGCCGCCAGCTGCCAGACGAAGCGCAGGTAGCCGGTGGTGTACTCGGTGAGCAACGCCCGCGTGGCGCCCGCCTGTCCGGCCAGCTGGACGGCCTCGGAGTAGCGCTTGGCGGAGACCATGAACAGCGCCCCGAAGCCGGTGGTGATGAGGAACCAGCGGGACAGCGGGATGCCGAGCGCGAGCCCGCCGATCATCGCCCGCATCAGGAAGCCGGTGGTGACGACGACGAGGTCGACGACCAGGACGTGCTTGAGGGTGACGCAGTACGCCAGTTGCATGCCGAGGTACGCCGTCAGCAGGGCGGCGACGGCCGGCGAGGCCAGCCAGGCCGCGGTGGCCGGGGCGAGGACGGCCAGCGCGCCTCCGGTGGCGTAGGCCACGGGTACGGGGACCTGACCGGCGGCCACCGGGCGGTGCCGCTTGGTGGGGTGGGCGCGGTCGGCCTCGGCGTCGCGGGCGTCGTTGATCAGGTAGACGGCGGCGGCGCAGGCGGTGAACAGGACGAAGACCAGGGCGACTTGGGTGAGGGCGTGCCGGGAGAAGAGCTGCCCGGCGGCGGCCGGGGCGGCGAGGACCAGGCTGTTCTTGACCCACTGCCGGGGCCGGGTGGTCCTGAGCAGGCCGCCCAGGAGGCCGCCTCCGCGCGAGGGCGGGGGCCGCTCGCTGGGCGTGCGCTGCCGCAGAAGCGCGATCTCAGTCATGGACGCCCCCTCTCATCCAGCGCGCGCCGAGGCAGGCCGTGAGCGCTCCGAGGGCCGCGCCCGCCGCCACGTCCGAGGGGTAGTGGACGCCCGCCACCAGGCGGGACAGGCACATGGCGGCGGCGAGCGGCGGCAGCCCCCGCACGCCCAGCGTTCTGAAGGCGACCGCGGCGGCCGTGGCGGAGGCGGCGTGGGAGCTGGGGAAGGAGTGCCGGCCGGCGGTGCGCACCAGGGGTGCGACGTGCGCGGGGCGCGCGCGGCGCACCACGCGTTTCACCCCCATGCTGGTGAGGTGCGCGCCCGCGACGAGCGCCGTACCACGGAGCCAGGAGCCGCGCCGTGAGCCGTCCACGGCGGCTCCGACGAGGCCCGCCGCGAGCCACAGCGCGCCGTGCTCACCGGCCAGGGACAGGCCGCGCGCGGCCGACGCGACGCGTGGATCGGCACCGCAGGCGTGGAGTGCCGAAAGGATCCGGTGGTCCATGTCGGCCATGTCGTCCATGTCGTCCATGTGGACTCACTGTTCACCTCGGCGCGGCCGGAACTACGGCAATATTGAGCGACATCCCATTAATCACCCATTTTGGGGAGGCATGGGATGTTTCAGAACTAATCGTCCACATGGGGGCGATACGGTCACCGGCATGCCTGGAGACACCGTCACCGTCACGGGTTGGGGCCGCACCGCCCCCACCGCCGCCCGGCTGATCCGCCCACGGACCTACGAGGAGGCCGCGACCGCCGTCCGCACCTGCGGGGCCCGCGGCGGCATCGCACGGGGCCTGGGGCGGGCGTACGGGGACGCGGCGCAGAACGCCGGCGGTGCCGTGCTCGACATGACCGGCCTGGACCGCGTCCACGCGATCGACGCCGACGGCGGCACCGTACTGTGCGACGCGGGCGTCTCCCTGCACCGGCTGATGGAGGTGCTGCTGCCGCTCGGCTGGTTCGTACCGGTGACGCCCGGCACCCGCCAGGTGACCGTCGGCGGGGCGATCGGCGCCGACATCCACGGCAAGAACCACCACGTCTCCGGCTCCTTCTCCCGCCATGTGCTGTCCCTGGAGCTGCTCACCGCCGACGGCGAGATCCGCACGGTGCGCCCGGGCACCCCGCTGTTCGACGCGACCGCCGGGGGCATGGGCCTGACCGGGGTGATCCTGACGGCCACCGTGCGGCTGCTGCCGGTCGAGACGTCGTACATGTCGGTCGACACCGAGCGGGCCGCCGACCTCGACGACCTGATGGCCCGGCTGACCGCCACCGACCACCGCTACCGCTACTCGGTGGCCTGGATCGACCTGCTCGCGCGCGGCGCCGCGACCGGCCGGGCGGTGCTCACCCGCGGCGACCACGCGCCCCTGGAGGCGCTCGGCGCGGACACGCGCGCGGGGCGGCGCCCGCTGTCCTTCCGCCCCCGGCAGCTCCCGGCCGCCCCCGCCTTCGTCCCCGAGGGGATCCTCGGCCGCGCCACCGTCGGAGTGTTCAACGAGATCTGGTACCGCAGGGCGCCCCGTGCGCGGACCGGCGAGCTGCAGCGCGTCTCGGCCTTCTTCCACCCCCTGGACGGCGTGCCGCACTGGAACCGGATCTACGGCCGGGCCGGGTTCGTGCAGTACCAGTTCGTCGTCGGCCACGGCCGGGAGGACGTCCTGCGCCGCATCGTGCACCGCATCTCCGCGCGCCGGTGCCCGTCCTTCCTCGCCGTCCTCAAACGCTTCGGGGACGCCGACCCGGGCTGGCTGTCCTTCCCCGTGCCCGGCTGGACGCTCGCCCTCGACATCCCGGCCGGGCTGCCGGGCCTCGCGGCCTTCCTCGACGAGCTGGACGAGGAGGTGGCCGCGGCCGGCGGGCGCGTCTACCTGGCCAAGGACTCCCGACTGCGTCCGGAGCTGCTCACCGCGATGTACCCACGGCTCGACGAGTTCCGGGCCCTGCGCGCGGAGCTGGACCCGAACGGGGTCTTCACGTCGGACCTCTCCCGTCGGCTCAACCTCTAGGAGTTGTCGTGAAGGACGCTTTCGGAATCCCCCAGTCCCTGCTCGTCCTCGGCGGTACGTCCGAGATCGCGCTGGCCACCGCGCGCCGGCTGATCGTCCGGCGCGCCCGCACGGTGTGGCTGGCGGGCCGCCCGTCCCCCGCCCTGGAGCAGGCGGCCGAAGGGCTGCGCGCCCTGGGCGCCGACGTGCGCACCGTCGCCTTCGACGCCCTCGACCCCGAGTCCCACGAGCCGGTGCTCGACAAGGTCTTCGCCGAGGGCGACATCGACATGGTGCTGCTCGCCTTCGGCATCCTCGGCGACCAGGCGATCGACGAGAGGGAGCCGGTCAACGCGGTCCGGGTCGCGCAGACGAACTACATCGGCGCGGTGTCGGCGGGCCTGGTCAGCGCCCGTGCGCTCCAGGCCCAGGGGCACGGCTCCCTGGTGGTGCTCTCCTCGGTGGCCGGCGAGCGGGCGCGCCGCTCGAACTTCATCTACGGCTCCAGCAAGGCCGGCCTGGACACCTTCGCCCAGGGACTGGGCGACGCGCTGCACGGCACCGGCGTGCACGTCATGGTCGTACGCCCCGGTTTCGTGCGTACGAGGATGACGGCCGGTCTCGACGAGGCCCCCCTCGCCACCACACCGGAGGCGGTCGCCACGGCCATCGAGCTCGGGCTGCGGCGGCGCTCGGAGACGGTGTGGGTGCCGGGGGCGCTGCGGCTGGTGATGGCGGCGCTGCGGCACGTACCGCGGACGCTGTTCAGGCGCCTGCCGATCTAGGGACTGATCGGTGTCCGGCTACCGGCTGGGGATCGTGCCCCGGTCCACGGGGGTCGCCTGCTGGGGCACCACGGTGCCGCCGCCGAAGGTGAAGTCCCGCAGCTTGCGCCACACGCCGTCGGCGCCCTGCTCGTGGAGTCCGAAGCCGGTGCAGTGCCACGCGGCCTCGTACTCGGCGAGTTCCTCGAAGGCGCGGTCCATCGCCGCGTCGTCGATGCCGTGGGCCACGGTGACATGCGGGTGGTACGGGAACTGCAGCTCGCGGGCGAGGGGGCCGGAGGCGTCACGGACCCGCTGCTGCAGCCGGGCGCAGTCCTCGGTGCCCTCGACGACCCGCACGTAGACCACCGGGGACAGGGGCCGGAAGGTGCCGGTGCCGGACAGCCGCATCCGGAACGGCCGGCCGGTCGCGGCCACCTCGGTCAGGTGCGCCTCGACGGCCGCCAGCCCGGTGTGGTCGACCTCCGTCGGCGGCAGCAGCGTGACATGGGTGGGGATACCAAGAGCCGCGGCGTCGCCGAAGCCCGCGCGCCGCTCCTGGAGCAGGCTGCCGTGGGGCTCCGGGACCGCGATCGACACGCCGATCGTTACGGTCCCCACGTCGTCTCCTGTCGTCGCTCTGTTTCGTTCTCGTCCGGTACGTGCACAGCCGTCCGGCTATCGACTGTACGGCCACGGGTGTGCTGTGGGCAGGCGCAAGCGAAGTGATGTGCAGCGCTCTGCCCGGTGGCACATGTGTGCGGTCGCACGCCTCAGTACTACCCGGCACGTCCCGGCGCGTGCAGCGCTTCTCGGCGCCTCTCGGCGCTCCTTGGCGCTTCGTGGCGCTTCTCAGTGCTTCGCGGGCAGGAAGCCGACCCGGTCGTACGCCTGCGCGAGGGTCTCCGCGGCCACGGCCCGTGCCTTCTCCGCGCCCTTGGCCAGGACCGAGTCCAGCGTCTCGGGGTCGTCCAGGTACTGCTGGGTGCGCTCCCGGAACGGCGTCACGAACTCGACCATGACCTCGGCGAGGTCCGTCTTGAGCGCGCCGTAGCCCTTGCCCTCGTACTTCTCTTCCAGTTCGGTGACACCCGCCCCGGTGAGCGTCGAGTAGATCGTGAGCAGATTGCTCACGCCCGGCTTGGTCGCGACGTCGTAGCGGATCACGGTGTCCGTGTCGGTGACGGCGCTCTTGACCTTCTTCGCGGTGGCCTTCGGCTCGTCCAGGAGGTTGATGAGGCCCTTCGGCGTGGACGCCGACTTGCTCATCTTGACCGTCGGGTCCTGAAGGTCGTAGATCTTCGCCGTCTCCTTGAGGATGTACGGCTTCGGGACGGTGAAGGTCTGGCCGAACCGGCCGTTGAAGCGCTCGGCGAGGTCACGGGTGAGCTCGACGTGCTGGCGCTGGTCCTCGCCGACCGGGACCTCGTTCGCCTGGTACAGCAGGATGTCGGCCACCTGAAGGACCGGGTACGTGAACAGGCCGACCGACGCCCGGTCCGCGCCCTGCTTGGCGGCCTTGTCCTTGAACTGCGTCATCCGGCTCGCCTCGCCGAAGCCGGTCAGGCAGTTCATGACCCAGGCGAGCTGGGCGTGCTCGGGCACATGGCTCTGCACGAAGAGCGTGCAACGCTCCGGGTCGAGCCCGGCCGCCAGCAGCTGAGCGGCGGCGAGCCGCGTGTTCGCCCGCAGCTCCGCCGGGTCCTGCGGAACCGTGATCGCGTGCAGGTCGACGACCATGTAGAACGCGTCGTGCGTCTCCTGCAACGCCACCCACTGACGGACGGCACCGAGGTAGTTGCCGAGGTGGAACGAGCCTGCGGTGGGCTGGATTCCGGAGAGCACGCGGGGTCGATCAGAGGCCATGCTCACCATTCTCTCATTGAGGGATGACCCCGCTGACGCGCCCGTCGCCGGCAGTGATGTCCCGGCCCCGCGGCAGCCCGGTGCGAAGCCGGGCTGCCGATGCGGGGAGCCCCGGGCGTCAGCCCAGGTCGACCTCCGGGTACAGCGGGAAGCCCGCCACCAGGTCCGTTGCCCGCTGGGCGATCTCCTCCGCCACCTTCGGGTCCAGGACGTGGGCGGCCTTGGAGGGGGCGCCCGACTTGGTGGTGCCGGGCTCCGTCGTCGTGAGGACACGGTCGATCAGGGCCGCCACCTCGTCCATCTCGGCGGTGCCCAGGCCGCGGGTGGTGAGGGCGGGGGTGCCGATGCGGATACCGGAGGTGTACCAGGCGCCGTTGGGGTCGGCGGGGATGGCGTTGCGGTTGGTGACGATGCCGGAGTCGAGGAGGGCCGCCTCGGCCTGGCGGCCGGTGAGGCCGTAGGAGGTGGCCACGTCGATGAGGTTGAGGTGGTTGTCCGTGCCGCCGGTGACGAGGGTGGCGCCTCGGCGGAGCAGGCCCTCGGCCAGGGCGCGGGAGTTGTCGACGATGCGCTGGGCGTAGTCGCGGAAGGATTCCTGGCGGGCCTCCGCGAGGGCCACCGCCTTGGCGGCCATGACGTGCGGGAGGGGGCCGCCGAGGACCATGGGGCAGCCGCGGTCGACCTGGTCCTTGAGGGAGTCGTCGCACAGGACCATGCCGCCGCGGGGGCCGCGCAGGGACTTGTGGGTGGTGGTGGTGACGATCTGGGCGTGCGGGACCGGGTCGAAGTCGCCGGTGAGGACCTTGCCCGCGACCAGGCCCGCGAAGTGGGCCATGTCGACCATGAGCGTGGCGCCGACCTCGTCGGCGATCTCCCGCATGACGCGGAAGTTCACCAGGCGGGGATAGGCGGAGTAGCCCGCGACGATGATCAGGGGCTTGAAGTCGCGGGCCGAGGCGCGCAGGGCCTCGTAGTCGATCAGGCCGGTCGCCGGATCGGTGCCGTAGGAGCGCTGGTCGAACATCTTGCCGGAGATGTTCGGGCGGAAGCCGTGCGTGAGGTGACCGCCGGCGTCCAGGGACATGCCGAGCATGCGCTGGTTGCCGAAGGCCTGGCGGAGTTCCGCCCAGTCGGCGTCGGAGAGGTCGTTGACCTGGCGGGCGCCGGTCTTCTCCAGGAAGGGGGCCTCGACGCGGTCGGCGAGTACGGCCCAGAAGGCGACCAGGTTGGCGTCGATGCCGGAGTGCGGCTGGACGTAGGCGTGGCGGGCGCCGAAGAGCTCGCGGGCGTGCTCGGCGGCGAGGGACTCGACCGTGTCGACGTTGCGGCAGCCGGCGTAGAAGCGGCGGCCGACGGTGCCCTCGGCGTACTTGTCGCTGAACCAGTTGCCC
The DNA here is from genome assembly GCF_055639495.1 of Streptomyces sp. NPDC039424. Classification (NCBI taxonomy): domain Bacteria; kingdom Bacillati; phylum Actinomycetota; class Actinomycetes; order Kitasatosporales; family Streptomycetaceae; genus Streptomyces; species Streptomyces sp. NPDC039424. The sequence goes on from NZ_JBVKAI010000002.1 coordinate 502,977, forward strand.
ATGGCCAGCAGGGTGGCCGGGGAGGCGTAGTTCTCGGAGGCGATCAGCTTGAGCATCTCGCGCTGGTCGGCGACCTCCTGGCCGATGGCGTCGGCGACGCGCGGCTCGACGGCGCGGATCACGTCGAGGGCGGCGCGAAAGGCGGTGGACTCGGTGGACAACGACTCGGACACGGGGACCTCCGGACGGGCGGCGTCAAGCGTTCACGGTTCGGCCCAGGCGCACGGCACTCGCTGGTTCCCGGGCCGCTCCCTGATGGTCCGTCCCATCCCAGCGCGCCAGTCACGGCCCGCTGATCAGCCTACCGGGCAGGTCCCGGGGTGCCGTTCCCGCGTCCACCATGCGAGCGAGGAGAAGATGGGAGAGGGGGCTGACCTCAGGGGGGCGAACATCGGCCTCGGGAGCTGCCTTGACCGCCACGGAAGACCTCATCGCCGTCGCCGACGCGCACGGCGCGCACACCTACCACCCGCTGCCGGTGGTGATCGCCACGGCGGAGGGTGCCTGGATGACGGATGTCGAGGGGCGTCGGTACCTGGATCTGCTGGCCGGGTACTCCGCGCTGAACTTCGGGCACGGCAACCGGCGGCTGGTGGAGGCGGCGAAACGGCAGCTGGAGCGGGTGACGCTGACCTCGCGGGCGTTCCACCACGACCGGTTCGGGGCCTTCTGCGAGCAGCTGGCCGAGCTGTGCGGCATGGAGATGGTGCTGCCGATGAACACCGGCGTGGAGGCGGTGGAGACCGCGGTGAAGACGGCCCGGAAGTGGGGCTACCGGGTGAAGGGGGTGCCCGCGGAGATGGCGAAGATCGTCGTCGCGGGCGGCAACTTCCACGGCCGTACGACCACGGTGATCAGCTTCTCCACGGATCCGGAGGCGCGGGCGGACTTCGGGCCGTACACGCCGGGCTTCGAGATCGTGCCGTACGGGGACCTGACCGCGCTGCGGGCGGCGATGACCGAGAACACGGTGGCGGTGCTCCTCGAACCGATCCAGGGCGAGTCGGGGGTGATCGTGCCGCCCGCCGGTTATCTGCCGGCGGTGCGGGAGCTGACCCGGGAGCGGAACGTGTTGTTCGTGGCGGACGAGATCCAGTCGGGGCTGGGCCGGACCGGGCGGACGTTCGCCTGCGACCACGAGGGGGTCGTACCGGATGTGTACGTGCTGGGGAAGGCGCTGGGCGGCGGGATCGTGCCGGTGTCGGCGGTGGTGTCCAGCGCGGCGGTGCTCGGGGTGTTCCGGCCGGGTGAGCACGGGTCGACCTTCGGCGGGAATCCGCTGGCGTGTGCGGTGGCGCTGGAGGTGATCGCGATGCTGCGGTCGGGCGAGTACCAGGCGCGGGCGGCCGAGCTGGGCGAGCACCTGCTGCGTGAGCTGGGCGCGCTGGCCGGCACCGGCCGGGTGACGGCGGTGCGCGGGCGCGGGCTGTGGGCGGGCGTCGACGTCGCCCGGGCGGTCGGGACGGGGCGGGAGGTGTCGGAGAGGCTGATGGACCGGGGTGTGCTGGTGAAGGACACCCACGGGCCCACCATCCGGATCGCGCCCCCGCTGGTCATCGGCAAGGAGGACCTGGACTGGGGGCTGGACCGGCTCAGGGACGTGCTCGGTTCCTAGGCCGGATCAGGCGCCTAGAGGATCACATGCGGCAGGAAGCGGGCGTACTCGTCCGTGATCAGTCCGGAGGACTCGCGGATGCCGAGCCCGGCCGACTCGTCCTCGACCACCCAGGCGCCGAGGACGACGTGGTTGCCGTCGAAGGCGGGGAGGGGGGCCAACTGCTGGTAGCAGCAGGGTTCTTCGCGGATGGCGGCGGCACCGGGCTCGTGGACGGTGACGCCCTCGCCCTCCCGGCCCAGCAGGGGCTTGGCCACGTAGCCGCTCGTGGTCGCGAGCTCGCGCGGGCCGTCGAGGTAGGCGGGGAGGAGGTTGGGGTGGCCCGGGTACAGCTCCCAGAGGATCGCCAGGAGGGCCTTGTTGCTGAGGAGCATCTTCCAGGCGGGCTCGATCCACAGGGTGCTGCCGGTGCCGCCGCCGTTGTCGAGGGTGTCCAGGACGTGGCCGGCGAAGCGGTCGGTGGTCAGCCACTCCCACGGGTAGAGCTTGAAGACGCTGCGGATGAAGCGGAGGTCGTTGTCGACGAAGCGGCCGGAGAGGGTGTCCCAGCCGATCTCCTCCATGGAGATCCAGTCGGTGTCCAGGCCGGCCTGTTCGGCGGTCTCCTTCAGATAGGCGACCGTCATCAGGTCCTCGCCGAGTTCGTCGGCGGCGGAGTGCGCGAAGTGCAGGGGGCTTCCGGGCGGAAGGAGGGCGGCCTGTTTCCGCCAGGCGGCGACGAGGCGTTCGTGGAGGGAGTTCCACTGGTCGGCGCCGGGGAAGCGGTCCTCCATCCAGAACCACTGCGCTGAGGCGGCCTCGACCAGTGAGGTGGGGGTGTCGGCGTTGTACTCCAGGAGTTTCGCCGGGCCGGTGCCGTCGTAGCGGAGGTCGAAGCGGCCGTAGACGGAGGGGAGTTCGGCGCGGCGGTGCCAGGCCTCGGCGACCGCCTCGGCGACGCGCGGGTCGGTGATGCCGAGGTCGGTGAAGCGGCCCGCCGTGACGATGTGGCCGGCCGCCGCCAGGCACATGCGGTGGAGTTCCTCGACGACCTCCTCCAGGGCCTCCACCTCGTCGAGCGTGAAGACGTAGTGGGCGCTCTCGTCCCAGTAGGGGCGCAGGGAGCCGTCGGGGTGGCGGGTGAGGGGGTAGATCAGGCCCTGTTCCTCGACGGTCTGCTGCCAGCCGGGGCGGGGGTCGATCGTGCGGCGTTCCATGTCGTGTTGCCCGTCGCGCCCGCGGCTCAGCCGCCGGAGCTGCCCTTGCCGCCGCCGAAGCCGCCGCGGTGGACGCCGGTGCCGTGGCTGTCGTCGTCGTCCGACGAACCGCCGGAGCCCTTGCCGGACTTGGTGAAGGAGCCGCTGTCGACCCAGCCGTTCTTCTTCTTGCCACCGTAGTACCAGGCGCCGTTCACGGAAGCCTTGGTGGACTTGCAGTTCTTGTCCGAGACGACCTTGTAGCCCTTGGTGACGTTGTAGCTGTCCCGGTCCACGCAGCGCTTGTCGGGGTCGGAGGAGCAGGCGGTGAGGGCGGCGGCGAGGAGGCCCATACCACCGAGGACGACGGTGGTGGAGCGGAGTTGTCGTCGTGCGCTGGCCATGTTCGTGTCTCCCCCGTCGGCGTGGCCGGATGCTGCTGTCGGCCAGCCTAGAGACCGGTGAGAAGACCTGTGCAGGGGGGCCGGGGATCTTCCACTCCCCTAGAGTCGCTTTCGTGCTCTTTGGAATGGTGTGCGCCCTCGGCGCGGCGGTCTGCTTCGGTACGGCGACGGTGTTGCAGGCGATGGCCGCCCGGGCGGCGAGCACGGACGGGGGCGGGGGCGGGGACGCCGCGCTGCTGCTGCGGGCCGTGCGGCAGTGGCGGTATCTGGCGGGGCTGGCCCTGGACGGGCTGGGGTTCCTGTTGCAGGTGGCGGCGCTGCGGTCGGTGCCGATCTACGCGGTGGGCGCGGCGCTGGCCGCCAGTCTGGCGGTGACGGCGGTGGTCGCGGCGCGGTTGCTGCGGGTGCGGCTGACCGGGGCGGAGTGGGGCGCGGCGGCGGTGGTGTGCGGCGGGCTGGCGATGCTGGGGCTGGCCTCGGGGACGGAGGGCGACCGGGGCGGGTCGGCGGCACTGAGGTGGGTGATGCTCGGGACCGCGCTGGCGGTGTTGCTGCTGGGCGTGACCGGCGGGCGGCTGCCGGAGCGCGGGCGGGCGCTGCTGCTGGGGCTCGGGGCCGGGTTCGGATTCGGGGTGGTGGAGGTGGCGGTGCGGCTGATCGACTCCCTCCGGCCGTCCGTGTTGCTGGCCAACCCCGCCACGTACGCCCTGCTGCTCGGCGGGGGCGCCGCGTTCCTGCTGCTGACCTCGGCCCTTCAGCGGGGCTCGGTGACGGCGGCGACCGCCGGGATGGTGATCGGGGAGACGATCGGTCCGGCCGCGGTGGGCGTGGTGTGGCTCGGCGACCGCACCCGGGACGGGCTGGCCTGGCTGGCGGTGCTGGGTTTCGCGGTGGCGGTGGCGGGGGCACTGGGGCTGGCCCGCTTCGGAGAGGCACCGGCCGAGGCCTCGTGACGCCCGTACGCACGCCTGGACCGGTACGCGCCCTTGGGCCGGCAGGCGCGCACCGGCCCTCGCGGACGGTGTGACGGCGTGACGGTGCCTCACGCCATGGCGTCGGTGATGCCGTCCCACAGGCGGGTCCTGGCCTCCAGGGCGAGGTTCGCCGTCTCGACGGCCTCCCGCCAGCGCACGTCGTCGGTGCCGCAGAGGTCGGCCACCATCTGCATGGCCATGGGGGTGTGCTCCTCGCCGTCGACCTCGATGTGGCGGGCCAGATAGTCGCGGAAGAGCGGGAACCGGTCGGTGCCCTCCTTCTTGATCACCTGGTCGAACATGTCCGGGATGAGGTCCTCGCGGGAGAAGGCGAAGGCCGCGGCGCGGCAGTGCAGGGGCCGGTCGGCGATGATGCCGAAGGTCGTGCGTACGAACTCGGCGGCGGGCGCCGGGACTTGGGCGACGCGCAGCGCCGAGGGCACGTCGTGGCCCTCGGTGATCAGCCCGATGAAGGTGTCGATCCGGGTCGTGTCGGCCGCCGCCTCGGCCATGCCCGCGCGGTACAGCTCGAAGTGGCTGATGAAGCCGCCGTTCAGCTCGTCGCTCTCCTCGACCAGCACGATGTCGTTGATGAGCCGCCGGCTCACCTCCGAGCCGCGCGGCACCCAGGGCACGTCGACACAGGTGAGGTCCCGCTGCAGTGACTTGAGCAGGGACATGAAATCCCACACCGCGAACACATGGTGCGCCATGAACGTCGCGAGGTGCTCCCGGCTGTTTATTCGCTGGTAAATCGGGTGGGCGGTGACTTCTTTGCGCAGCGGTTCGATCTCCGCGCGAGCCCGGTCGATTCCGTCGCGGGTCAGATTCCAGTCGTACCTGGACATGAATCTCCTTCGGTCTCGGAGTGCGATCGTGCAACCTCCCCCTCTTCCCTGCAAGCGCTTCCATGAATTCAAATGAAATTACCCGGAAAATGGCTGGACAGATGGCGTTGAAGCAGTATGAATCGCGTCAAGGCGTCACTTTCCGGACAGTCGGAAAAAGGCTCGTTGAAGATTGAACACGCGCTCGGCCCTTTCCGTAATCGACAGCGTGACCAGTAATCCCGTCACCGTCACCGTGGCCTATCACGTGGTGCCGGGCCACGAGGCCGACTTCCACTCCTGGGGGTGGGCCATGCTGGGCGCCAGCGCGCAGCAGCCGGGCTTCATGGGGGGTGGCGTTCTTGTCGACCGAGAGGCGGAGTGGCATGTCGTCTATCGCTTCGCCAGCGAGGGCATGGCCCTGGCCTGGGATGACTCCACCGCCCGGAAGCAGTGGGACGCCGAGTTGGCGGGGTTCGCCCGGGAGACGGGCCGCCGGAGCGTACGGGGCGCGAAGGCATGGTTCGACTCCCAGACCGCCAAACCCGCGACGCCGGCCGCACCGGCCCCGCCGGCGAAATGGAAACTGTGGTTCGTGAACATGAGCGCGGTGTTTCCGCCGGTGCTCCTGTTCAATCTGATCGTGCTCCCCTATCTCGGCGGCCTCAACCCGTTCGTTCGTACGCTGCTGTTGTGCTTGTGCGTGACGGCGCTTGTCACCTGGATTCTCATGCCGCGCCTTCAGCGTTTCTTCAAGAAATGGCTGTATCCGCCGCTCCAGGCGCTCCGTGGGCGGCACAAACGACGGACGGCGTAGCACCGGGAACGACCAAAGGGAGGTGGGCGGGTGAAGACCCTGCTCATCGACAATTACGACTCGTACACGTACAACCTGTTCCAGCTGATCGCCGAGGTCAACGGCGAGGAGCCGGTGGTGATCCGCAATGACGCGCCCGCCGAACGAATTCCCGATCTGACGGAATTCGACAACGTGGTGGTGTCGCCGGGCCCGGGACACCCGGCGAAGGCGCGCGACTTCGGGATCAGCGCCCGGCTGCTCGCCGAGTCCCCTCTCCCCGTGCTCGGCGTCTGTCTGGGCCACCAGGGCATCGCGCTCGGGGAAGGCGCCCGGGTGCTGGCCGCCCCCGAGCCCCGGCACGGGCATCTGTCGACGGTCCGGCACGACGGTCGGGACCTGTTCCAGGGGCTGCCGCAGAACTTCACCGCGGTCCGCTACCACTCGCTGTCCGTGCACGAGCCGCTGCCCGAGACCCTGGAGGCCACCGCCTGGTCCGAGGACGGCGTGCTGATGGGGCTGCGGCACCGCAGCCGGCCCCTGTGGGGGGTGCAGTTCCACCCGGAGTCCGTGCTCACCGACCACGGCCACCGCATGCTGGTGAACTTCCGCAACCTCACGGCCGAACGGGCCCGCAAGCCGCGTACGAAGAACACCTCGGTCGACCCGATCCCCGGCCCCTCGCCGGTCGCGACCATCCCCCACCCCCGGCGCGCCGGCCGGCCCGTCCACCGCCTGCACACCCGCCGTATCGCCGGCGCGGTGGACGCGGAGGCCGCGTTCACCCGGATGTACGCCGCCTCGCCGCGGGCGTTCTGGCTGGACAGCTCCCTGGTCGAACAGGGGCTCTCCCGCTTCTCCTTCTTCGGCGACGACAGCGGTCCGCTCGCCGAGTTCGTGCGGTACGACGTGGCGTCCGGCCGCTGCGAGATCGAGCGGGCCGGGCGGCCCCCGCGCAAGGTCCGGGCCAGTGTCTTCGACTATCTGAAGCGGCAGTTGACGAACCGCCGGGTGGACGCCACCGGGCTGCCCTTCGACTTCACCGGCGGCTATGTCGGCTACTTCGGCTACGAGACCAAGGCCGACTGCGGTTCGCCGAACCGCCATCGCGCGGGGGCCCCGGACGCCTGCTGGCTGTTCGCCGACCGGCTGATCGCGGTGGACCACGAGGAGGGCTTCACCTACGCGGTCTGCCTGGCGGAGGACACCCCGCAGGCCACCCAGGAGGCCGCGGACTGGCTGGAGAGAGCGGTGGCCCAGCTGACCTTCGTGTCGGCGGACACGGACCGGCCGGCCCCGCCCGCTCCGGCCGAGCCGGACCTCGGCGCCGCCGAACCGTGGCTGCTGCGCGACCGGACGACGTACCTCGCGGACATCGAGGCCTGCAAGCGCGAACTGCGGGCGGGCACCAGTTACGAGATCTGCCTGACCAACGCCGCCCGGCTGCCCGCACCGGGGGACGCCTACGACTTCTACCGGGTCCTGCGCCGCGTCAACCCGGCGCCGTACGCGGCCTTCCTGCGGTTCGGCGACCTCGACGTGGCCGGCTCCTCCCCCGAGCGCTTCCTGCGGATCACCCGGGACGGCGTCGCCGAGGCCAAGCCCATCAAGGGCACCGCGCCGCGCGGCGCCACCCCGCAGGAGGACGCCCGGCTCCGGGACGCGCTCGCGGCGGACGCCAAGACGCGCGCCGAGAACCTGATGATCGTGGATCTGCTCCGCAACGACCTGGGCCAGGTCTGCCGGACCGGGACGGTGCGGGTCTCCCGGCTGATGGCCACCGAGTCCTACGCCACCGTGCACCAGCTCGTGTCCACCGTCGAGGGACGGCTGCGCGAGGACACGGACGCGGTGGACTGCGTCCGCGCCTGCTTCCCCGGCGGGTCGATGACCGGAGCGCCGAAACTCCGCACGCTGGAGATCATCGACTCCCTGGAGACCGAGGCCCGCGGCGTCTACTCCGGCGCCCTCGGCTATCTGGGGTGCGGCGGCGGCGCGGACCTGAACATCGTCATCCGTACCGCGGTCCTCGCCGACGGTCTGCTGCACCTGGGCGCCGGCGGCGCGATCGTCCTCGACTCGGATCCGGAGGCGGAGTACGACGAGATGCTGCTGAAGACCACGGCCCAGATGCGGGCCCTGCGCGAGCACGGGGCGGTGGGGACGAGAGCGCCCGGGGAGACGGTGGAGGAGCCCGCCCGATGAAGATCACGCAATCTCCCCCGGCTCCGCGCCCCACGGCCATCGCGCCTCGCACGCCTCCCCCGGCCGACGCCGGCGCTCCCGGCAACCTCGCGGCCCACCTCGCCGCGCTCACCGAGCGGCGCGGGTGGGGCCGGCGGACCGCCTTCCACCAGGGGCACCGGATCTGGACCCACGGTGAGGTGCACGACCTGGCGGCCCGCGCGGCCTCCGTCCTCGCGGAGCGGGGCGTGCGCCCCGGCGACCGGGTGCTGCTCGCGCTGCCCGACGGCATCACCTGGGTGACGGCGTTCCTCGCCATCGCCCGGCTGGGGGCCGTGGCCGTCCTGGTCAACCCCGAACTCCCCGCGAACGAGCACGCGTTCATGGCCGAGGACACCGACGCCGTGCTGTGCCTGACCGGTCCGGGCCTGGATGACCGGTTCACCGGCCGGGCCCGGCTGGGCGCCGACCAGCTGGCCGCGCTCGGCACGACCGCCGAGCCGGCCGCCGCGCACCCGGTCGACGCGCACACGCCCCTGTACATCCAGTACACCTCCGGCACCACGGGCCGGCCGAAGGGCGTCGTGCACGTCCACGGCGACCCGAAGACGTACCACGACCTCATCGGCCGGCGGCTGCTGCGGATCACCGAGGACGACGTCACCCTGTCGGTGTCGAAGCTGTACTTCGCCTACGGCTTCGGCAACGCCTTCGTCTTCCCGCTCTTCTCCGGCTCGTCCGCCGTGCTGGTGGACGGCCGCCCGACCCCGGCCGCCGTCGACGGACTGGTGGCCCGGCACCGGGTGACGCTGCTCTACTCGGTGCCGTCCGCGTACGCCGCGCTGGTCGCCGACCGGGGCAGCGGGCACGAGGCCTGCTTCGCCTCGGTGCGGGCCGCGGTGTCGGCCGGCGAGGGCCTGCCCGAGGGGCTCGGCCGGCAGGTGACCGAGCTGCTCGGCGCGCCGGTCCTGGAGCAGATCGGCTCCACCGAGGCCGGGCACGCCTTCTGCGCCAACAGCTTCGCCCACAACCACCCCGGCACCGTCGGCCGTCCCGTACCCGGCTTCGAGGTGGAGCTGCGCGACCGTGCCGGGCAGCCGGTGCCGGACGGCGCCGAGGGCGAGCTGTGGGTGCGCGGGCCGACGGTGACGCCCGGCTATCTGAACCGGCCCGAGGAGACGGAGCGCACCCTGGTGGGCGGCTGGCTGGCCACCCACGACCGGGCGCGCCGCGAACCGGACGGCACCTACCGGCACCTGGGCCGCACCGACGACATGGAGATGGTCGGCGGCATCACCGTCTCCCCGCTGGAGGTGGAGGCCGTGCTGCGGACCCATCCGGCGGTGCGGGAGGTCGCGGTCGTGGCCGTCACCGACGGTCTCGGCGTCAGCCGGCTGCGCGCCTTCGCCGTACCCGTCGCCCGGCCGCCGGCCGGTCTGGCGGACGAGCTGATCCGGCTGGCCCGGGAGCGCCTGGCCGCCTTCAAGGTCCCCCGGAGCGTCAGCTTCGTCCCCTCCCTCCCGCGCACCTCCACCGGAAAGCTCCGCCGCCACCTGGTCCGCCAGGGCGCGTGGTGAGCCCGGCAGACCCGACACCCCCGTCAGAAAGGAGCGGTCCCATGGCCCAGCAGCCTCTGCTCGCCGACCGCGGGTTCTATCTCGGCCCGGTGTTCCGGCAGGCGGCCGACCGTCACGGAGCCGTCTTCGTCACCCTGGACCGGCCGCTGGACGTCGCCCCCGGCCTAGGGACCGACCTCAGCTACGCGGCCCTGGCGGAGGTGGTCGAGGAGCTGTCCGGCCGGCTGTGGGAGGCCGGGGTACGGCCCTCGGAGCAGGTGGTCGTCCACAAGACGGACAACGTCGACATCGTGCTGCTCACCTGCGCCGTCTCCCGTATCGGCGCCGTCCCCGTGCTGCTCTCGCCGGGTCTGGCGGGTCCCGTCGTCGGACAGCTGCTCGAACGGCTGCGGCGACCCTGGCTGATCACCGACCGGGCGAAGCTGGACGGTCCGCTGCGGGACGTGGACCTGTCCGGGCTCGTACGGCGGACGCTGTCCGTGGACGACGCGCCGGGAGCCGAGCCGCTGGAGAAGTACGCCGGCGCCGAACCGCCCGCCCCCGTGCGGCTGCACCCCCGTGAACCCGCCCTCATCACCCACAGCTCGGGCACCACCGGCGTGCCCAAGCTCGCCGTGCACTGCGCGAACACCATGTGGAACCGGCTCGTACCGCAGAAGGCGATGGGCTGGCCCACCCGCGGGGAGACCGCGGCGCTGCACATGTCCTTCGTGCACTCGCGCTTCTACCATCTGCTCGGCGTGCTGCTGCACTTCGGCAGCCCGCTCGTGCTGATCACCGACCCGGATCCGGCGACGGTGGGACCGCTGCTGGCACGGCACCGGCCCGGCATCGTCGAGACCCACCCCAACACGTTCGTGCTGTGGGAGGAGCTGGCCGACGCGCCCGGCGCCCCGCTGTCCCGGGTCAAGTCGTACGGCTCCACGTTCGACGCCATCCATCCGCGCACGGTACGGCGGCTGCTGGGCGCCTCCGGACGGCGTACGCCCTGGCTGATCCAGCTGTACGGGCAGAGCGAGACGGGCCCGGTCGCCTTCCAGTGGTTCACCCGGCGCAGCGCCGCCCGGGCGGACGGCCGCCGGGTCGGCACCGGGATACCGGGCTTCACCCGGGTCCGCGTCACCGACGCCCACGGCAGGCGGGCCGCGCCCGGCACGCCCGGCCGGATCGAGGCCCGCACCAGGGGCCGCATCCTCACCTACCTCGGCGCCCGGGAGCAGTACGAGCGCCAGCTCGACGGCGGGTGGTGGCAGATGGGCGACATGGGGTACCGCAGCCGCCTGGGCGCGCTGCACCTGATCGACCGCGAGGTCGACCAGCTCGACGCCGTGCACAGCAATCTGGAGGTCGAGGACACCCTGATGGACCGTCTGGAGGAGCTGCGCGAGGTGGTCATCGTGGCCGGCGCGGACCGGGAGCCGGTGCCGGTGGTGTGCGTCCGGGACGAGCGGCCCCTGGACCCGGAGCGCTGGCGGGAGGCCACGGCCGATCTGCCCGCGATGGCCGAGCCCCGGCAGTGGCGGTTCGAGGAGCTGCCGATGACGGCCACGTGGAAGGTGAAGCGGGTGGAGATCACCCGCATGCTGGCCGAGGGCGCCCGCGCGTGAACCCGGTCGTGGTGGTGGGCGCCGGTCCCGTGGGCCTGTCGGCGGCGCTGGGGCTCAGGGCGCACGGGCTGCCGGTCGTCCTGCTGGAGGCGGACCCGCAGGACCGGGAACGGCCCGGCAGCCGGGCCCTGTTCGTGCACCGGGAGACCCTCGCCCTGCTCGACGCGATGCGACCGGGGCTCGCCGCCGAGATCACGGCGTACGGGCGGACCTGGCAGACGAAGCGGACCCTCTACCGGGGGCGTGAGGTGTACTCGCGCACCTTCCCGCCGCCCTCGGGACCGCCGCCCTTCACCAGCCTGCGCCAGGTGGACACCGAACGCTTCCTGCGGGCCGCCTGTGTGCGGGCCGGGGTGGAGTTCGTGTGGGACGCCCGGGTCGCCGGCGTGCGCGTCTCGGAGACCGGGGTCACCCTCACCGGTGAGGACGGGCGGGTGTGGACCGGCGGGTACGCCGTGGCCGCCGACGGCGCCCGCTCCGTCCTCAGGCGCGAACTGGGCATCGCCATGGAGGGCGTGCACGGCGAGGGCTTCCATGTCGTCGTGGACGTCGCCGACGTACCGGGCGCCGAGCTGCCGCTGGAGCGGGTCTTCCACTACGAGCATCCGGGGGTCGGCGGGCGCAGCGTGATGCGGGTGCCGTTCACCGGGGGCTTCCAGGTCGACCTGCAGTGCCGGGACGACGACGCGCGGGAGGAGTTCGGCACCGAGGAGGCCGTACGGCGGTGGCTGCCCGCGGTCGTCGGGGAGGGGTACGCCGAGCGGATCCTGTGGGTGTCGACGTACCGCTTCCTGCGCAAGGTCGCGGCCTCCTTCACGGATCCGCACCGGCGGGTGCTGCTCGTCGGCGAGGCGGCGCATCTCTTTCCGCCGTTCGGCGCGCGCGGCATGAACAGCGGTATCGCCGACGCGGCGGCGGCAGCGGCGGCCATCGCCGCGGGGACGGCTGAGGCGGTCGAGGACTTCGCCGAGGTCCGGCGGGCGGCGGGCCTGTTCAACAGTGCCGCCGCCGGGACCGCGCTGGACCATCTGCGGCCCCGACGCCGGATCGTGCGGGCCAAGCAGCGCGCGGCGGCGGTCCTGTCGCCCGTGCTGCCGTGGTGCGGATCCTGGCTGGAGCACGCACCCTACGGACCCCGCAACGGGGCGCCCGCCGTCGCGGGCCGCAAGTACTGAGGAAGGAGCGCCAGTGACACGACCGGCGATCGCGGAGGGCCTGTCGACCTGGACGTCCCGTCGTGGGCTGACGCCGGGTCCGGCGGCCGACGGGCGGCTGCTCGTCGCGGACTCCTGGCTGGTGCGCGACGGCCGGGTGCGCGGCCTCGGCCGGCACCGGGAGCGTTTCCTGCGGGCCTGCGGCGAGTGCGGCGGGCCGCCCCTGCGTCAGCTGCTGGACTTCTGGCGGGACATGACGGCCGCGCTGCCGCACACGGGCGAGTGGTTTCCCCGGGTGGAACTCGCGGCGGGCTCCGGGGAGTTGCGGCTGCTGGTGCGGCCCGCCCCGCCCCTCGGCAGCGAGATCCGGGTCTGGGCCGCGGGTCAGGCCGATCCGCGGACCGTCCCCCGCCGCAAGGGCCCGGACCTGGACACCCTGGCCCGGATCCGCCGGCGGGCGTCCGGCGAGGGCGCCGAGGAGGCGGTGCTGGTGACGCCGGCCGGTGTGGTGCTGGAGGCGGCCACCGCCAGCGTGCTGTGGTGGGAGGACGACACCCTGTGCCTGCCCTCGCCGCAGCTGCCCGTCCTGCCCGGGGTGACCGTCGGTCTGATCCAGGAACGGGCCCTGCGCTCCGGCATCCGGGTCGCCCACCGCGAGCGGACCGTGGCCGAGCTGGAGGGCCATGAGGTGTGGCTGGTCAACGCGCTGCACGGAATCCGGCCCGTGACGGGGTGGACGGGACGGCCGATGCGGGCGGCTCCGGCGGTGCGCGCGCCGGAATGGCGGCAGTGGCTGGACGACATCTTGGAGCCGCTTCCGGAGTAATGGAACCAGCCGTTGGAAAACGGCGCCGGATCGAATTTATTTCGACCCGGCGCCGTTTTCCGCTGCCCGAATTCAGTTAGTTCTTCTTGGCCGGCTGATAAGCCCCGGGAACCATCCGCGTGGCGATCGCGATCCGGTTGTAGGCGTTGATGACGGTGGCCGCCCAGATCAGCGCCGCGAGCTGCCCCTCGTCGAAGACCCCGGCGGCCTCGGCGTAGACCTCGTCCGGGACGTGGCCGTCGTCGACCAGGGTCACGGCCTCGGTCAACGCCAGTGCGGCGCGCTCGCGTTCGGTGAAGAACGGGGTCTCCCGCCAGGCGTTCAGGGCGTAGATCCGCTGCTCGGTCTCGCCCTGGGCGCGGGCGTCCTTGGTGTGCATGTCGAGGCAGAACGCGCAGCCGTTGATCTGCGAGGCGCGGATCCTGATCAGTTCCAGGAGTTCGGGCTCGACCTTGGCGTCCTGGGCCGCGGAAACGGCGGCGCCGTGCAGGGAACCCATGGCCGCGGACACGTCGGGGGTTATTTTCTTCAGGGCCACGCGGGCTATGGAATCGCTTGTGCTCATGGGGTGACTCTATCCCGCCGAAATGAAATACGGCGACGAGAGAACAGAAAAAGGCGCGATTATTCGGGCAGCGCCGCGCACAACGCGTCCAGCGCCCCCGCCCAAGCGTGGTCCGGCGGTGTCCCGTACCCCACGACCAGGGCGTCGCGCCGCTCGGCGGTCGACTCGGGGTGCCGGTAGCGGTGCAGGCCGTGCACCGCCAGCCCGTGCCAGGCCGCCGCCCGCAGCGCCGCCTGCTCGGTGCCCGGCGGGAGCCGCAGCACCACGTGCAGGCCCGCCGCGATGCCGGTGGCGTGCACCGACGGGGCCCTGCGCGCGAGCTCGGCCACCAGGGCGTCCCGGCGGCGCCGGTAGCGCAGCCGGGACGAGCGGACGTGGCGGTCGTAGGCGCCGGAGGTGAGGAACTCGGCGAGGGTCAGCTGGTCCAGTACCCCGCAGGTGTCGATGCGGCCCTTGGCCGCCGTGACCTCCGCCGCCAGCGCCGGCGGCAGCACCATCCAGGCCAGCCGGATGCCGGGCGCGAGGGACTTGCTGGCGGTACCCAGGTAGACGACGTGGTCGGGGTCGAGTCCCTGGAGGGCGCCGACCGGCTGGCGGTCGTAGCGGAACTCTCCGTCGTAGTCGTCCTCCAGGACCAGCCCGCCGGTGCGCCGCGCCCAGTCCACGACGGCCGCCCGCCGGTCGGGGTGCAGCGTCCCGCCCATCGGGAACTGGTGGGCGGGGGTGAGCAGCACGGCCCGGGCGGCGGACAACTCGCGGGTGTCGGTGCCCAGTTCGTCGTAGGGCAGGGGGCGGGTGGTCAGTCCCGCGTCGGTCAGCAGCTGCCAGTGGACGTCGAGCCCGTACGACTCCACCGCCACCGTCCGTACGCCGCGGGCCCGCAGCACCCTGCCGAGGATCCGCAGCCCGTGCGAGAAGCCGGCGCAGACGACGATGGCGTCGGGGTCGGCGCGTACGCCCCGGGAGCGGGAGAGGTAGCCGGCGAGGGCGGTGCGCAGCTCGGGGCGGCCCCGCGCGTCGCCGTAGTCGAGGGCGTGGCTGGGGGCGGCGGTCAGGGCGCGGCGGGCGGCCTTGAGCCACTCGGCGCGGGGGAAGGCGGCGAGGTCGGGGCTGCCGGGGATGAGGTTGTAGGCCGGCCGGCGGGGTTCTCGGCGGCGGGGTGCCGTCCCGGCCGGCGGGATCACCGCCCGCTCCCCGACCCGCGTGCCCGAGCCCTGCCGGGCGGTGAGCCAGCCCTCGGCGACCAGATCGGCGTAGGCCTCGGCGACCGTGTTGCGGGCGATGCCCAGGTCGGCGGCGAGGGTGCGGGAGGAGGGCAGCCGGGTGCCGGGGGCGAGGCGGCCGGTGCGGACGGCGTCCCGCAGGGCGTCGGTCAGGCCCCGGCGCAGTCCGCCCGAGCCGGTCGGTTCCAGGTGCAGGTCGACGCCCAAAGTGGCCCAGGTTTTCGCCATGGAAATGGACCATACCCCTGGGCTGCCTCGCTCCTAGGGTCGAGGACATGACCACAGAGGAAACCGTCGAGTACGCACCCGAAAAAGCCCCCCGCCTCAACTGGGCCCAGCAGGCCCCCGAGGTCTACAAGGCGATGCTCCGGCTGGAGACCGCCGCCAGGCGGGGCCTGGATCCCGCGCTGTACGAGCTGGTGAAGATCCGCGCCTCGCAGATCAACCACTGCGCGTTCTGCCTCGACATGCACACCAAGGACGCCCTCGCGGCCGGCGAGACCGTCGAGCGGATCGTGCAGCTCAGCGCGTGGGAGGAGTCGCGGCACTTCTACACGGAGAAGGAGCTGGCGGCGATCGAGCTGACCGAGGCGGTCACCGTCCTGACGGACGGCTTCGTGCCGGACGAGGTGTACGAGAAGGCCGCCAAGCACTTCGAGGAGGCCGAGCTGGCCCAGCTGATCGCCGCGATCACGGCGATCAACGCGTGGAACCGGTTCGGGGTGACCACCCGGATGGCCCCGGGGCACTACGAGCCGGGGCAATACAAGTGAGCGGTACGCCGGCGCTGACCGAGGCGGTGACCGTCCTGACGGAGGGATCCGTTCCCGGCCGTCGCGTCCCGCCGGGGGGTTACCAGCCGTGAGCAGGGTCGATGTCTTTCGCGCGCTGCATCTCAAGCGCGCCCAGGGTGACCCCCTCGTCCTGCCCGGCCCCTGGGACGCGGCGAGTGCGCGGGTGTTCGAGGAGGCCGGGTTTCCGGCGCTCGCCACGCCCAGCGCGGGGGTCGCCGCGTCCCTCGGGTACGCGGACGGGGAGGTCCCGGCCGACGAGATGTTCGCTGCGGTGGCGCGCATCGCGGGGTCGGTGGACGTACCGGTGTCGGCCGACGTCGAGGGCGGGTACGGGCTCGCGCCGAAGGAGCTGGTGGAGCGGCTGCTGGAGGCGGGCGTCGTGGGCTGCAACCTTGAGGACTCCGACGGGGGTGTCCTCAAGGATCCGCGTGAGCACGCCGACTGGCTGGCCGAGGTGCGCTCGGCCGCCGCGGACCGGCTGTTCGTGAACGCCCGCATCGACACCTTCGCGTGCGGGGTCACCGATCCCGGGCGGGCCATCGAGCGGGCCGCGCTGTACGTCGCCGCGGGCGCCGACTGCGTCTACCCGATCGGCGCCCCGGCCGCCCTGCTGCCGCTGCTGCGGTCCGGGATCCAGGGGCCGGTCAACATGGGGGCCCGGCTGGACGGCGAGGGCCCCTCGCCCGCCGAACTCGGCGAACTCGGGGCCACTCGGATCACCTTCGGGCCGGAACTCCAGCGGCGGTCCGCGCGGGCGCTGCGGGAGATCGCGGACGGGTTGCGGTAGGACTCAGGACAGCCACGCCTTCCAGGTGGACGCGTGGCTGTCCACCCACTTCTTCGCCGCCTCCTCGGGGGTCAGCTTCTGGTCGGCGATCATCAGGGAGACCTCGTTCTGGTCCTCGGTGGTCCACTTGAACTTCTTCAGGAAGGCCGCCGCCCGGCCGCCGGACTTGGAGAAGTCCGCGTTGAGGTACTTCTGCAGCGGGGTGTGCGGGTAGGCGCAGGCCACCTTGGCCGGGTCCGCGTCGCAGCCGTCCTTGTACGGCGGCAGCTTCACCTCCGTCATCGGGACCTTCTTGAACAGCCACTGGGGGGAGTACCAGTAGGTGAGGAAGGGCTTCTTCTCCTTGGCGAACTGCCTCATCTGGGTGATCTGGGCGGCCTCCGAACCGGCGAAGACCACCTGGTAGTCCAGCTTCAGGTTCTTCACCAGCGCCTTGTCGTTGGTGACGTACGACGGGGAGCCGTCGAGGAGCTGGCCCTTTCCGCCGCTCTCCGCGGTGCGGAAGAGGGAGGAGTACTTGTTGAGGTTCTTCCAGTTCGTGATGTCCGGGTGCTGCTTGGCGAGGTAGGTCGGCACGAACCAGCCGATGTGCCCGGTCACCCCGAGGTCGCCGCCGCGCACGATGGTCTTCTTGTCGTCGACGTACCGCTTCTCCTGGTCGGGGTGGCCCCAGTCCTCCAGGATCGCGTCGACCCGGCCCTGGCTGAGCGCGTCCCAGGCGGGGACCTCGTCGACCTGGACGGTGTCCACCCGGTAGCCGAGCTTGTGTTCCAGCAGGTACTGGGCGACGGCCTCGTTGGACTGGGCGCCGACCCAGGACTGGACGGACAGGGTGACCGTCTTCGAGCCTTGCGCGTTGGCGAACGGCGAGGCCTGTTTGGTCATGTCGGCGGCGCCGCAGCCGGTGAGCAGCGACAAGGCCGCGGCGGAGGAGGCGATCAGTGCCGTCCCGCGGTTGAGCTTCATGTCACGCTCCCTTCGTCGCGCGCCGTTCGGTGGGCTGGGTCACCCGGTCCAGGACCAGGCCGAGGCAGACGATCGCCGCGCCCGCCACCAGGCCGGTCGCCAGGTCGCCCTGGGCGAGGCCGAAGGTCACGTTGTAGCCGAGGGCGCCGCCGCCGACCAGTCCGCCGATGATGACGACGGCCAGGACCAGGACCACGCCCTGGTTGACGGCGAGCAGCAGCGACCGGCGGGCGAGCGGCAGCTGCACCTGCCAGAGCTGCTGGCGGCCGGTGGCGCCGAGCGAGCGGGCCGACTCCAGCGCGGCCGGGTCGACCTGGCGCAGGCCCTGCGCGGTGATCCGGACGACGGCCGGGAGGGCGTAGACGACGGCCGCGGCGACGGCGGGGGCGCGGCCGACGCCGAACAGGGCGACGACCGGGATCAGGTACACGAACTGCGGCATCGTCTGGAAGACGTCCAGGACCGGGCGCAGCGCCCGTTCGACGCGGTCGCTGCGGGCGGCGGCGATACCGGTCGCGAAGCCCAGTACGAGGGTGACGGCGACGGCCGCGAGCACCTGCGAGAGCGTGTCCAGGGACGGCTCCCACACCCCGAGCACGCCGATCGCGGCCATCGCGAGGACGGCGGTCAGGGCGGTGCGCCAGGTGCCGATCACCCAGGCCAGCGCGGCGACGATGAGCAGTACCGACCACCAGGGCAGCCACTGCAGGCCGTCGCGGAGCGGGTCGAGGACCCAGGTGGTGAAGTGCCCGGCCCAGTCGGCGGTGCCGCCGATGTAGGGGACGCCGGAGTAGAGGTGGGCGGTCATCCAGTCGACGGCGCGGTTGACCGGTTCGGCGATGTTCAGGGTCCAGGCGCCGGGCCAGTCGAGGCGGCCCAGGAGCCGGGCGGCCAGCGCGACGGCCACGGTGACGGCCAGCGCGTACGGAAAGCCGATGGTGCGGGGGTGGGAGGTGCCGTCCCCGGCCGCGCAGGTGACCCGGTCCAGGATGACGGCGAGCAGCACGATCGGGATGCCGGCCGCGAGGGCCGCGCCCACGTCGACGGAGGCGAGCGCCTGGTAGACGCGGTCGCCGAGGCCGCCGGCGCCGATGACGGAGGCGATGACCGCCATGGACAGCGCCATCATGATCGTCTGGTTGAGGCCGAGCAGGAGTTCCTTGCGGGCGAGCGGGATGCGGGCGGTCAGCAGGCGCTGGCGGGCCGTGGCGCCCAGCGACTCCACCGCCTCCAGCACCTCGGGGTCGGCGCCGCGCAGGCCGAGCGAGGTGAGGCGGGCCATGGGCGGGGCGGCGTAGACGACCGTGGCGAGGACGGCGGCCGGGACGCCGATGCCGAAGACCAGGACGACCGGGAGCAGGTAGGCGAAGGCCGGGAGCACCTGCATGGTGTCCAGGACCGGGCGCAGGGCGCGGTCCAGGCGGTCGGAGAGCCCGGCGCCCAGGCCGAGCAGGAAGCCGACCACCACGGAGGCCAGGACGGCGACCACCATCAGCGCGAGGGTCTGCATGGTGGGCACCCACATGCCGAGCAGGCCGCAGGCGAGGAACGCGGCGGCCGTGCCCAGGGCCAGACGGACCCCGGCGACCCGCCAGGCGACGAGCGCGCCGAACGCGGTGACACCCGCCCAGCCGGCGGCGAGCAGAGTGAGGTAGACGGCGCGTACGGAGAGCACGACCGCGTTGCTGATGTAGCCGAAGAAGTACAGGAACAGCGGGTGGCTGTCCCGGTTGTCGATGACCCAGTCGCTGGCGCTGCCGAGCGGCTTGGTCAGGTCGACGGTCAGTGCCTGCGGCCATGCGGCGCCCGGCCAGCGGGAGTTGGCCAGGGGGACGAGGACCGCCGCCACGAGGGCGAGCAGGAGGAGCTTGCGGGCGGCGCGGTTGTTGAGGACGCCGGGGAGGGCGAGACGGGGGGCGCTCGCGGTCACGGTGGCCATCACACGGCCTCCGCGTTCTTGGTACTCGCGGGCGGGGCCGCCTGCCGGCGCTGCGGGAGCGCCGCCTTCTTCGGGAGGGGGGTGGCTCCGTCGGCACGACCGCCGGTGGCCGTGTCGGCGCCGGCCACGACCCCGAGCAGCGTGTCCGAGTCCACGACGCCGACGCACCGCCCCTGGTCCACCACGCACGCCGCCCGGCCGGCCTCCGCCACGACCTTGATCGCGTCGGCGACGACCGCGTTCGGCGGGAGGGCGCCCGGGTGGTCGGGGCCGCCGCAGTCGCCGGGGCGCATGGCCGTACGGACCGTCATGACCTGCTCGCGCGGCACGTCCCGGACGAACTCGCGGACGTAGTCGTCGGCGGGGGAACCGACGATCTCCTCCGGGGTGCCGATCTGGACCACGCGGCCGTCGCGCATGAGGGCGATGCGGTCGCCGAGCTTGAGGGCCTCGGTGAGGTCGTGGGTGATGAAGACCATCGTGCGGCCCTCCTCGTGGTGCAGGCGGACCACCTCGTCCTGCATGTCCCGCCGGATCAGCGGGTCGAGGGCGCTGAACGGCTCGTCGAAGAGCAGCACCTCGGGGTCGACGGCGAGCGCGCGGGCGAGGCCGACGCGCTGGCGCTGGCCGCCGGAGAGCTGGCCGGGCCGACGCTTCTCCATGCCCTCCAGGCCGACCTTGGCGACGACCTCCTTGGCCCGCGCCCGGCGCTCGGACCGGCCGACGCCCTGGATCTCCAGGCCGTAGGCGACGTTGTCGAGGACCGTGCGGTGCGGGAGCAGGCCGAAGTGCTGGAAGACCATGGCGGCCCGGTGGCGGCGCAGTTCGCGCAGTCGGCCGCGGTCCATCGCGCGGACGTCCTCGCCGTCGATGGCGATGGTGCCCGCGGTGGGTTCGATCAGCCGGGTCAGGCAGCGCACCAGCGTGGACTTGCCGGAGCCGGACAGGCCCATGACGACGAAGACCTCGCCCTTGCGGACGTCGAAGGAGACATCGCGGACGGCGGCCGTACAGCCGGTGCGCGAGCGCAGCTCGGCGGCGGGGAGGCCGGTCAGCTCCGGGTCGGCCGGGACGCGGTCGGCCTTCGGGCCGAACACCTTCCACAGGCCGTCCACCGAGAAGACGGGGGCGTTGGTGGTGGGCGGTTTGCGCGTGGCGGGCGTGATGGTCATCGCGCACCACCTCCGATCAGGTCGACGGCTTTCTCACCGACCATCAGCACCCCGATCATGGGGTTGACGGCGGTCATGGTCGGGAACACGGACGCGTCCGCGATGCGGATGCCGTCCAGACCGCGGATCCTCAGCTCCGGGTCCACGACGGCGAGTTCGTCGTCGACGGCGCCCATGCGGCAGGTGCCCGCGGGGTGGTACACGGTGTGCGCGACCTTGCGCGCGTACTCGCTCAGTTCGTCGTCACCGACGACCTCCGGGCCCGGGCACACCTCGCGCTTGAGCCAGCCCGCCAGCGGTTCGGTCTTCGCGATCTCGCGGGCGGTGCGGATGCCGTCGACGAGGGTGCGGGCGTCGTAGTCCTCGTCGTCGGTGAAGTAGCGGAAGTCCAGGGCGGGCTTGACCGAGGGGTCGGCGCTGGTCAGGTACAGGCGCCCGCGGCTCTTCGGCTTGGGGATGTTGGGGGTCATCGAGACGCCGTACGGCGGGCGTTCGTAGCCCAGCCGCTCCGGGTTGTCCGTGAACGGGATCTGGTAGAAGTGGAACATCAGGTCGGGGCCCGGGTGTTCGGGGTCGCGGCGCACGAACAGGCCCGCGTCGGAGTCCATCGCGGAGTTCTCGGGGATCGGGCCGTGGGTCTCCCAGACGATCACCGACTCGGGGTGGTCCAGCAGGTTCTCGCCGACGCCGGGCAGGTCGCGGACGACCGGAATGCCGAGCCGCTCCAGGTCGGCCTTGGGGCCGATGCCGGAGTGCAGCAGCAGGCGGGGCGAGTCGACCGCGCCCGCGCACAGCAGGACCTCGGTGCGGGCCCGCACGAGGATCTCCTCGCCGTCCTTGGTGCGTACGTGCACGCCCTCGGCGCGGTTGCCGTCCAACTCCAGCTTGTACGCCCAGGTCTCCAGCAGGATCGTCAGGTTGGGGCGTTCGTCCATCACCGGGTGGAGGTAGGCCACCGAGGCGCTGGAGCGCTTGTTGTCCTCGGGGTGGTAGGCGAGGTCGAAGAAGCCGACGCCCTCGGTGAACGGCTTGCGATTGAAGCCCTCGACCCTGGGTACCCCGAGTGCGGACCGGGCGGCGTCGACGAAGTCGCGGGCGATGGCGTTCCGGTCCTTCTCGTCGACCGGGACGATGTTGTTGAGGAGGCGGGCGTAGTAGGCCTCCATGGGGACGGCGCCCCAGCCCTTGGCGCCGGCCGCCTCCCACTCGTCCCAGTCGGAGGGCAGGGGCTTGAAGGCGATGAGGGTGTTGTGGGAGGAGCAGCCGCCCAGGACGCGGGCGCGGCTGTGCCGGATGTGGGAGTTGCCGCGTGGCTGTTCGGTGGTGGGGTAGTCGTAGTCGAGGTCGCCGCCGAGCAGGCCCATCCAGCGGCGCAGGGTGAGGACGTCGTCGCGGCCGACGTCGCTCGGGCCGCCCTCGATGACGGCGACGGTGACGTCCGGGTTCTCGGTGAGGCGGGAGGCGATCACGGAGCCTGCCGTGCCGCCTCCGATGACGACATAGTCGTAGACGTGGGGACTCTCGGACATGGGGGGCTCACTCCAGGTGGGGGACGCTCGGGGAGTCGGGGAGGGAGGGGGAAGCGGCGCGGGCGGCCGTGACGGGCGGGGAGGTCAGCCGGCGAACCAGCGCACCGGCTTCGGCGCCAGGTTCTGGTAGAGGTGCTTGGTCTCGCGGTACTCGGCGAGCCCGGCGGGCCCGAGTTCGCGCCCCACACCGCTCTTGCCGAAGCCGCCCCACTCCGCCTGCGGCAGGTAGGGGTGGAAGTCGTTGATCCAGACGGTGCCGTGCCGCAGCCGTCCGGCGACGCGCCGGGCGCGGCCCGCGTCGCTGGTCCAGACACCGCCCGCGAGACCGTACTCGGTGTCGTTGGCGAGGAGGACCGCCTCGTCCTCCGTGCGGAAGGTCTCGACGGTGAGGACCGGCCCGAAGACCTCCTCGCGGACGACCCGCATCTCGCGGTGGCAGCGGTCGAGGACGGTCGGCTCGTAGAAGTAGCCGGACTCCGGCCGGACGTCGCTGGGCCGGGGGCGCTTGCCGCCGCAGCGCAGCACCGCGCCCTCCGAGAGGGCCGACTCGACGTACGCCTCCACCTTGGCGCGCTGCTGCTCGGAGACGAGCGGGCCGCACTCCACGCCGTCCTCGGTGCCCCGGCCGAGGCGGATCCGCTCGGCGCGGCGGGCCAGTTCGGCGACGAACCGGTCCCGGACGGATGCCTCGACGATGAGGCGGGCGCCCGCCGAGCAGACCTGGCCGCTGTGGATGAAGGCGGCGTTGAGGGCCTGGTCGACGGCGGTGTCGAAGCCCTCCTCGGTGGCGCAGGCGTCGGCGAAGACGACGTTGGGGTTCTTGCCGCCGAGTTCGAGGGCCACCTTCTTGACGGTCGGGGCGGCGGCCTGGGCGACCTTGGTGCCGCTGACCAGGCCGCCGGTGAAGGAGACCAGGTCGACATCGGGGTGCTCGGCGAGGCGGGCGCCGACCGTGTGGCCGGGGCCGGTGACGATGTTGGCCGCGCCGGCCGGGAGCCCGGCCTCGGCCAGCAGCTCGATCAGCGCGATGGTGGTCAGCGGGGTTATCTCGCTGGGCTTGACGACGAAGGTGTTGCCCGCCGCGAGCGCCGGGGCGATCTTCCAACTGGCCTGGAGGAGGGGGTAGTTCCAGGGGGTGATCAGCGCGCACACGCCGACGGGCTCGTGCACGACGACGCTGTGGATGTCGGGGGAGCCCGCGTCGACGACCCGGCCGGGGGCCTCGGCGGCCACGAGGTCGGCGAAGTAGCGGAAGGCGTCGGCGACGCACGTGATGTCGACGCGGCCCTCCTCGACGGTCTTGCCCGCGTCCCGGCTCTCCAGCAGCCCGAGCTTCTCCCGGTCGCGCACCAGGAGGTCGGCCGTCCGGCGCAGCACGGCCGCGCGTTCGGCGGCCGGCGTGCGCGGCCACTCGCCCGTGTCGAAGGCACGGCGGGCGGCGGCCACCGCCAGTTCCGCGTCCTTCTCGTCACCCTCCGCGACCACGGCGAAGGGCAGGGCGTCGGCGGGGTCGAGGATCTCGCGCGTCGCGCCGGAGACCGCTTCCAGCCACTCCCCTCCCGCGTGGATGGTCGCCTCTGCCGGTCGTACGGTTCTGTCCGCCATGATCGCCGTTGCCTTCCGTTCCTGTTCAGCTCCCGTGCGTCACACACGTGTCACTCTCGGGGACCGTGTCCGCCTGCCCCGGGCCTCCGATTGCATGCGCAATCGGTGGCCGAAAGTGCTCTGCATCACTGAGGATCCGGACAAAGAAGGACAAATCAGGGCACGTTTGGGCGCGGAACTCGACGGGCGGGGCGGGCGTGACCCCTACGAGCAGGAGGCGCCGGTCGGGCAGAAGGACGACACGGCCGTGTCGAGGGGCTCGCGGACCAGGTCGGGGGACAGGCTCTCCGGGCCGCTGGAGCGGATCGCGTACAGCGTGCCGTCGACGGCCTCGAAGCGGTGGTCGACGACCTGCCGGGCGCCCTTGTCCTCGTCGTCGTAGCGGTACGACAGCTCGGACCAGGTGTCCTGGGAAGTGCGGTCGTGGGCCTCGTAGCCCGGCTGGTGCGAGTAGCCGTAGACGGAGTCGTTCTCGGCCAGGCGCAGGGACTCGGCCGGGGTCGACTCCGACAGCTCGAAGATCTGCAGCTGGCGGCCGTCGGAGGGGGAGTCGTAGAAGACCACCACGGCCTTCTCGCCCTGCTTCTGCCTGCGCTGCCAGCCCTCGGGGACGTCCAGCGCGTAACCGGCCGGGTCGTGGGCGAGGCGGTAGCCCTTGGGCGCCGACGGGGACCGGAGGGTCGAGCCGGACCCGGTCGTCGAGGGCGGCGAGGACGTCGAGGGTGTCGAGTCTCCGGTGGCCGAGCCGGTGACGCTGGTGCCGGAGCCCGGGCCGGACGCCGTGCCGGGTCCGTCGTCGTGGTCGCGGCCGAGATACCAGACCGCCAGGAAGGAGCCCGTCGCGAGCAGGACCATCACGGCGACCAGGACGACCAGGCGGCCGGTGGTGCGGCGGGGGGCGGGTGGGGCGTACCCGGGTGGGGCGTACGCGGGCGGAGCCGGCGGGGGTGTCCAGGCCGGGGGCGGTGCCGGGTCGCCCGCGCGGCGGTCGGCGGACGGGGGCGGGGGGTCGCCGCGGCGGCGGTCGGCCGCCGCCCGGTCCGCCCACGGCGGGGGCGACTGCGCCGTCTGCGTCTGCGCCGAAGCCCACGGCGGTACGGAGTCCGGCTCGGCGGCGGCCCAGGGCGCCTGCCCTCTCTCCTCGCTCGGCTCCTGCTCGGGACCGTCCTGACTGCTGTGTCCGCTCATCGCGAGCCCCCCGAATCACCCTGCTCCGTACTGCTCTTGACGGTAGCGGCGAAAACGGGCGCGGGCCCCCTTACCGAAGAAATCGGAAAGGGGGCCCGTGCGGAGAGGCTCGCGGCTCAGATCAGGCCGAGGGAGCGGACCGCCTCGCGCTCCTCCTCGAGCTCCTTGACGGAGGCGTCGATACGGGCGCGGGAGAACTCGTTGATGTCCAGGCCCTGGACGATCTCGTACGTGCCGTCCTTGGTGGTGACCGGGAAGGAGGAGATCAGGCCCTCCGGGACGCCGTAGGAACCGTCCGACGGGATGCCCATGGAGGCCCAGTCGCCCTCGGCGGTGCCGTTGACCCAGGTGTACACGTGGTCGATGGCGGCGTTGGCGGCGGAGGCCGCGGAGGACGCGCCACGGGCCTCGATGATCGCGGCGCCGCGCTTGGCGACGGTCGGGATGAAGTCCTCGGCCAGCCACTTCTCGTCGTTCACGACCTCGGCGGCGTTCTTGCCGGCGACCGTGGCGTGGAAGATGTCGGGGTACTGGGTGGCGGAGTGGTTGCCCCAGATGGTCAGACGCTTGATGTCGGCGACCGTGGTGCCCGTCTTCTTCGCGAGCTGGGTCAGCGCGCGGTTGTGGTCGAGGCGGGTCATCGCGGTGAAGCGCTCCGCCGGTACGTCCGGGGCGGCGGCCTGGGCGATCAGCGCGTTGGTGTTGGCCGGGTTGCCGACGACCAGGACCTTGATGTCGTCCGCGGCGTGGTCGTTGATGGCCTTGCCCTGCGGCTTGAAGATGCCGCCGTTGGCCTCCAGGAGGTCACCGCGCTCCATGCCCTTGGTGCGCGGACGGGCGCCCACGAGAAGGGCGACGTTGGTGCCGTCGAAGGCCACGTTCGGGTCGTCCGTGATGTCGATGCCCTGAAGGAGCGGGAACGCGCAGTCGTCCAGCTCCATGGCCGTGCCCTCGGCGGCCTTCAGCGCCGGGGTGATCTCCAGCAGCCGCAGCTTGACCGGCACGTCCGCGCCGAGCAGCTGGCCGGAGGCGATGCGGAAGAGCAGGGCGTAACCGATCTGGCCGGCCGCGCCGGTGACGGTGACGTTCACGGGAGTGCGGGTCATGGCGTTCTCCGTATGACAGCTGGCGGTGGGCGTCCGGGTGGGACGTACAAATGATCGATCTCTTGGCATCAAGAGAGATCCAGCGGTCAGGCTATCGCGCATCCGGGATCCCGGATGGCCGGGGCTGTGTGGCCCAGCCCACAAGTCGCTGTCGCCGTACCCAACCGAAAAGGCGGCCGCCTGTCCGGGAGAGGAGGAACAGAGACGGCCGCCGATCGGGGGACCGTGGCCGGACTCCCGTGGGGGTAACGTTCGCGTGCCCAGGATTCCGGCGGCCATGCGTGACTCACCCGGAATGTTTTGGTCCGTTGATCCGGGGCGCTCCTAGTCGGTGCACCCCCGCTGCCCCGAGGCGAGCGTGGCGCACGCCTTCACCTCGGCGGCGTCCTTCACGGCCACCATCGGTGTGTAGGCGATCGTGTCCCCGGACTCCGTGACGGTCCCGGTCTCCTTCCGCTTCCCCGCGCTCACCCGCACCGCGTCCCCCGGCGCGGCCCCGGTGATCCGCCCCCAGGCCGCCCGGCAGGCCTTGCTGTAGCGGACCTCGACGACGGTCGTGCCGACGGTGGCGGTCTCGGTGGTGGTGACGAGATCGCCGGTGCACCCCATGCTCTCCGCGTCCTTGCCCGCGCAGTCGGCGCCGGCGCACTTCACGCCCGCGGGCAGGTCGCGGTGGGCGACGGACGGGGAGGCCGACTTGGCCGTGCCCTCGTTCTCCCCGGCACCGCCGTTGCCGGTGAGGAAGAAGACGGCGGCTATGACGACGAGTACACCGCCCGCGCCCGCCAGGAACATCGTCAGCCGCCGCCTGGCCTCGGAAGCGCCCCCGGGCCGTACACGCGGCGAATCCCCCGCATCACGCGGCTCCCGCGAGTCCCGCGAGTCCTGTGGCGGCTCCCCGTCCGCGGACGGCGCCCCCGGGCCCGCGGAGGCCCGTCCGCCGGGCCGCGAAGGGCCCTGGTAGCCGGACAGCCCCCAGGAGTTGCCGCCCGCCGCGCGACCCGCCCCGGCCCCTTCCCGCGCGTCCGCGTCCGGCGCCGTCGGCTGGGGCGGGATCGTGGGCGACACCCCCGCGGGACCCGCGACACCCGGGGTCACCGTCGTGCTGCCGCCGATGCGAGCCGTCCTGCTGTTGCCGCCCGCGCCCACCGCCGGCGCCCCGAACTCGCCGAGCGCGGCCCGCGCCTGCGAGATCCGCATCGCCTCCATGGTCCTGTCGTGGCGCATCTCCGAACGGCTCCACGCCCGTTCGGCCAGCTCCCACATGGTGGTCAAGTGAACGGGATTGGTGCCGGTGACCTCGGCGAGCGCGACGATCGCGCCCTTCGGCGCGAGGAGCCGGCCGCCCAGGTAACGCTCCCAGGACGTCTTGCTGTAACCCGTGCGGTCGGCCAGCGCCGCGATACTCAGCCCGCTGCGGTCCACGAGCCGCCGCAACTGCCCGGCGAACTCCTTGACCTGCGGATCGAGCTCGTCGGGCAAGGCTTTCCAACGAGGCATTGCTTCCCCCCTCATTCCCCCCCCGGTCCCCGGTGTGACTACCCAAAGGGATGCGCTGACCGAGGATCCCAGTTCCCGGCCTGGGGGCGCACGGGTGCATAGGCCCCCTGAGGCGCGCGCCTCACGCGCCCGCCGCCGTCGCCCGAAGGCCACGGCTCCGAGGAGGGCGACGAGGGGCAGGACGAGCAGGACCAGCACCACGGACAGCAGCAGGCGTCGGCACGGCCACCGGACGAGGCGGACCTCCCCCGTTCCGCCCAGGTGACGACCCCGGCCAAAGCAACGGTTCCCGCACCCACCGGAGCGGGTGCGGGAACCGTCGTACGCCGTTGTGCGGTCAGTCGGAGTTGGTCACCGTGAAGTGGAGCGTGTCCTTCAGGAACGGGATCTCCAGCCACGGCTTGGGCTGGGCCATCATCGCCAGCAGGACGATCGCCAGGCCGAGGGCGCCGTAGGTGACCATGTCGGTGAAGCGGGAGCGGACGGCGAGCATGCCGACGCCGGGCAGGACCCAGCGCAGCACGGCGCCCGCGAGCAGGGCGGAGCCGATCAGCAGCGTGCCGAGCCGGAACAGGTCGAACGCCGTCAGCACCAGGCCGAGCGCGACCAGGGACAGCACGACGAGCATCGGCCACTGCCGGGCGGGCGCCGGGGCGTCGCCGGAGGCGGCCCGGCCGCCGCCCTCGGGGCGCGCGGTGTCCCGGGTGAACAGCGGGAAGCGGCGCGTGACCCGCTTCGGGTGCCCCTCGGCGTCGGGCGCGCTGATCGCGTCGCGGACGGTCGGCTCCGCGCCGTCGTCGGTGTCGTGGATGTCGCGGGTTTCCTCAGCCGGCACTGCGCTCCGCCGCCTCGACCACGTTGACGAGCAGCTGGGCACGGGTCATCGGGCCCACGCCGCCCGGGTTCGGGGAGATCCAGCCGGCCACCTCGGTGACCCCGGGGTGCACATCGCCGACGATCCTCCCCTCGGCGTTGCGGGAGACGCCGACGTCGAGGACGGCCGCGCCCGGCTTGACGTCCTCGGGCCCGATCAGGTGGCCCACACCGGCGGCCGCGATGATGATGTCCGCCCGCTTCAGATGTGCCGACAGGTCGCGCGTGCCCGTGTGGCACTGGGTCACCGTGGCGTTCTCGCTGCGCCGGGTGAGCAGCAGCGGCATCGGGCGGCCGATGGTCACGCCCCGGCCGACGACCACGACCTCGGCACCCTTGATCTCCACGCCGTGGCGGCGCAGGAGGGTGAGGATGCCGTTGGGCGTGCAGGGCAGCGGGGCCGGCTCGTTGAGGACGAGGCGGCCGAGGTTCATCGGGTGCAGGCCGTCGGCGTCCTTGGCCGGGTCCATCAGCTCCAGGATGCGGTTCTCGTCGATGCCCTTGGGCAGCGGCAGCTGGACGATGTAGCCGGTGCACGCCGGGTCCTCGTTCAGCTCCCGTACGACCGCCTCGATCTCCTCCTGCGTGGCCGTGCCGGGCAGCTCACGCTGGATGGAGGCGATGCCCACCTGGGCGCAGTCGCGGTGCTTTCCGGCGACGTACTTCTGGCTGCCGGGGTCGTCCCCGACCAGGATCGTGCCGAGGCCGGGCGTGACGCCCTTCTCCTTCAGCGCCGCCACGCGGGCGGTCAGATCGGACTTGATCGCGGCTGCGGTGGCCTTGCCATCGAGAATCTGGGCGGTCATGTTCCCATCCTCGCGGATGACGGCCCCCCGGTTCCAATCAGGGGCCCCGGGGACCACTGCGGCCACCCGCCGCACATGTCCCACCATGATCGTTGATGTTGCACTTGCACAACACATCGCGAATGCGGCTGGACAAGTAAGAGGCTGCTAAAGAACGATGAGCAGACAGTGCCGCGGGCAGTACCGGGGGGACGGACCGCATCTGTAGAACTCTCCTCCGAACCGTGCCGCGCGTCGTCCCCGCACTTGAGCAACGGAGGAAAGACCGCCATGAGCTTCGGCGACCCGAACAACCCCTACGGCCCGCCCCAGGGCCAGCAGCCCGGATACCCGCCGCCGCCTCCTCCGCAGGGCCAGCCCGGCTACGGCTACCCGACCGCTCCCCAGGGCCAGCCCGGCTACGGCTACCCCGCCGCTCCGCCCGTCCAGCAGCCCTACGGCTACGGCATGCCGATGGAGATGCCGGGCCTGATCAAGACCGCCCGGGTACTGCTGTTCATCCTGGCCGGCTTCCAGTTCCTGGCCGGGCTGTTCATCGGCATAGCGGCCGGTGCCGTCCAGGACGGCTCCAACGTCATCGGCTCCGGGGACGACACCAGCACGGCCACCGGCGTCCTCATCGCGTTCGCCCTGCTGATGCTGGCGCTGGGCAGCCTGTCGATCTTCCTGGGCGTGAAGTTCAAGAACGGCGGCAGCGGCATCCGTATCACGACGATCGTGTACTCGTCCCTGCTGCTGCTCGGCAGCCTGGTCAACATCGTGAACGGCGGGGGCGGTTCGGGCACCTTCGGCGGCATCGTCTCGCTCGCCTTCGCCGGCATCATCCTCGCCTCGATGGTCAACGGCGCGGCCTCGACCTGGTTCAACCGCCCGAAGTACTGAGCCGGCGGAACCCCGTACACACCCAAGGGCCGTGTCCCACCCGGATGAGGGGGGACACGGCCCTGGTGCGTTGCGGGGGCGGGAGCGGGATCAGTGGAAGAAGTGGCGCGTGCCCGTGAAGTACATCGTCACGCCCGCCTTCTTCGCGGCCTCCACGACCAGCTCGTCACGGACCGAACCGCCGGGCTGGACGACCGCCTTGACGCCGGCCTCGACGAGGATCTCCAGGCCGTCGGGGAAGGGGAAGAACGCGTCCGAGGCGGCGTACGAGCCCTGCGCGCGCTCGGCGCCCGCCCGCTCGACCGCCAGCTTCGCGGAGTCGACCCGGTTGACCTGGCCCATGCCGACGCCGACCGAGGCGCCGTCCTTCGCGAGCAGGATGGCGTTGGACTTCACGGCTCGGCACGCCCGCCAGGCGAAGGCGAGTTCGGCGAGTTCGAACTCGGTGAGCGCCTCGCCGGTGGCCAGCGTCCAGTGGGCCGGGTCGTCGCCCTCGGCCTGCAGCCGGTCCGTCACCTGCAGCAGCGCGCCGCCGTCGACGGGCTTGACCTCGACCGGGGCGGTCGGGCCCTCGGGGCAGCGCAGCACCCGGATGTTCTTCTTCTTGGTGAGGGCCTCCAGGGCCCCCTCCTCGTAGTCGGGCGCGACGATGACCTCGGTGAAGATCTCCGCGACCTGCTCGGCCATCTCCCGGCTCACCGGCCGGTTGACGGCGATGACCCCGCCGAACGCGGACAGCGGGTCGCAGGCGTGTGCCTTGCGGTGCGCCTCGGCGACATCGGCGCCGACGGCGATGCCGCACGGGTTGGCGTGCTTGATGATCGCCACGCACGGCTCGGCGTGGTCGTACGCGGCACGGCGGGCGGCGTCCGTGTCCGTGTAGTTGTTGTACGACATCTCCTTGCCGTGCAGCTGCTCGGCGACCGCGAGGCCGCTGCCGCCGCCGTCGACGTACAGGGCGGCGGGCTGGTGCGGGTTCTCGCCGTAGCGCAGGGTGTGCGCGCGCTCCCAGGTGGCGCCGAGGAAGTCGGGGAACCGAGAGTCGTCGACGGGCGCGTAGGAGGAGGCGAACCAGGAGGCGACGGCGACGTCGTAGGCGGCCGTGTGCTGGAAGGCCTCCGCCGCCAGCCGCTTGCGGGTGGCGAGGTCGAAGCCGCCGGACCGCACGGCCGAAAGGACGTCGGCGTACCGCGCCGGGCTGGTGACCACGGCGACCGAGGGGTGGTTCTTGGCGGCGGCGCGGACCATCGACGGGCCGCCGATGTCGATCTGCTCGACGCACTCGTCGGGCGAGGCGCCCGAGGCGACGGTCTCGCGGAACGGGTAGAGGTTGACGACTACGAGGTCGAAGGGCTCCACGCCCAGCTCGGCCAGCTGCTCGCGGTGGCTGTCGAGGCGCAGGTCGGCGAGGATGCCCGCGTGCACCCTGGGGTGCAGGGTCTTGACCCGGCCGTCCAGGCACTCGGGGAAGCCGGTGAGTTCCTCGACCTTGGTGACGGGGACGCCGGCGCCGGCGATGCGCCCGGCGGTCGAGCCGGTGGAGACGAGCTCGACACCGGCCTCGTGCAGCCCGCGCGCGAGGTCCTCGAGCCCGGTCTTGTCGTAGACGCTGACGAGCGCCCGGCGAATCGGCCGCTTGTTGCTCTCGGCGGTCACTGGATAACTACCTTTCGTCCCTCAATGCGATAGCCGTTGCGGGCGATCCGCCCCACGACCTCGACGAGCAGTCTTCGCTCGACTTCCTTGATGCGCTCGTGCAGAGCGCTCTCGTCGTCCTCGTCCCGGACCTCCACCACGCCCTGAGCGATGATCGGTCCGGTGTCGACGCCGTCGTCGACGAAGTGGACGGTGCAGCCGGTGACCTTGGCGCCGTACGCGAGTGCGTCGCGCACGCCGTGGGCTCCGGGAAAGCTGGGCAGCAGCGCGGGATGGGTGTTCACGAACCGCCCGCCGAACCGCGCGAGGAACTCCTTGCCCACGATCTTCATGAACCCGGCGGAGACGACGAGGTCCGGCTCGTGGGCGGCGACGGCCTCGGTCAGGGCCACGTCCCACTCGTCCCTGGTGCCGTGGTCCTTGACCTTGCACACGAAGGTGGCGATCCCCGCCCGTTCGGCGCGGGCGAGCCCCTCGATGCCCTCGCGGTCCGCGCCGACGGCCACGACCTCGGCGCCGTAGGCCTCGGAGCCGACGCGGTCGATCTCGTCCAGCAGCGCCTGCAGATTGGTGCCGGATCCGGAGACCAGCACGACGAGGCGCTTGGCCACGGGCTTGGCGGCCACGGCGGGGCCCTTTCTCGGGGAAGCGGTTTGTACGGTCGTACGAATGCTTCGCGCCCCCGGATACGGGGAAGTCTACGAAGCGGCCGACCGCCAGCAACGATACCGGCACTCCGGACGGCCCCCACGGGACGGGGGCTTGGCCGGAAGGTAGCGTCTGGGGGGAGTGGGTCGGGAACGCGTCCGCCGCCCGGTGCGTTCCCGTCAATGACAGCTCACCACGGACAGCCGTGTTCATCACGTATGGATCTAGGGGAAGACGCTCACTTGATGCCGGACCGCAGTCTGCGACTCCTCACGTTCCCCCCGCAGCCGGAGCAGGGAAGGGAGCGCGGCGCGGTGCTGCTGCGGGAGCGGCCCGCCTCGCCGCCCGACGCGCCCTCGGGCCGGCCGGACGGCGACGGCCGGGACGGCGCGCCGACGGACGACAACCCCTTCGCGCCGCCGCCGGAGGGCACGCCGGACCGGCCGTGGCAGCCGCGGCGCCCGTCCGGTTCCCAGGGCTCCCCGGGCTCCGGGGACGAGGGCCATGCCCCGTGGGGCAACCAGTGGAGCGACCGTCAGCCCGGCCGCTCCCCCGGCAACTTCGGCGAGCGCCCCGGCGGCGGCCCCGAAGGCCCGGGCGGCGGCCCCGGCCCCGGCCCCGCTTCGCGCTGGGACCCCACCGACCCCGCCCAGCGCCGGGCGCGCTACGCCCTGCTGTGCGGGATGTGGGCCTTCTTCTTCGTCCTCTTCGGCTGGCCGTACGTGGCCCTGCTCCTCGGCGCCCTCGCCCTCCACTGGGGCATCAGCGCCCTGCGCGCCAAGCCCCGCACCCCCGACCCGAACACCCCGGCGGCCCCCGAGCCCACCGGCCGCCCCCAGACCACGGCGGCCGTCAGCGGCCTGGTCACCGGTTCCCTGGCCCTGGCCCTCGTCGCGGCCACCTTCACGGCCCAGCTCGTCTACAGCGACTACTACACGTGCGTGAACGACTCCCTCACCAACGAGGCCAAGCAGTCGTGCAAGCAGTTGCTGCCGCAGGAGCTGCGGGGGCTGCTGGGAGACAGCGGCTGAGACACCGCGCGTGAGCGGGGGTCACTCCGGAGGGGCGGGCGGCACGGGTGGCGCCGGGGGCTCGGCCGGGAGTACGTCGTAGGCGTCCAGGGCGCTGTCGTACACGGACGACTCGGGCACCGCCACCGGCGCTGTCTCCCGCGCCTCCTCCACCTTCGCTGTCCTCCCCGCGCCCAGTGGCTTCCCCGCGCCGGGAGTCTTCGCCTCCGGTTCCGCCTCCGCCCGACGACCCCGCCGGCGCCACCACCGCATCACCAACGCCACCGGCACCGCCACCGGCGCGACCCACGCCGGCACCGCGCCCCCGACCCGCCACCACACCGGCCCGAACCGGGCCAGCGCCGCCACCCCGAGCGGCCCGCCCGCCAGCTTGGCCAGGACCGCGAAGGCCGCCCCGCACAACACAGCCGCCAGCAGCGCCGTACCGGCGGTCCGGGCGAGGGACCAGCGCGCCCGCCGCTCCCCGGCCCGCGCCGCGAAGCAGCCGACCACCACCCCCGCCGCCACCGGCACCACCGCGGCGGCCCAGTGCGACGGCGTCGCCGGGCCGGGGTCCGGCACCGCGGCCAGCAGCGGGAACGGCGGCAGCAGTGGCGCGGGATCCGAGACGAACGGGTCCACCGCATGCCCGGCGCCGAGCGCGAAGCCGGGCCCGAGGGCGTACGCCACCGACCACACCGCCGCGTTCGGGACCAGCGCGACACACAGCAGCAGCACGGCGAACCGTCCCGTCCAGCCCTCCGTCAGCTGGAGGAAGGAAGCGCGGGCCGCCCCGCCGTGCCCCGCCAGCGACACCCCGAGCAGCAGCGCGCCGCCGCCGAAGAGCGCCGCCGTCCCGGCCGACGCCGCCCGCACCGCCGCCCCGAGCCCGGCCCGGCCGCCCGGCGCGAGGGCCCGGCGGCGCAGGCCCCCCGGCAGCAGCGCCAGCACCCTCAGCACCGGCTCGCGGGGACTGCCGTACGCCGTCCACACCCCTGCCGCCGCCCCGAGGGCCGCGACGAGCGGCAGGCACACCGCCACCCACTCCCACACGGGCCGCAGCGCGCCGCCGGAGGCGTACAGCGCGGCGCAGCCGCCGACGCCGAGGTAGCCGAGGACGACGCCCGTCCACGCCGTGCGCGCGGCGACCGGCGGCGGCCCGTCGTCGTCGGCCGGCGCGTCCGTCGCCTCCCGTCCCGCCCGGTACAGCAGCCAGACCGGCAGGACGAGGAGCAGCAGCGGGGTGACGCCGACGGGGGCGGGGACACCGGTCGGCGTGTCGGTGCGGACCAGTTCGACGCCGTGCGCCAGCAGCCACAGCCCGGCGGCGACGTGCAGCGCGCCGCCCGGTCCGCTGTCCGGGTACGGCGAGCTGACCCACAGCACCATCACGAGCACGGCGAAGCAGCCGAGGCCGAGCCCGGCCGCGACCGCGCCACCCAGCAGGCTCGCGGCCAGTCCGGGCGACCGGTCACGCATCCGGGTGAGCAAGAACGACAACGACGGTCGGCGAGCGGTCATCTGCGTCACGCCGCCATGCTCCCAACGACACGCGCTTTCCGGTCGTAACAGGCGAAGTACCGAAGTGTCGCTCAATATACGTTTATGTGTTTTTTCCTGAGGAGGGGTGAACTGTGACGGCCTGTCAGCCAGAGACTCACCTGACGCCCGCTCAGGCCTTCGACGCCCTGTACGCGTTCTGCGCCCCCGCCCTCGTACGGCAGACGTATCTGCTCACCGGGCGGCGGGAGCTGGCCCGCGACGCCGTGGAGCGGGCCTTCCAGCTCGCCTGGCAGCGCTGGCCCGAGGTGGCCCGGGACCGGGATCCGGCGGGCTGGGTGCGCGCGGTGGCGTACGAGTGCGCGCTCTCCCCCTGGCACCGCTTCCGCCCCCGATACCGCCACCCCGAACCGCCTCCGGCCGACGCCGCCGGCCGCGCCCTGCTGCACACCCTGCTGCGGCTCCCGGTGTCCTACCGCCGCACGCTCCTGCTGTACGACGGCGTCGGTCTCGACCTGCCGGAGACCGCGGCGGAGACGGAGGCGAGCACACCGGCGGCGGCACGGCGGCTGACGCACGCCCGCGCCGCCGTCGCCGCGCGGATCCCGGAACTGGCGGACCCCGCCCTGCTGCACCGGCGGCTGGCCGAACTGGCCTCC
This sequence comes from Streptomyces sp. NPDC039424, assembly GCF_055639495.1. Lineage (NCBI taxonomy): Bacteria > Bacillati > Actinomycetota > Actinomycetes > Kitasatosporales > Streptomycetaceae > Streptomyces > Streptomyces sp. NPDC039424. The sequence continues at coordinate 538,524 of NZ_JBVKAI010000002.1, forward strand.
GCCGAGCACCTGCGGGCGGTCGAGCCGGTCACGGTGCGGTCGGGCGGCGAACGCGGGGCCCGCCGCTGGACCCGGGCCGCCATCGCCCTCACGGCCTCGGTCGTGGGCGCGACGACGCTCACCCTGCGCAGCGCCCCGACCCACTACGAGGCGCCCGTGGCCCCGGCCCAGGCGGTCCGGGGGGTGCCGCCGCGAGCGGCCCTGGGCCCGCTGTCGGCCAAGGAGCTGGAACTGCGGGCGAAGCTGCGGCGGGAGGAGGTGAACGGGCCGGAGAGGCTGGCGCCGACACCCCGGTGAAAAGCGGGTAGGCCCGCCCCCACCCGGGGAACGGGCCTACCGGCGCTCAGCGCCCTGACTCAGCCGGCCAGGATCTCGCGGGCGAGCTTCGCCGTCTCGGTCGGGGTCTTGCCGACCTTGACGCCCGCGGCCTCCAGGGCCTCCTTCTTCGCCTGGGCGGTGCCCGACGAACCGGAGACGATGGCACCCGCGTGGCCCATGGTCTTGCCCTCGGGCGCGGTGAAACCCGCGACGTAGCCGACGACCGGCTTGGTCACGTTCTCCTTGATGAAGGCCGCGGCCCGCTCCTCGGCGTCGCCGCCGATCTCACCGATCATCACGATCAGGTCGGTGTCGGGGTCGGCCTGGAACGCGGCGAGGGCGTCGATGTGCGTGGTGCCGATGATCGGGTCACCACCGATGCCGACGGCCGTCGAGAAGCCGATGTCCCGCAGCTCGTACATCATCTGGTACGTCAGCGTGCCGGACTTCGACACCAGGCCGATGCGGCCCGGCTTGGTGATGTCGCCCGGGATGATGCCGACGTTGGACTGGCCCGGGGTGATGATGCCGGGGCAGTTCGGGCCGATGATCCGGGTCTTGTTGCCCTTCTTGCCGGCGTACGCCCAGAAGGCGGCCGTGTCGTGCACGGCGATGCCCTCGGTGATCACGACGGCCAGCGGGATCTCGGCGTCGATGGCCTCGACGACCGCGTCCTTGGTGAACTTCTCCGGCACGAAGATGACGGAGACGTTGGCGCCGGTCTTCTCGATGGCCTCCTTGACGGTGCCGAAGACGGGTACCTCGGTGCCGTCGAAGTCCACGGTCTGACCCGCCTTGCGCGGGTTCACGCCGCCCACGACGTTGGTGCCGTCGCCGAGCATCAGCTTGGTGTGCTTCTGTCCGGTGGCGCCGGTCATGCCCTGGACGATGACCTTGCTGTCCTTGTTGAGCCAGATAGCCATGGTGTCTTGAGTCCTCGTCCTTGTGCTTACTTGGCGGCGGCCAGCTCGGCGGCCTTGTCGGCCGCGCCGTCCATGGTGTCGACGCGCTGCACCAGCGGGTGGTTGGCGTCGGTGAGGATCTTGCGGCCGAGCTCGGCGTTGTTGCCGTCGAGACGGACGACGAGCGGCTTCTCGACCTTCTCGCCGCGGTCCTCGAGGAGCTTCAGGGCCTGCACGATGCCGTTGGCGACCTCGTCGCAGGCGGTGATGCCACCGAAGACGTTCACGAAGACGGACTTGACGTCCGGGTCGCCCAGGATGATCTCCAGGCCGTTCGCCATCACCTGGGCGGAGGCGCCGCCGCCGATGTCCAGGAAGTTGGCGGGCTTGACGCCACCGTGGTTCTCACCGGCGTACGCGACGACGTCCAGGGTGCTCATGACGAGACCCGCGCCGTTGCCGATGATGCCGACCTCGCCCTCGAGCTTGACGTAGTTGAGGCCCTTCGCCTTGGCGGCCGCCTCCAGGGGGTTGGCGGCCTCCTTGTCGTGGAGCTCCTCGTACTCGGGGTGACGGAACTCGGCGTTCTCGTCCAGGGAGACCTTGCCGTCGAGGGCGAGGACGTCACCGGAGGCGACCTTCGCGAGCGGGTTGACCTCGACGAGGAGGGCGTCCGACTTGATGAAGGTGTCCCACAGCTTGACGAGGACGTTCACGACCTTGTCGGCGACCTCGGCCGGGAACTTGGCGGCCTCGACGATCTCGCGGGCCTTGGCCTCGTCCACACCGTCGATGGCGTCGATCGCGATCTTCGCGACGGCCTCCGGACGGGTGGCCGCCACCTCCTCGATCTCCATGCCGCCCTCGACGGAGGCGATGGAGAGGAAGGTGCGGTTGGCACGGTCGAGGAGGAAGGAGACGTAGTACTCCTCGACGATCTCCGGAGCGGTCTCGGCGATCATGACCTTGTGGACCGTGTGGCCCTTGATGTCCATGCCGAGGATGTCCGTCGCGCGGGCGACGGCCTCGTCCGCGGAGGCGGCCAGCTTGACGCCACCGGCCTTGCCGCGACCACCGACCTTCACCTGCGCCTTGACGACGGACTTGCCGCCCAGACGCTCGGTGATCTCGCGCGCCGCCTCAGGCGTGTCGATGACTTCACCGGCCAGCACCGGTACATCGTGCTTGGCGAAGAGGTCCCTCGCCTGGTACTCGAACAGGTCCACGCGCTTCCGTCCCTATCAGTGATCTCGCGGTTCGTTGGATGCGTGGGCGTGCCGCGAAGGGCAACGTGACGGTCCGCTGTGTCACAAGGGAAGCGCACACGGTGTCCGAGCGCGCGGCATGTCCGTCTCGCAGGTTATCTCTGCTTGCCGGAGGCCTCTAAATCGGCGGTCACACCTGAGCGGTGATACCTGTCACATGATGCCGGGTTCCACGGCACGGCGTGCCGCGACGGCGAGGCCTCACCGGGCTGGGGTTGACCCGGTGAGGCCTCCAAATGGCCCTCTGGGGGCCGTGGGCGGCTGATCCCCACCCCAATGGGGACCAACCGCCCCGGTCCGTGAGGTGCCGGGCGGACGGCCGACGGCTTTCGGCCGTCCGGGCCCCGCTGCCTCACGGAGTCGGTCGGGACGGGCGGCTCAGACGCCGTGGGTGAACCCGTCGTGCACGGTGTGCAGGTTGTGCGTGTACCCCGTGTTCGCCATGTCATGGACATATCCCGGAGTGACCGACTCGGTCACGCCCGCCACACCGCCGACCGCGTGCCCGGCGAGCGGGGCGGCTGTGGTGTGGAGGGTTCCGGTGAGGTCCCGCGCGAAGGGCGCCACCTGCCCGGTGACCTGCTGGGCGAACGGGTCGACCTGCCCGGCGACCCCGCCCGCGAACGGGGCGACGTCGCTCGTCACGCCGTAGGCCAGCGCCGTGGCGCTGCTCGCGACCGGCCGGACGGTCCTGACGGCCGTGTCGACGACCGGCTGGACGGCCCCGGTGACCCCGGCGGCGAACGGCGGCACCTCGCCCGCCACACCCTGCGCGAAGGGCCCCACCTGCCCGGCCACCCCGTGCGCGAGCGGCGGTACGGCGTCGGCGACGCCGCCCGCGAAGGGCCGGACGTCACCCGTGACGCCGTACGCGAGCGCCCCCGCGTCGGCGACGGCCTGCCCGGCGACCGGCACCACCCCGTGCACAGCGGTGTTGGCGACCGGCGGCAGCACGGCGTCCGTGGTGTCGTACGCGATCTGCCCGACGACCCCCGTGGCGTACGGCGGCACGTCGGCGACGGCGCCCGTGGCGACGCCCCGCACTCCCGCGACCGCGCCTGTGGCGACGGGCGTCACGCCGTGTACGGCGGTGTACGCGACCGATGTGACGCCGTCCGCCGCGCCGGTGGCGGTCGGCACGGCCCCGGCGACCGCGTGCCCGGCAACCGGCAGCGCGCCGTGCGCGGCGGTCGCGGCCACCGGCGGGACGGCGGCGGCGGCCGTCTCGTCGACGACCGGGGTGACGGTCCCGGTGACGTGGCCGGGGACGCCTGCGACGGTGGCCTGTGCGGCGGCCGGTGCCTCCTCCAGCTCGGGGGCGAAGGCGGAGAGGGGGCCGAAGAGGTAGTCGATCCGGTCCTCGGAAGCGGCCGTCGCCCCGGAGACGGCGTGGGCCGCCTGGGCGCCCGCCTTGGTCTCCACGTGGCGGCGGGCCTGGCCGGCGGTGTCGGCCTGGACCGACTGCCCGGCCTCGGCCGACGTGTCGGTGAGGGTGCTGGTGGTGTCGGTTGCCTTGTCGGCGACCGTGTCAGCAGCCGTGTCGGCGGCCGTGTCCGGCACGGAGAGGGCCGCGGAGGGCAGCTCGTCGGCGCTGGCGACGGCCGAGCCGAGCGCCCACGCGCCGGTGACACCGGCGGCGATGACGATGGAGCGGCGGATGTTCTTGTTCATGCGTGCGTCAGATCCTTAGGAGTTCCGGGACGTCTTGAATGGCTTCCGTCCGGAGAAGTGAGGGGTGGCCGGACGGGCGGGCAGACCTGTCTCGCCCCCGCGCGGCAGGTCCACGGCGGGTGAAGTGGCCGTTTCTGCCTCGGGGCGGGAGCCCTAGCCGGGGAAGACGGGGATGTCCCGGTACCTGTCCCGGGTCCCGGACGCGTCGACGCGCGCGAGGGCACCGGGCACGAGACGCAGCGGCGCCCGGTGGTCAGGGGTGACGGCGTGCGCGTCGAGATGGCGTGAGGTGCCGTTGTCGACCGCCGCGCGGTCGGTGAGCGCGCCGTCCGGGTCTCCGGTGGGCGCGGGCCGGGTGGGAGCGCCGGCCTGGGCCCCGGTGCGGTGGCCGTCGGCGTGCGTCCGCGCGGCCGGCGCGGTGACGTCGGATGAGAGGCGCGGGCCCTGGGGCACGGCCGCCGTCGTACGGGGTTCGGTACGGATCCGCGTACGGGACTCCGTACCGGCGTGACCGCCGAACGCGGCGGCCGGGGGCTGCGACACGCTCGGGCCGCCCGGCTGCTGCGGCTGCGGCTGCTGCGGCTGGGGCGCCTCGGGGACCGGCGCGGGCAGCGAGGGCTTTGCCGGAAGCTCCCGCGGGGCGGGCAGGGCGGGCGGCTTGGGCAACGACGGTGCCTTCGCCGTGGCTTGGTCCAGGCCCTGGGTCACCGCTCCGGCCAGATCACCGACCGGCCGGGCGGCATGGCCGGTGACGGACCGTACGGCCTCCTGGGAGGTCACCGAGACCGTCGAGGTCACCGGTGTCGTCCCCTCGGCCGCATGCGCCTGTTCGCCGCAGAGGAAGCCGAGCGCGAACAGACCGCCCACCAGAAGCGCCAGTTGCAGCGCACGCCGCCCGGCCGCCGTGCGCAACACGCGCACAGCGGCGACGGACAGGGCTGCTGGCCAGGTCAAGAGCGGAGGATCCTCCGTGCGACGGAACGACTGACGGGTCGACGGGATGCGCCGATGATCCTCGCACGCCCCGCCCGCGGTTGCGCAAGCCCCCCGTTACCGATGGGTAGTCATGTCCGTTTTCTGGCCTGCCGTCACCTCACACGGTGTCCGGTATCGGAAGCGGGCGCTTCTCGATCGCCGCCGCCATCACCTCCGGGAAGAGATCGGGCGTACAGGCGAACGCCGGTGCGCCGAGCGCGGCGAGCGCGGCCGCGTGCTCCCGGTCGTACGCGGGCGCCCCCTCGTCCGACAGCGCGAGCAGCGTCACGAACTGCACCCCGGACGCCTTCATCGCCGCGACCCGCTTGAGCATCTCGTCGCGTATGCCGCCCTCGTAGAGGTCGCTGATCAGCACGACCACCGTCTCCGCGGGCCGGGTGATGCGCGACTGGCAGTAGGCGAGCGCGCGGTTGATGTCCGTACCGCCGCCGAGCTGGGTGCCGAAGAGGACGTCGACCGGGTCGTCCAGCTGGTCGGTGAGATCGACGACGGCCGTGTCGAAGACGACGAGCCGGGTGCTGATCGACCGCATGGAGGCGAGCACCGCCCCGAACACGGAGGCGTAGACGACGGACGCCGCCATCGAACCGGACTGGTCGACGCAGAGGACGACCTCCTTCTTCACCGACTGCGACGCCCGCCCGTAACCGATGAGCCGCTCCGGCACGACCGTCCGGTACTCCGGCAGATAGTGCTTGAGGTTGGCCGCGATCGTGCGGTTCCAGTCGATGTCGTGGTGGCGCGGCCGGCTGACCCGCGCGCTGCGGTCGAGGGCGCCGGTGAGCGTGGCCCGGGTGCGGGTGGCGAGCCGCTTCTCCAGGTCCTCGACGACCTTGCGCACGACCGCCCGCGCCGTCTCCTTGGTCGTCTCCGGCATGGCCTTGTTGAGCGAGAGCAGGGTGCCGACGAGGTGCACGTCGGCCTCCACCGCCTGCAGCATCTCCGGCTCCAGCAGCAGCGTGGCCAGCCCGAGCCGGTCGATGGCGTCCCGCTGCATCACCTGGACGACGGAGGAGGGGAAGTACGTGCGGATGTCGCCGAGCCAGCGCGCCACCGACGGCGCCGAGGCCCCGAGCCCGGCCGCGCGGTCCCGGCCCGTCCGCGGCCGTTCCCCCTTTCCGTAGAGCGCGGTCAGCGCCCCGTCCATCGCCGCGTCCCGCCCGGACAGGGCGCATCCGGTGCCGTCGGCCGCGTCCGAGCCGAGGACCAGCCGCCAGCGCCGCAGCCGCTCCCGGGCCGGGTCGTCGGCGTACGTCGGCTCGATCGTCATGTGCCCACCCCCACCAGGTCGTCGTCTTGGGCGTACACGCCGTCTTCGTCCAGGCCCAGCAGCAGCCGCACCACCGGCAGCACGGCGTCCGCGCGGCCGGGGTCGAGGTCGTCCGCGAAGCCGGGTATGCCGGATCCGGCGCCCGCCGTGGTCCCCCGCTCCCCCGGCCCGCGCCGCACCAGCTCCCCGAGGGTCCTGCGCACCCCCGCCTCGTACGCCGAGAACGTGCGCCGCAGCAGCGGCAGTACGTCCGTGAACGCCTCCGCCGGCACCCCGGTCAGCCAGGCGTCGACCAGGCCGAGCAGCCGCTCGTCGTGCACCAGCAGCATCCCGCCCCCGCCGCCGACGAAGCCCTCGATCCACGCGGCGGCGTCGGCGGGCGGCGTGCCCGGCGACAGCACGAGGCCCATCAGCCGGGCCGCCGCGTCCTGCGCCAACTCCCCCTCGTCCAGCAGGAGGCGCACGGCCCGGCCCCGGATCACCCCGGGCACGGTGTCCCGCCCGAAGAGCGTCCGCAGCACCGCGCGCCAGCGTGGGCGCAGATCGCCGCGGCCGGGGACGGCCGCCTCCGCGAGCAGGCCCACCGCCCCGTGCACCGCGTCCACATGGCCGCGCATCTCGTCGGCCGCGTCGGCGTCCAGGGCGGCGCAGGCCGGGGGCAGGCCGACGAAGACCCGCTCGGCGAGGCCCGCGGCGACCTCGGCGAGGGCCCGGGTGTCGGTGCCGCGCACGTCGCCGTAGCGCAGGGAGCGGACCAGGGCGGGGAGGGCCTGCGCGAGGTGGCCGGCGTCCGTGTCCAGCGCGGCCCGGTCGGCGAGCACGCGCATCACCACGGGCAGCGCGTCCGGCAGTCCGGCGAGCAGACAGTGCTCGGCGAGGGCGGTGACCTCGCCGAGGGAGCGCGCGGCCAGGGCGTCCGCCTCGGCCTTGGCCGTCGCGGCGGCGGACACGGTCGTCCCCCACACCCCGGCCTCGGCGACCCGCACCGACAACTCCGGCTCCCAGCGCAGCCGCCACGTCTCCCGGAAGGTGCCCGTACTGCCCCGGGAGGCGGCCGGTTCGCCCCAGCCGACGCCCAGCAGCCGCAGCCGGTGCAGCAGTCCGCTGCGCCCGGCGTCGGTCTCCTTGCGCAGGTCGAGCTCCAGTTCCCGCTCCAGCGCCTCCGGCTTGAGCCGGAGGCGGCGCTGCTGCCGGTCCAGATCGCGCCGCAACGGCACCGCGGGCGCCCCCTCGGGCACCTCGCCCAGCACGTCCCCGACCACCAGCCGGTCGTGCACCAGGGCCAGCGGCACGTCCGAGCCCTCGCACATCACCGCGCGCACGGCGTCGGTGGTCTCGCTCAGTCCGGCCAGCGGACGGCCGCGCATCGCGGCGAGCGTCTCGGCCAGCCGCACCGCCTCGATGACATGGGCCGAGGAGACGATCCGGTCCTCCTCGCGCAACAGGCCCGCGACCCTGGTCAGCCATCGTTCGACGGGCCGGTCCCGCGCGCCGAACAGATGTGCGTACCAGCCCGGGGAGTCGATGCCCGCGCCGTACCCGCCGGCCCGGGCCAGTCTGCGGTGCGTCCACGGCACCCACGTCATCTCCACCTTGGCCTTGGGCAGCCCCTTCAGCAGCGCCCGGTCCGCGGCGACGGTGGCCCTCTCCCGCAGCGCGGGCACGTGCCACGCCCCGCACACCACGGCCACCGCGCCCCCGAACTCCCGCTGGGCCGACCGCACCTGGAGCCGCATGTACGCCTCCCGCACCAGGTCCCGGGTGTGCCCGCCGGTGCCGTACCGCTCCCGCAGCGCCGCCATGGCCTCCTCCAGCGCGGCGAACGGCGCGAACGGGTCCCGGTCGCCCACGCCCCGGTGCTCGACGACGTCCTCCCACCAGCGCTCGGGGTCGTCGTAACCACCGGCCTCGGCGAGGGCGGCGAGCGGGTCGAGGCGCACGTCCTGCACTGCGGCGGGCTCGGCGGCTTCTACCTCCCCTCTCTCTCCCCCTTCTCCCTCTCCCCCTTCTCCCTCTCCCTCGTCTCCCTCTCCCTCGTTTCTCCCCCACGCCAGCGTGTGTGTGGCGGGCAGGTCGATGAAGCGGGCCGGGATCCCGTGCTCCAGGGCCCAGCGGATCGCCACCCACTCGGGGGAGAACTCGGCCAGCGGCCAGAACGCCGAGCGGCCCGGCTCGTCCACGGCGTGGGCGAGGAGCGCGACCGGGGGCCGCATCCCGTCGTCGGCGGCCAGCGGGATCAGGGCGTCGGCCTCGGGCGGCCCCTCGATCAGCACCACGCCCGGCCGGGCGGCCTCCAGCGCGGCCCGCACCGCCCGCGCCGAGCCCGGCCCGTGGTGCCGCACGCCGAGCAGCAGCGGACCGGCGGCCGACGCCTCCGGCCGTCGGGAGTCGTTCACACGCTCACCTCCCGGCAGGCCCGGTAGAAGTCCTTCCAGCCGTCCCGCTCACGGACGACCGTCTCCAGGTACTCCTGCCAGATGACGCGGTCGGCGGCCGGGTCGCGGACGACGGCGCCGAGGATGCCCGCGGCCACGTCGCCCGGCCGCAGCACGCCGTCGCCGAAGTGGGCGGCCAGCGCCAGGCCGTTGGTGACGACGGAGATGGCCTCGGCGGTGGACAGGGTGCCGCTGGGCGACTTCAGCTTCGTACGACCGTCGGCGGTCAGTCCGTCGCGCAGCTCGCGGAAGACGGTCACGACGCGGCGGATCTCGTCGATGCCGTCGGGCACGGCCGGCAGGTCGAGGGAGCGGCCGATCTGGTCGACGCGCCGGGAGACGATGTCGACCTCGGCGTCGGCGCTCTCCGGCAGCGGCAGCACCACCGTGTTGAAGCGGCGGCGCAGGGCGCTGGAGAGGTCGTTGACCCCGCGGTCGCGGTCGTTGGCCGTGGCGATGAGGTTGAACCCGCGGACGGCCTGCACCTCTTGGCCCAGTTCCGGTATCGGCAGGGTCTTCTCGGACAGGATCGTGATCAGCGTGTCCTGCACATCGGCCGGTATGCGGGTCAGCTCCTCGACGCGGGCCGTCATGCCCTCCGCCATGGCCCGCATGACCGGGCTGGGCACCAGGGCGTCGCGACTGGGGCCGTGGGCGAGCAGCCGGGCGTAGTTCCAGCCGTAGCGGATCGCCTCCTCCGGGGTGCCCGCCGTGCCCTGCACCAGCAGGGTCGAGTCGCCGCTGACGGCCGCGGCCAGGTGCTCCGACACCCAGGTCTTGGCGGTGCCGGGCACGCCGAGCAGCAGCAGCGCCCGGTCGGTGGCGAGCGTGGTGACGGCGACCTCGACGATGCGGCGCGGGCCCACGTACTTCGGTGTGATCACCGTGCCGTCCGGCAGCGTGCCGCCGAGCAGGTACGTCGCGACCGCCCACGGCGACAGCTTCCAGCGGACCGGGCGCGGGCGGTCGTCCTGCGCGGCCAGCGCGGCGAGTTCGGCGGCGAAGGCGTCCTCGGCGTGCGGCCTGAGCGCCTCGGCCGGCTGCTTGCCGTCCGCCTGCACGGACGTCGGTTCCACGGACACAGACATGGCTGAGGCCCCCTCCAGCTCGGCCGGTTCGGATCTGTCACCAACCCTGCACCACGCCACTGACAATCGCTCTGACCTGCACAAACGGGCTCGCGAGGGTGATTGTCAGTGGTGGGATCTACCGTCGGTGGCATGACTGAGCAGGGGGTGCGCTGGACCGCGGAGCAGGTGCTGGCACTGGCGCCTGACGCCGCGTCACGCAAGGCGGGAAGCAAGCTCGGCGCGGCCGGGCCGTGGTCCGGGACGGGGAGTTCCGACGAGGGGACGGTGTGGGGACTGTGCAAGGGCAGTGGCGGCAAGCCGTATCAGACGGTCGTCGACATCGCGGACACGGGCGGGGCCGCGTACAAGTGCAGTTGCCCGAGCCGCAAGTTCCCGTGCAAGCACGCGCTCGGCCTGCTGTTGCTGTGGGCGGGCGAGGACGGCGCGGTGCCGACGGCCGAGCCGCCGGACTGGGCCGAGCAGTGGCTCACGGGCAGACGGAAGCGCGCGCAGGAGAAACGGACGGCGGGCGAGGGGGGTTCCCAGTCCGGCCCCGGTGATCCCGAGGCGGCGCGGCGCCGGACCCAGCGGCGCGCCGAGCGGGTCACCGCGGGGGCCACGGAGCTCGAGCAGCGGCTGGAGGACCTGCTGCGCGGCGGCCTCGCCTCGGCGGAGCAGGCGGGGTACGGGCTGTGGGAGGAGACCGCGGCCCGCATGGTCGACGCGCAGGCGCCGGGGCTGGCCGCCCGGGTGCGGGAGCTGGGGGCGATACCGGCGTCCGGTCCCGGCTGGCCGGTGCGGCTGCTGGAGGAGTGCGCGCTGCTGCACCTCCTCGACCAGGGCTGGCTGCGCCGCGAGCGGCTGCCGGACGGCCTGGCGGCGACGGTCCGCTCCCGCGTCGGCCTGCCCGCCGCGGCGGACGGCCCGCCGGTGCGCGACCGCTGGCTCGTCCTCGCCCAGCACGACACGTCCGACGCGAAACTGACCACGCGCCGGATATGGCTGCACGGCGCCGAGTCGGGCCGCACGGCTCTGCTGCTGTCGTACGGCGCGGCCGGCCGTGCCCCCGAGCTGGCGCTGCCGGTCGGCCTGGTCCTGGAGGCGGAGGTGTCCGTCTACCCGGGCGCCGGGCAGCTGCGGGCGGCCCTGGGCGAACAGTTCGCCCCGCCCGCGCCCGCGGCGATCCGGCCGCCCGGTCTGACCACGGCACAGGCCGCCGCGCGGTACGGCGAGGCGCTGCGCGAGGACCCGTGGCTGGACGCGGTCCCCGTGACGCTGGACCGGGTCGTCCCGGCCCCGGACGGCGACTCCTGGCAACTGGCGGACGCCGGCACCGACTCGGCGCTTCCGCTCTCCCCCGCCGCCCGCTCCCGCCCGGGCCTGTGGCGCCTCGTCGCCCTCTCCGGCGGCGCCCCCGTCACGGTGTTCGGCGAGTGCGGCCACCGGGGCTTCACCCCGCTGACGGCCTGGCCGGCGGGGCCGGGGGAAGCGGTGTCGCTGTGCTGACCGGGTGGTGTGCCCAGCCGTGCCGACCCGGCATTTCGCCCGAATGCAGCACTTACGGGAATGCCCGCTCCCCCACGGGACACCCGATGCAGATGACCGTTCAACCACTCCGCCGCACTCACTGACCGAGAGGCACCTCATGAACCGCACCCCCGCTCCGGCGGACGCGCCCGTGGCCGGCGCCTGGGAGGAGCTCGTCACCGCGGCCCTGCTCGGCACCGACCGGCGCCCGCCCGCGGGGAGCGCCCCCGGCCGGGAGGCGCCGGTGGCGCTGCTGGACGCGGCGGCCGTGGAGACCGTACGACGGCGGGCCGGGCTGCGTCCGGCGCCCGCGGCCCGGCGGCCCGAACCGGCCCCCGAGGACCCGCGTCCCGCCCTGCCCGCCCCGGCGGCGCGCAGGCTGGCGATGCTGCTGGCCGACCGTCCCGGCGTGGGCGGCGGGGGCCGCCGGGGCAGCTCGCCCGATCTCATGGAGCTGCTGCCGCAGTGGCTCGCGGCGGCGAACGCGCGCGGATTCGCCCCGCCACCACAGGTGTTGCCCGCGCTGCTGGACGCGGCCCGGGGACGTACGGACCTGCGCCCTGCCGTGCTGGCCTTCGCGGGGCCGCGGGCGCTGTGGCTGGCCCGGCTGAACGCCGATTGGCGGTTCGCCCTGCGGGCGGCGCCCGGCGGCGGCGCGGCGCTGCCGGACCCCGACGACACCGACGAGGTGCGACGGCTCTGGCAGGAGGGGCTGTTCGCCGAGCGGGTCGCGCTGCTCACGGCGATCCGGGCGCGCGGGCCCGCGGTCGCGCGGGAACTGCTCCAGGCCACCTGGGCGTCGGAGCGCGCGGAGGACCGGCTGATGTTCCTCGACTCGCTGCGCACGGGTCTCGCCGCGGAGGACGAGCCCTTCCTGGAGCAGGCGCTGGCCGACCGCAGCCGCAACGTACGGGCGACGGCGGCCGAGTTGCTGTCCGCGCTGCCCGGCTCGGCGCTGGCCGCGCGGATGGCGGTCCGGGCGGAGGCCTGCGTGGCCCTCGACCACACACGGGACGCGCCGACGATCGTGGTGGAAGCGCCCCTTGAGTGCGACACGAGGATGGAGAGAGACGGTGTAGTGCCCAAACCTCCTACCGGCAGAGGGGAACGGTCGTGGTGGCTGGGTCAGTTGGTGGAGGCCGCGCCGCTCGGGACCTGGTCGGGGCGGCTCGGCGGACGCATGCCCCAGGAGATCGTGGCACTGCCGGTCGCGGACGGCTGGCAGGGCGAACTGCACGCGGCCTGGTGCCGTGCGGCGGTGCGGCAGCGGGACGCCGAGTGGTCCCGGGCGCTGCTGGGTTCACCGTCGGCGCCCGAGGCGGGCGGTCCCGGGGCGGTCTCCCTGGCCGAGCGGGCGAAGCTGCTGGACACGCTGGACGCCGGGGAACGGGCCGCGTGGGTCGCCGGGTTCATCGCGACGCACGGGCTGTCGGAGGCGTTCCAGCTGCTCGGGGTGTGCGCGGTGCCGTGGGCCGCGCCGCTCGGGCGGGCGGTGGTGGACGCCCTCGACATCGCACGGGAGGCGGGGAGCTATCCATGGAGTTTCAGTGGCGTGATGGGCCTGGCCGAGCGGTGTCTGGATCCCTCGGAGGCCTCACGGCTGGACGGGCTGCTGGCGGTGCCGGACGAGCGGGAGGACGCGTCGCCGGGAGCCGGTGGGTACTGGGCGGAGGCGTTCCAACGGCTGATGACGACACTGCGTCTGCGCGCTGCGATGGCGGACGAGCTGGGTCCGGCCGGGGTTCACGCCTCCGCGGGCTGACGCGCGTTCTCCCGCACCCACTCCACGATGGAAGCCGTCGTCGCCCCGGGCGTGAAGATCTCCGCGACGCCCTTCTCCTTCAGGGGGGCGATGTCGGCCTCGGGGATGATGCCGCCGCCGAAGACCAGGATGTCCTCGGCGTCGCGCTCCTTGAGGAGGTCGATGACCGCCGCGAAGAGGGTGTTGTGGGCGCCGGAGAGGATGGACAGGCCGATCGCGTCGGCGTCCTCCTGGATCGCGGTGTCGACGATCTGCTCCGGAGTCTGGTGGAGGCCGGTGTAGATGACCTCCATGCCGGCGTCGCGCAGCGCCCGCGCGATCACCTTGGCGCCGCGGTCGTGGCCGTCGAGCCCCGGCTTGGCCACCACCACGCGGATCGGACCGGCTGCCACACCCATCACTGCCTCCATGAAGCGAGAAGTGAACGAACGTTATCTACAGCATCCCGCGACCGCCAGTTTCACTGCACTGACCGAGGGGGAAATCACACGGTGGGACACGTTCGGGAGCCGCGGCGTGGTCCACGGGGTCACGAAGGGCACGTAGGGAAGGCAGGGCGGGACGCCGCGCGCGCCGTATGCCTCACGCATCTCACGCGAGCCGCTCGCGCCCCGTCGGCCACACTCCTCGCGGCATCCCATGAGGGCACACGGGGGGCAGGGCCGTCCTCCGGGGTGTCGACAGGAGGTCGGCCATGAAGGTCACCGGGGCACTGGACTCCATATTCCCGCTCTGTCGCCGCCTCGTGCCGGACAGAATCGCGGGACTCTCCCTGGCGCTCCTGAAGGCCACCGCCCTGGAAGCCGCGATCCTCGCGGGACATCTGCTGCTCTATCCGACCGGGATCGTCCAGGAGCGCCGCTCCCCGGTCGTCAGGGTGCCCGCGCCGGACGGCGGCGCCAAGCTGCCGGTTCAGGACCGGCCCCCGGTCGTCCTGCTGCACGGTTTCATCGACAACCGCTCGGTCTTCCTGCTGCTGCGCCGCAATCTGCTGCAGCACGGCAGGCAGCGGGTCGAGTCGCTCAACTACTCGCCGCTGACCCGGGACATCCGTATCGCGGCGGAGCTGCTGGGCCGGCACATAGAGGAGGTGTGCGAGCGGACCGGCAGCCCCCAGGTCGACGTCGTGGGCCACAGCCTCGGCGGGCTGATAGCGCGTTACTACGTGCAGCGGCTCGGCGGTGACCGCCGGGTCCGTACGCTCGTGACGCTCGGCAGCCCGCACGGCGGCACCCGGGTCGTACCGCTGGCGGACGCGCACCCGATCGTGCGCCAGATGCGCCCCGGTTCGGAGCTGATCGAGGAGCTGGCCCGGCCCGCGGCCGGCTGCCGTACGTACTTCGTCAGCTTCTGGAGCGACCTCGACTCCCTGATGGACCCGCTGGAGACCGCCCGGATCGACCACCCCGACCTGATGGCGCTGAATGTGCCGGTGACCGGGGTCGGTCATCTCGCCCTGCCCGTGCACCCAGCGGTCGCGGCCGGGATACGGCAGGCGCTGGACGAGGAACAGCCGGCCCCGGGGGCCGCGAAACGCCGGGGCGGCCTCACGGTCGCTTCCTGATCCCGGCTCGCGATCGGAGGCGCCGGGCGGCGCAACACCCGCCCGGCGCGGCCCGTTTACCGGTCCCGGGCGCCCCCGTCATCGAACATTCTTCGAACACAAAGCCAAACCCGCGTCCATCGTCCCCCGAAACACGGCCGAATGCCCGTTTCCTGCGAGCGTGAAACCGGCCGAAGATTGTCGCGCCCGCGTACCGCCGGGTACAGTCGCCGCACTGCTCTGCCAGCCCCTGTTGTCGAGGCGAAAGAGAAGTTGGTGAACGACCGTCACCCGTCGGGGGCCATGACCACCCCGACTCCGGCTTCCGACGCCGCCTCCGCGCACTACGCGTCCTCCGGCGATCACGAAGCCCAGTACGGCGACTTCACCACGTACGGCGGGTACGGCGCCACCGGTTTCGACACCGGCGCCCACCCCACGGCCTTCGAGACCGACCCGCTCTTCGGCAGCCTCCCGGGCGAGGGCCACGCCACCGGCGCGTACGACACCACGCAGTGGACGACCGGCGGCCACCAGAGCACGCACTACGACCCGTACGCGGCCCAGCACCACACCGCCTACGACTCCGGTTACGACTCCGGCGCCTACGACACCACCGCCTGGACGACCGGCCACCAGCAGCTGGGCGGCATTCCGCACCAGGCCACGGCGCCCGACGTCAGCGGCCAGTGGGACGCCAGCGCCTGGCTCCAGCCCGACCAGGCCACCGCCGCCCAGACCCAGCAGTGGGAATGGGGCACGCAGGCCTTCGACACCGGCGCGTACGACGCCACGCAGTGGAACTCCGACGGCGCCGCGACCGCCACCGAGCCCGAGCAGCAGCAGCCCGAGCCCTTCGACCAGCAGGCGACCGCCACCTTCGAGCAGCTCCCGTACGAGGAAGCCGCCGAGGAACACCCGGTGGAAGACGGCGAGCAGGCGGCCACGGGTGAACTGCCCACCGTCGCTACCCTGCTCGACGACCAGGAAGAGGTCACCCCGGCCTCACCCCGCCCGGGCTCCCGCAGCGCGGCCCGCTCCCGCCGCCGTACGCCCCCCAAGCGCTCCGCGCTGCTGACCGTCGCCGTGCCCTCGGCGTGTGTGATGGGGGTCGCCGGCATCGCCGCCGCCTCCGTCGGCAGCCTGACCGACGGCGGCAAGGAGACCACCGCCTCCGCCGCCACCGCCACCGCGCAGACGAAGTCGGTGAAGCCGTCCGCCGCCAACAACAAGCTGGACACCCAGCTCGAAAGCCTCTCCGCCGGCGCCGACGACTTCGCCGACCGGGCCAGCCGTACGCAGGAGCGCATCGACCTCAAGGCCGAGCAGGAGGCCGAGAAGAAGAAGGCGGCGGCGGAGGCGGCCCGCAAGGAGCGGCTGCGCCCCAAGTACGTCCTTCCGGTCGCGCAGAAAGGGCTCAGCGCCTATTACGGCCAGGCGGGCGTGAACTGGATGTCCGTGCACACAGGCATCGACTTCCCCGTCTCGTACGGCACGACCGTGATGGCCGCGACCGACGGCACCGTACGGACGCAGTGGAACAGCGCCTACGGCAACATGCTGATCCTGACGGCGAAGGACGGCACGGAGACCTGGTACTGCCACCTCTCCAGTTACCGGGTTCCCTCCGGTACGACCGTCAAAGCCGGGCAGCCGATCGCGTACTCCGGGAATTCGGGCAACTCCACCGGACCCCACCTGCACTTCGAGGTGAGGCCCGCCGGTGGGTCGGCGATCGACCCGCTGCCGTGGCTGCGCAGCCACGGCCTCGACCCGACGTAGGACCTACAGCTTCTCCACCGGCGCGTACCGCAGCAGCAGCCGCTTCGGCTTGGTGTCGCCGAAGTCGATCGTCGCCTCGGCGTTCGCCCCCGTGCCCTTCACCGCGACGACCGTGCCGAGCCCGAACTGGTCGTGCGTCACCCGGTCCCCGACGGCCACGGCCACCACCGGCTTCTCCGAGGCCCGGCGTGTGGCGAAGCCGGAGGCACCCGACGCCGAGGAGCGCGAACGGGACGAGGACAGGGAGGCCGCCACCCCGGACGCCGGCCCCGAGGACACCGGTGCCGTCGCTCCCGTCCGCTTCCACTGCAGATGGGCGGCCGGGATCTCCTCCAGGAAGCGGGAGGGCGGGTTGTACGACGGCTGGCCCCAGGCGCTGCGCATCGCCGACCGGGTCAGATACAGCCGCTCCCGCGCTCGCGTGATGCCGACGTACGCCAGGCGGCGCTCCTCCTCCAGCTCCTTGGTCTGCCCGAGGGCGCGCATGTGCGGGAAGACCCCGTCCTCCATGCCGGTCAGGAAGACCACCGGGAACTCCAGGCCCTTGGCGGTGTGCAGGGTCATCAGCGTGATGACGCCGTCGCCGTCCTCCTCGTCGGGGATCTGGTCGGAGTCGGCGACCAGGGCGACCTGCTCCAGGAAGTCGGACAGCCCCACCGGCTCACCCTCGCCGCGCTCCTGCTCGAACTCCAGGGCCACGGACGCGAGTTCCTGGAGGTTCTCGATGCGGGTCTCGTCCTGCGGGTCGGTGGAGGCCTGCAACTCGGCCAGGTATCCGGTGCGTTCGAGGACGGCTTCCAGGACGGTCGCCGGGCCCGCGCCGGACTCGACGATCGTACGGAGCTCCTCCATCAGCACGTTGAACCGCCGGACCGCGTTCGTCGACCGCGCCGCCATGCCGTACGCCTCGTCGACGCGCTTCAGCGCCTGCGGGAAGCTGATCTTCTCGCGCTGGGAGAGGGCGTCGATCATCGCCTCGGCGCGCTCGCCGATGCCGCGCTTGGGCACGTTGAGGATGCGGCGCAGCGGCACCGAGTCCTCGGGGTTGGCCAGCACCCGCAGGTAGGCCAGGACGTCCCGGACCTCCTTGCGTTCGTAGAAGCGGACGCCGCCGACCACCTTGTAGGGCAGGCCGACGCGGATGAAGATCTCTTCGAAGACACGGGACTGGGCGTTGGTGCGGTAGAAGACGGCGACGTCGCCGGCCTTCGCCTCGCCCGCGTCGGTGAGACGGTCTATCTCGTCGGCGACGAACTGAGCCTCGTCGTGCTCGGTGTCGGCGACGTACCCGGTGATGTGGGCGCCCGCGCCCGCGTTGGTCCACAGGTTCTTCGGGCGGCGGGACTCGTTGCGCTCGATGACCGCGTTGGCGGCGGAGAGGATCGTCTGGGTGGAGCGGTAGTTCTGCTCCAGCAGGATCGTCGTCGCGTTCGGGTAGTCCTCCTCGAACTGGAGGATGTTGCGGATGGTCGCCCCGCGGAAGGCGTAGATCGACTGATCGGCGTCACCCACCACGCACAGCTCGGCGGGCTGGAGGTCGTCCTCGGCGGGCGGCACGTCCACCGGGTGCCCGGCGGTGCCGACGAGCTCGCGCACGAGGGCGTACTGGGCGTGGTTGGTGTCCTGGTACTCGTCGACCAGGACGTGGCGGAAGCGGCGGCGGTAGTGCTCGGCGACGTCCGGGAACGCGCGCAGCAGGTTGACCGTCGTCATGATCAGGTCGTCGAAGTCGAGGGCGTTGGCCTCGCGCAGCCGCGACTGGTAGAGGGCGTAGGCCTGGGCGAGGGTCTTCTCGAAGCCGTCCGCCGCCTGGGCGGCGAAGTCCTCCTCGTCGATCAGCTCGTTCTTCAGGTTGGAGATCTTGGCGCTGAAGGACTTCGGCGGGTAGCGCTTGGGGTCGAGGTCCAGGTCGCGGCAGACCAGGGCCATCAGGCGCTTGGAGTCGGCGGCGTCGTAGATCGAGAAGGAGGAGGTGAAGCCGAGCTTCTTCGACTCCCTGCGCAGGATGCGTACGCACGCGCTGTGGAAGGTCATCACCCACATCGCGTTGGCGCGCGGGCCGACGAGGTGCTCGACACGCTCCTTCATCTCGCCCGCGGCCTTGTTGGTGAAGGTGATCGCGAGGATCTGGCCCGGGTGGACGCCGCGTTCGCCCAGCAGGTGGGCGATGCGGTGGGTGAGCACGCGGGTCTTGCCGGAGCCTGCGCCGGCCACGATGAGCAGCGGGGAGCCGGAGTGGACGACGGCGGCGCGCTGGTTGTCGTTCAGCCCGTCCAGCAGCGCTGCCGGGTCCACGGCCGGGCGGGGGGCGCCGTCCCGGTAGTAGGAGTCCCGGTCCGGCGGCACGTCGAACTTCCCGCCGAACAGATCGTCCGGAACCGGCTCCGGAGCGTGATCGTCCTCGGGCGGCGGCGGAGGTTCCTCCTCGTGCCCGCGGGGGGCCTGGAGGTTCGCCAGGAAGCTGTCGTCAAAGAGGCTGCTCATCGCTCTCCGAGTCTAGGGCGCCCCACTGACATCCGGTCGCCGCCCCGGGAACATGACCGGATTCACCGCCGGACTTCCCGTTCACTCTGCGCAGCAGCGCTGTCACCTGGGAGAATCTCGGCCCGGCTCTCGATGACGTATCGGGCATATCTCCCATCAACCTTCACAGTAGCCACACGAGTTGGCTACCGTTCCGGGCGGGCCGCACGCCCCCCACCGGCGAACGTCGCCGGACCGCGCGGCCTCCGCCGAGTCCGGCACGCCCTCCGCGGCGGCGCAGGGCACCGCTGGGCACCGCTCCGAAGCACCCGCCCGAGCCCGCGGTCGGCCCGGCAGGCGGAACGTGGAAGGAGTCGCCCCCCTTGGCCTCGCACCACAAGTCGCGCCCCGCGGACACGCGCGTCCCCGGCGACCGGCCGAGCCCGGAAGAGGTCGAGAAGAAGCTCGACGACCTGTACCGACGGGCGGATCCGGCCACCGAGAAGAACGACGAGGCCAAGGAGACGGCCGGCAGGCAGCGCAGGCGCGTCGACACCCTCCTCGGCGAGGTGGCCCGGCGCACCGAGAAGCTCAACAAGGCGCGCGGGAAGCTGGGTTCCTTCGCCGCGGCCCAGTACCGGCCCGGGGCCGCCGCCCGCGACACCGACGCCTTCCTGCTCGCGGACACTCCGCAGGGCTACTTCGACCAGAACCAGTTGATGAGCCGGCTGACCGCGCGGCGGAAGGGCGCGGGCGACGACTCCGCCACGCAGCAGTCCGCGACCGTGAGGAGGCAGCAGGAGGCCACCGAGAGCCCCGAGCCGCCGGCCGAGTCGCAGAACGACCTGCGGACCGCCAAGGCCACCGTCCAGAGGAAGCTGGCCACCGCGCGCGAACTGCTGTCAACGCTGACGGCACAGGCACAGGCACAGACACAGGGGCAGGCGCAGAGGCAGGGGCAGGGGCGGTGGCGACGACGGGAAGGCGACGCCGCCGGCTCCTCCGTCCCGTCCGGTTCACTCGGTTCATCCGTTTCATCCGGCTCGTACGCCACCAAGGCCGAGAAAGCGATCGCCTTCGCCCGCGAACAGATCGGCAAGCCCTACGTCTGGGGCGCCACCGGCCCCGGCTCCTACGACTGCTCCGGCCTCACCCAGGCCGCCTGGAAGGCCGCCGGCGTCAGCCTGCCGCGCACCACCGACGACCAGGCCCACGCCGGCACCACCGTCTCCCTCGGTGACGCCCTCCCCGGTGACCTGGTCTTCTTCCACGACGACGTGAGCCACGTCGGCGTCTACACCGGCGACGGCATGATGATCCACGCCCCCAGGCCCGGCACCTACGTCCGCGAGGAGTCGGTCCACCACGACGAATCGATCATCCACAGCGTGGTGCGACCTGCCTGAGCCGCCGCGCCCCTAACATCGGGCGCATGCCCGGCCCCTCCTCCCCCCTCCACGTCTGGTGGGTGCGGCGTTCACCGGCGGGCGGCGCCGCCGTGATGGCGGCCGGGATCGTGTCGGTGGGGCTGTGGCTGGCGGGCTACGAGGTGGTGTCGCGGGTCGCCCTCGGGGTGGCCTGCGCCGCCTGGCTGGGGTTCGCGGCGGGCTTCGCCGTACGGCTGCTGCGGGAGCGGGAGCGGTGGTCGGCGGAGGCCGACACGCCGGGCGCGCTCACCGCCGTGGCCGCCACCGCGGTGCTGGGGACCGGTTTCTCGCTGCTGGGTGGACAGGTCGTGGCCGAGGCGCTGCTCGCGCTGGCGGCCGTGCTCTGGCCGGTGCTGCTGCTCCGTGTCGTACGGCACTGGGGGCGGCGCATGCCGGGGACGGTGTTCCTGGCCTGTGTGGCCACCCAGGGGATCGCCGTGCTGGGGGCCGTGCTGGCCGCGGCCACGGCGACGGCCTGGCTCGCGCACACGGCGCTCGTGCTGTTCTGGCTGGGGCTGGTGCTCTACGGGCTCGCGCTGGTCCGGTTCGATCCGCGGCAGGTGATCGAGGGGGCCGGGGACCACTGGATCGCGGGCGGCTCGCTCGCCGTCTCGGCGCTGGCCGGGGCGCGGCTGATCGCCGCCGACAGCCCGCGCCTGTACCTGTGGAACGACGACGACCGCAGCGTCCTGCGCACCGTGACCCTCGCCCTGCTCGTGCTGGACCTGGCCTGCTATGCCGCCCTGCTGGTCGCGGAGGCGGCCCGGCGCCGGCCGCGTTATGACGTACGGCGCTGGTCGACGGTGTTCCCGATGGGAATGACGGCGGCGTCCACGCTGTCCGTCGGCGCCGCCCTCGGGATCCCGTGGCTGCGGGGGCCGGGGGTCGTGCTGGTGTGGGTGTCGGTGGCGGTGTGGCTCGCGGTGGCCGTCGGGGCGGTCAGGTCCACAGCACGGCGATGAAGATGTTCGCCGTGGTCAGCAGGCCCACCAGGCCGAAGAGGCCCTTGTCCACCCGCTCGTCGTCCCGCTTCACGTAGACGAGCCCGAGGATCACGATCAGCAGGGCCAGCTTCACGCCGATCTTGATGTTGTTGACGTGGTGGTCGTCGGCCTGGTTGAGCCCGACCAGGATCACGCCGGTGACCAGCATGGTGAGCGCGCCGTGCAGCATCGCGGGGACGAAGCGGGCCTCGCCCCGTCCCATGGCCTTCAGCTGGGCGAGGAAGCCGCCGAGGAGCGCGGCGATGCCGACGATGTGCAGGCCGACGAAGAGATGGATGAGTACGTCCATGAGGCCGGAGCCTAATCAGGGACCCTGGAGCCTTCGGGCACCGGGCCCACACCTACACACGGCCCCTATAGCAGCCGACGGCCCCCGCATGCCCCCGAACGGCCGCATCGGTCAGCACACCGCGCGAAGTCGGCGGCTCCGGAACCGGATCCGGGTCATGTGCGGACACCTGCCGGTCCGGTCACGCCAGTTCCGTACATTGCGTTACAAATTCGTTGCTGTCGGGATTAGCGTCCTCCCCCAGGTGACCGGCTCCCCACCGCCGCCCGGGCCAGGGGCGGCAGTCGGACACCACCGCCGAGGAGGTCCGGCGGCGGCCCGCCACCCCTGTGCGGACCGCCGCCGGACGCGTAAACCGCCCTTCCGCTACGACGGAGCGGCCGTACGAAAGGACGTGACGGTCCAGGTGGCAGCGCACCGCAAGCCCCGACAGCGCTCGCTCAGCGGCAACACGGCCCGGACGGCGGTCACCATAGCCCTGGCAGGCGCGGCGACCGCGACGGGCTTCGACGGGACCGGGCACGCCGAGCCGCAGCTGACGCCGGCACAGGTCAAGGCCAAGGTGGACAAGCTGTACCAGGAGGCCGAGGTCGCCACCGAGAAGTACAACGGCGCGAAGGAGAAGGCGGAGGCGGCCCGGCAGCGGCTGAAGACGCTGCGGGACGAGGCGGCCCGCAAGGAGGAGAAGCTGAACTCGGCGCGGGAGGCGCTGGGGACGATCGCCACGGCGCAGTACCGCGGCGGCGGGCTCGATCCGGCACTGCAGCTCGTACTGTCCGACGACCCCGACCAGTACCTGGACGGCGCCGCGCTCGCCGAGCGGGCGGGCGACCGGCAGTCGCGGGCCGTCGCGCGGGTACGGAAGCGGCTGCGGGAGATCGAGCAGCTGCGGGGCGCCGCCCACATCGAACTGGCCTCGCTCAAGACCAGACAGGCCGAGCTGAAGCGGCAGAAGAAGACCGTCACCGGCAAGCTGGACGAGGCCCAGCGGCTGCTGTCCCGGCTGACCCCGCGGGAGCGCACGGCGGCCACGGCGGACGGCGGGGCCGCGGGGCACGCCTCGCGCTCGGCCACGGACGGTACGCGCGGCGCCCTCACCGCCCCCGGCTCCCTCGCGGCACCCGACTCCCGCGCGGCGGCGGCCGTCGCCTACGCCTACCAGAAGCTCGGCAGCCCCTATGTGTGGGGCGCGACCGGCCCGCACGCCTTCGACTGCTCGGGCCTCGCCCAGGCCGCCTACCGCTCCGCCGGCATCTCCCTGCCCCGCACGACGTACGCCCAGATCAACGCGGGCCGCCGCGTCTCACGGTCCGAACTCGCCCCCGGGGACCTGGTGTTCTTCTACTCCGGCATCAGCCACGTCGGCATCTACGTGGGCGACGGTCAGATGATCCACGCACCGAACCCGTCAGCGCCGGTGCGGCTGGCACCGCTGGACGCGATGCCGTTCGCGGGGGCGACGCGGGTGGTGTGAGACGCCGTACGGGCGTACGCGACGAACGCGGTCCAGGCGGCCCCGGCGACGGCGAAGCGGGGGCTCTGGGGGCCGAGCTTCGAGTCTCGGACGTGGATGGTGTGGGGGCAGGGGGCGACTTCTACGCAGGCGGCATCTTCGAAGTCGCTGTGGCTGGACTTGCGCCAGTCGAGGGCGACTTCGAGGCAGTTGCCGCCTTCGGTGCCGCTGTAGCTGGACTTGAACCATCGCAGGTCCTTGTTCATTGCTCCTCCGCCACCTTGACAATGAATCGCGCGGACTCCGAAAGGCTCAGCGCCTGCCGCAGGATCATTGCATGGCGCTGCGTGGCGATGCTGACGCGATCTGGGTCCGAGTAGAGCACTCCGGTCGTCTGCCCCTCTTCGTACCCAAGGTGCTCGTGCTCTGACGTCTCCAGCAAGACGAGTGGCCCGTTGAGGCCCGGATGCGCACCGACGATCGGCAGCACCTGCACAGTCACGTTCCGTTGCTCAGCCACTGCCAGCAGGTGCCGCAACTGACACGAGTGCGCTTCGGCTCCTCCGACCTTGTTCCGCAGCGCCGATTCGCCGATGACGAAACTGAAGGATCTGGTCTGCTTCGCCAGAAGATCCTGCCGCTTGAGCCGGGCCGTCACACGCTCTTCGACCGTTTCGTCATCCAAGGGCGGCCAGTGGGCTTTGAGCAGGGAGCGTGCGGTCCCCTCCGTCTGCAGGAGCCCCGGGATGAGCAGCGGCTCGTACGAGCTCAGTGAGATGGCCTCGGACTCGTACCGGATGAAGTCCTGCGAGAACGTCGGGAAAGGCTCTGGCTTCAAGTACTCCTGAGCCGCGACAAGCTTCCCGCCCGCCCCGCACACCTGGTCGGCGATCTGCAGTAACCGCAGCGTGGGCCGACGGCGACCGTTCTCCATCGACTTGACGTACTCGTAGTCATAACCGGCCTCCTTGGCCAGCGCATCGCGACCGACCCCCGCTTCCGTGCGCCACAGCTTGATCTGGCTGCCGCAGTACCGCCACGCGATCGGCGGCTGGGAGTTCACCTCGGTCGACACGCACACCTCCGCGGGGTCCACGACGGGTACAACCACCCGCTGTACCTACGCCGTTACTCGTGAGGCTACGCGCGACCCGAGACCGTGATCTGGCCAAACGCCAGAACTTCGACGCAAGGGATGAACAGCGCATGCAGACCCCGTGGCCCCCGCTCCCCACGACGGCCGCACCGAAGGACATCGAGTGGCGCCTGCCCCGTCACGCACGAAGCGTGGGCAGGGCACGCGTGCTGTTTCGCGAGCAGGCGGTGTCCTGGGGCCTGCCTCAGGAGGTGACGGACGCGGCGGAGCTCCTCCTGAGCGAACTGATGACGAACGCGTACCGCCACGCGCGGGTCCCGGCCGGCCGCGAGATCTGGGCCCGCTGCGTCGTCACGGTGGACCGAGTGCGTGTGACCGTGACCGACGCGGACGACACGCTCCCGACGCCGGGCGCTGCCTCCTGGGACGACGAGTCGGGCCGGGGCCTCGCGCTGGTGACGGCGCTGGCGGACGACTGGGGCGCGGAGAGAAGGGTGTGCGGCATCGGCAAAGAGGTGTGGTTCGAGCTGGACGTGCCTCAGCCCGCCTGAAGCACGGTCACACCAGCCGTCGGGCCGTCGCCCAGCGGGTCAGCTCGTGCCGGTTGGAGAGCTGGAGCTTGCGCAGGACGGCGGAGACGTGGGACTCGACCGTCTTGACGGAGATGAACAGCTGCTTGGCTATCTCCTTGTAGGCGTAGCCGCGGGCGATGAGGCGCAGCACCTCGCGTTCGCGCTGGGTGAGCCGGTCGAGATCCTCGTCGACCGGCGGGGCGTCGGTGGAGGCGAAGGCGTCGAGGACGAAGCCGGCCAGGCGCGGGGAGAAGACCGCGTCGCCCTCCTGGACACGGAAGACGGAGTCGACCAGGTCCGTGCCGGTGATCGTCTTGGTGACGTAACCGCGGGCACCGCCGCGGATCACGCCGATCACGTCCTCCGCGGCGTCCGAGACGGACAGGGCGAGGAAGCGGACCGGCTGCTCGGCGTCGGCCATCAACGGGGCGCAGCGGCGCAGGACTTCCACCCCGCCGCCACCGGGCAGATGGACGTCGAGGAGGACCACCTCGGGCCGGGTCGCGGTGATCACGGTGACCGCCTGGTCGACGTCGGCGGCCTCGCCGACGACCTCGACACCGGTCTCCTCGGTCCGGCCGATCTCGGCCTGGACGCCTGTACGGAACATGCGGTGGTCGTCGACGAGGACCACGCGCACCCGGCGCTCACCCGCCGCCCCCGCCGTGCCGTTCGCCTCGGTCGCGTCGCTCATGACGTCTTCTCCGCCCTCTCCATCTCCAGCTCGACCTCCGTGCCGCCGTCCGGCACCGCCCGCAGCCGGGCCGTGCCGCCGTGGCGCTCCATGCGGCCGATGATCGATTCTCTGACACCCATGCGGTCGGCGGGTATCGAGTCCAAATCGAAGCCCGGGCCACGGTCGCGGACGGACACGAAGACCGTCCTGCCCTCGACTTCGGCGTAGACCTGCACGGCGCCGCCCTCGCCACCGTACTTGGCGGCGTTCACCATCGCTTCGCGCGCGGCCTGCATCTGGGCCCCGATCCGTTCGTCGAGCGGGCAGTCGCCGACCACGACGACCTCGATCGGGACGCCGTGCTTGTCCTCCACCTCGGCGGCGTTGCGTTTCACCGCGTCGGCGAGGGTGGCCGGTTCGTCGGCCTCGTCCTTGCCGTTGCCCTCGGGTTTGTAGAGCCAGGCGCGCAGGTCGCGCTCCTGCGCGCGGGCGAGACGGCGCACCTCGCCCGCGTTCTCCGCGTTGCGCTGGATCAGGGTCAGGGTGTGCAGCACGGAGTCGTGGACGTGTGCGGCGACCTCGGCGCGCTCCTGGGCGCGGATGCGCATCAGGCGCTCCTCGGAGAGGTCCTGGGTCATACGGACCAGGTAGGGACCGGCGAGCAGCGTTATGCCGACGAGGACCGCGAGGGCGGCCTGGAGGACCGAGCCGAGGTGGGCGGCGGAGCCTTGCAGGACGAACATGCCGGAGACGCCGGCGGCGACGAGCAGGACGCCGGCGCCCGCCCGCAGGAGGGTGAGGGTGCGGCGGCGTCTGCCGACCTCGACCCAGCGGGCCCGGCGGGCGTTGTCCGCCTGGCGCCAGACGAGGGCGACGCCCGCGCCGACGAGGACGGCGGGTATGAGGTACGCCTTCGCCGCGTTGCCGAGGTTGACGCTGCCCACGAACACCATGGCCACGACGACCATGAGGAGCAGGGCGACGATCTGGCCCCGGTCCGGCCTGCGGGCGACCAGTCTGCGCCGGCCGTCCGGTGCGGTCTCGGTGCCGACCAGCGACGGTGACCTCTGGTCGCCCACGCCGCCGACGCCGAGCGGGACGAAGAACCAGAACGCCGCGTACAGCAGCGCGCCGAGGCCGTCGGCCAGGAGCAGGCTCACGAAGACGAGCCGCACCCAGATCACGGGCAGGCCGAGGTGCCCGGCGAGGCCCCGCGCCACGCCACCGAGCCAGCGGCCGTCGCTGCTGCGGTAGAGCTTGCGCAGGGGCCGCGGGTCGTCGAGTGGCACTGCTGCGGCTTCCGGCATGCCAACGATGTTCACACGGCCGGAGCAGTGGGGCATCAGGGTCCGTCCCCGAGACACCCCTGATCTTCGGAAAGACCGGATGTCGAACAGGTCCCCCGCACCGTCTCAGGGCGATCTCAGGGTTCCCCCAGGGTCATCCCGACTGCCGCCGAGGCGGCCCGGCCGTCACCATGGACGCATGAGCGATCACGACCACGCCGCGACGGGTCCGGGACCCGGCACCGGCCCGCGCCCCGGCGAGGGCGGCGGGCCGGCGGATGCCGCGCCCGCCGCGGCCGAGGCCCCCCGCAGGTTCCGGCGGGACCGGCCGCACAAGATGATCTCGGGGGTGTGCGCCGGGCTCGGGCGGCACACCGACATGGACCCCGTGATCTTCCGGATCACCCTCGCCGTGCTGGCCGTGTCCGGGGGGATCGGACTCATCTTCTACGGCTTCGCCTGGCTCTTCGTGCCGTACGAGGACGAGGAGGAGAACGAGGTCCGCAAGCTGCTGACCGGCCGCGTGGACGGTCAGGCGCTGGCGGCGGTGCTGTTCGCCCTGGTCGGGTGCGGGGTCTTCCTGACCATGCTGAAAAACGGCGGGGTGCTGACCTTCGCCGTGGTCCTCTCCCTGCTCCTCGCCGGCGCCGGGTACTGGTCGCGGCAGCGCGGCGCCCCCGACCCCGACCCGCTGGCCGCGCAGGCCGTCGCCGACGCCCCTCCGGAGGCCCAGGCACCGCCGGTCACCACCGGCTACCCGTCGTGGTGGCGCGACCCGATCGTCAAGGACGGAACGCACGTCGGCGGCACCGGCTATCTCTGGGGCCCCGACACCGCGCGCGACAGGGACATCGCGGCTGCCGTCAACATCGGTCTCGGCAACTCCTGGAGCGTCCGGGAGCACATACGCACCCCGCGTCCCGCGCCGCCGCGAAGACAGCGCGGTCCGCGCTGGATCGGCGCCTGGATCTTCCTCCTGGCCGTGGTGGCCGGCGGCCTGGGCACCGGCCTGACCTGGGACCGGCAGCCGCTGGGCACCAGTCTGCAGACCGGTCTGGCCTGCGCGCTGGTCGTCTTCGGACTCGGGATCGCGGTCAGCGCGTTCCTCGGGCGTACGGGGGCCGGGTCGGTGTTCCTGGCGGTCGTCACGGCGGCGCTGCTCGCCGGGGCGTCGGCCGTGCCGAAGAACATCAGCACGCACTGGACGGAGACGGACTGGCGGCCCGCCGCGGTGGCCGACGTGCGGGAGTCGTACAACGTCGGCACCGGCAAGGGCACGCTGGACCTGAGCCGGTTGCGCCTGGCCGAGGGGCAGAAGGTGACGGCCCGGGCCGAGGTGGGGGTGGGCCGGCTGCGGGTGATCGTGCCGCCGGGCGTGACCGTGAAGGTGAGCGTGGACGTGGGGGTCGGTGACATCCAGATGCCGGGTGACGACAAGAAGGACGTGGACGTGGAGCCGGGCAGGCACAAGCAGGTGACGCTGGCACCGGTGGCGGGCGCCAAGGACGCCGGCACGTTCGAACTGGATCTGCACGTGGGCGTCGGACAGGCGGAGGTCAGCCGTGCTGCGTCATGAGTTCCAGCCCGGGAGGCTGGTCGCCGGGGTCTTCCTCACCGCGGCGGGCGGCGCCTACGCCGGTGACGCGGGCGGTCTGTGGGAGACACCCTGGTTCGTCGTCGTCCCGCTCGTCGTGGGCGGCCTGTGCCTGGCGGGCGCGGTGGGCGCCCTGGCCCGGGGCATACGCAGACGGCGTGGCCCGGCGGACACCGCGAGCGCGGCCGAGACCGCCGGGACGGACGTGGCGGGCTGACGGGCCAGGGAGCTAGCGGGCCAGTGAGCCGGTGGTGGTGGAGAGGCCTCCCGCCCGCTGTCGTCGCCGGGCGCGCAGGGCGGCGTCCACGGAGAGGTAGGGGGCGCCGGCCAGGACGAGGGGCAGCCAGGCCATCAGGTAGGCGAGGTCGTTGCCGTAGTAGTAGGGGTCGTTGGCCCAGCTCACCGTCAGCCACAGGCTGAGCGAGATCAGCGCCCCGCCGAGTGCGGCGAGGCGGGTGAGCAGGCCGAGCAGGGTTCCGATGCCGACGGCCAGCTCCCCCAGGGCGATGGCGTAGCCGAAGCCGACGGGGTTGTTCAGGGCCAGGTCGACCAGGGCCGGGATGGCCGAGGAGTCCCGGACCGAGCGCATGGTGTCGCCGATCGAGCCGGAGCCGCCGGACTTCATGAAGGCGCTGTCGGTGAGTTTGTCCAGGCCGGCGTAGATGAAGGTGACGCCCAGGAAGATCCGTAGCGGAAGGAGGGCGTAGTGGGTGGCGGTGTCCCGCCAGTCCCGCCCGCCCTCGCGGTAGGAGGGGTGCGTGTCCGTTCGCATACCGTGAGTCATCGCTCCAGCCGCCTCTCGCCCGCCATGCCGAGACTCCTCAACAGACGATACGTACGGCGAATGGATCCGGCTCAATCCTGTCCCGCACATTTTTCCCAATTCCGCGGAGGGCCGGATGAGTCAGATGTGTGCCCGTATCTGCCGGACCGGGTGGCCGAGGGCGTTCGCCACGACGGTCAGTTCCGCGTCCGTGAACTCCTCGCGCACCGGGTTCCAGACGGCGATCTCGAAGCGGGCGAAGCCGCACGGCCAGTCGTAGTCCAACGTGTCCAGGGAGGTGGCGGTGGAGCAGCAGGGGACGGGGAAGACGAGGGCGTCGAAGCCGTCAGGGTGGGCGTCGATCAGGTTCTCGTACCACTCGCGGTCGATCGCGGCGCCGCAGTGCGGGCAGCCGATGCGCGAGAGGTTCGCGCCGCAGTCGACGAGGGTGAGGGAGTCGTACCAGTCGATGTCGATGTCGATGCCCAGGTCCTCGGGAAGGTCCGAGACCAGCTGGGTCACCAGTGCGGCCGCGTGTTCTCCCGCCGCCCGCTCGGGCTGCCAGTGCGGGTCGGTCGGGATCACGGAGAGGATGTCGTCGCTCATCCGCCCTGGCCTCCTGTCACTGAGCCTGTCATTCGGCCTGTCACTCGGTCACCTCGACCACGCACCGGTTGGTCGCCACTCCGGTCGCCGTGACCACCTGTACCTCCACGCACCCGGGCTCGACCTCCGCCGGCACGGGGACCGTCAGCACGGTGTCCGTGGGGTTGCTGAAGCCGCCGGCGACCGGGACGAGCGGGACGTGGACGTTCACCGCGCCGATACGCACGACCATACGGGAGAGGCGGTCGGCGCCCTGGGCGCCGGGCGGGACGAAGCCGGTGCCGCGGATCTCGATGTCGTCGCCGGTGCGGATCGGCCCGTCCAGGTCGCCCACCTCGCGGGCACGGACCACGGAGTGGATCACGGGCCGGCCGCCCTCCGCGTACTTCCCGGCCAGGTAGGTGCCCGCCGACACCAGCACCACCACCGCCAGCCCCCAGGGCAGGTCGGGCAGCTGGTCGGGGCGGCGGGCGAGCCGTACGGCGGCGAACACCAGGGCGACGGCGCTGATCACGACGTACTGGATGTCGGCGAAGGTGCCCCGGCCGGCGTCGTCGGTGAGCAGGTCGGCCGCCCTCGGCCGGTGGGCGCGCGTCTTCTGCAGCCGCTGCCCGGTGATGCGCGTCCCGACCACCCGCCGCACCAGTACCGCGATCCCGCACACCACGGCGAGCACGCTCACCACGCCCGCCCCGCGCACGAGGTCGAGGCCGGAGATCAGCGCGTCGCGTTCGGCGTGCCCGGAGGCGGCGGCCAGCCGGCCGGCCAGGACCAGCACCGCGTACGCCACGAACAGCACCCAGGCCGCCGCCACGGTACGGGAGGTGGACATCCGGTTGTCCTCACCGATGACCGGGGCCAGCGCCCCACCGCGCGCCCGGTGGAACCAGGACGCGGCGGTCAGCGCCCCGGCCGTCACCAGCGCGGCCAGCAGCCCCGCGGTGCGCGCGCTCGTCCAGCCCGTGCCGGTCGCGGTCAGCGACTGGGTCAGCAACAGCAGTACGACGGCCGCCCACACTGTGCACGCGGTGCGCAGCCACAGGCGCGCCAGCCAGGCCTCGCCCTCCACCCGGCCGCGCTCGGCGACCACCTCGGCGGACTGCGTCAACTCCTCGGAGACCCACTGCCGGGAGGCCGAGACGGAGTGGGCCACGGCCGTGGGCAGGCCCTGCCCGGACGCGAACTCGTCCCGTTTCAGCAGGAATTCCGCGACCGCCCGCCGGTGCCCCTCGCGCGCCCCGTGCGGACAGTCCCCGCAGGCGCAGCCGCCCCCGTGGACGCCCGAGTCCGCGCCCTGCCTCGCCTCCTGCACCGCCACGCCCGACGCCCGCCTTCCCACCATTCTCGGCGCGGCCGGCACCGCCCGCCGCGGGCCCGGCCGTCGCTGTGGAACTCCCCTGCGACGACAGCGAATTGTGCCCTACGCCACGCCTTCCGCGTCCGGCGGATGGTCACCGCGGGTGAAGCGCGGCCCGATATGTTGACCTGGCTGCGAGAATTCCCGTATGGCCGAGATCATCCAGCGCGACGGGACCTGGGCCTTCGACGGCAGCACGGTCCGGATCACGCCGGGACTCCACCGCTCCGTGCCGCTGTTCCGGCAGACGTGCGGGGAGATCACGGTGCCGCTCGAAGCCGTCGCGGGGGTGGTCTACGAGCCCGAGCGCAAACGCGGGCGGCTGCGCATGCGGCTGCGCGAGGGCGCCGACCCGCTGCTGCAGGCGACGGGCGGGCGGCTGCCGGACGCGGCCGACCCGTACCGGCTGACCGTGGACGTGGATCGCTCCGGGGTGGCCGAGTACGTCGCCGAGGAGATCCGGCACGCCCTGCTCCTCGACCAGATCCCCAAGGAGCCCACCAAGGCCTATCTGCTGGCAGGACCGCCGGTTCCGGTCTCGGTGCGCTCCTCCGACGGCACGGTCTCCTTCGACGGCGGCCAGATCCGCATCGACTGGGCCGACACCTCCGACCGGGTCAAGCGGGCCACCGGGCCGCGGATCATCGACGTCGGCGATCTGGCGCAGGTGGAGTGGCTGCCGAACTCGGGGTACGAGGACGGCTTCCTGCGGTTCGTCACCCACGAGACGGTGTTCTCCAAGCTGCCGCCCGAACGGGACCCCTACGCCCTCGACCTGTGGGGCAGCGTCCGCCGCGATCTGCTCACCGCGCTGGTCGCGGCCGCGGTCACCGCTCGGCTGCCGCACCCGTCCACCCGTACCGGCGCCGAGCACGCCGACCGGTCGTGGGCGGGCGCGGCCGTACCGCCGCCGGCCGACCACCACGACGTCCTCCTGCGCCGCCTCAGGGAGTTGGGCGAGCTGCACCGGGAGGGGGTGCTGACGGACGAGGAGTTCGCGATGACCAAGGCGGCGGTGCTGCGGGGTTTTCAGGGGTGACCGGAGAGGCTTCAGCCGAGGAAGTCGGGTTCGCCTCGGCTGATGTCCTGCCAGAGCGGCTGGTAGTTGATCCAGGCGACCAGGTCGCCGCCGAGCTGCTCGCGGGTGGCCACCGCGAGTTTGTGGTCGATGAGGAGCGGGCGGCCCGCCGCCTTCGCCATCAGCTGGACCTGGCAGGAGCGCTCCATGGACAGGAACCACCAGGCCGCCGCGTCCACCGAGTCGCCGACCGTCAGCAGTCCGTGGTTGCGCAGGACGAGCGCCTTGCGGCTGCCGAGCGCCGTCGCGATCCGGCGGCCCTCGTCGGCGTCCACGGCGACGCCCGTGTAGGAGTTGTACAGGGCGTGATCCTCGTAGAAGGCGCAGCTCTCCTGGGTGATCGGGTCGAGCAGGTCGCCGATCGCGGAGAGGGCCCGGCCGTGCACCGAGTGGCAGTGGGCGACCGCGACCACGTCCGGGCGGGCCGCGTGCACCTGGGCGTGCACGGTGAACGCGGCCTGGTTGACGTGGTAGCGGCCCTCGATCACCTGCCCGTCCTGGTTGGCCAGCACCAGGTCGCTGACGGTGACGTGCTTGAACGGCAGCCCGAAGGGGTTCACCCAGAAGCAGTCGGTGAACTCCGGGTCGCGTGCGGTGATGTGCCCCGAGACCCCGTCCTCGAAGCCGGACCGCCCGAAGATGCGGAGCGCGCCCGCGAGCCGTTCCTTGCGGTGCCGGCGTTCGTCCTCGACCGATTCGTGCATCGGCGGCATCGCGAATCGCAGCCGGTCGGTGGGCAGCGGCAGAGGCGGGGTGGGCCCGTGCATAGGTCCTCCAGCACTGGGTTTGCTTTACGGGCCGGAAGTTACCGTCGGTCAGCCCAAAACCCCAGACCTGTTCTGTAAAGATGACGTACGCAGCGAATACAAGACAGTAGCTGTCGGGTTTCGCCGGGAGACTGGCCCGTATGACCACCCGTATGAACTGGGCCGCCTTCACCGCCGCCGCACCCGGACTGGCGAAGATCACCGAGGAGCGCTTCGGCGCGTACCGGCACCATGTCCTCGCCACTCTGCGCAGGGACGGCTCCCCCCGCACCACCGGCCTGGAGGTCCGCTTCCTGGGCGGCGAGCTGTGGCTCGGCATGATGCCGAACTCCCTCAAGGCCCTCGACCTGCTCCGCGACCCGCGCTTCGCGCTCCAGGCGAATCCGGGCGACGGCACCGGCATGGGCGGCGGGGACGTCCGGGTCGGCGGACGGGCGTTCGAGGTCGTCGACCCGGAGGTGAAGGGGGCGTACGTGGAAGAGGTGGAACCGCCGCAGCCGTTCCACCTCTTCCGCACCGAGCTGACGGAGGTCGTACGGACCTACGTCGAGGACGACCGGTATCTGGTCGCCGAGGTCTGGAAGCCCGGAGAGCCGGTGCGCACTCTCAGGCGGACCTGAACCGTCCGTCGGGTGGGACTACTCCCACTCGATGGTGCCCGGCGGCTTCGAGGTCACGTCGAGGACGACGCGGTTGACGTCCCGGACCTCGTTGGTGATCCGGGTCGAGATACGGGCCAGCACCTCGTACGGCAGCCGCGACCAGTCGGCGGTCATGGCGTCCTCGGAGGAGACCGGGCGCAGGACGATCGGGTGGCCGTAGGTGCGGCCGTCGCCCTGGACGCCGACGCTGCGGACGTCCGCGAGCAGGACCACGGGGCACTGCCAGATGTCCCGGTCGAGGCCGGCCGCGGTCAGCTCCTCGCGGGCGATGGCGTCGGCGTCGCGCAGGAGGTCGAGACGCTCCTTCGTCACCTCGCCGACGATCCGGATGCCGAGGCCCGGGCCGGGGAACGGCTGGCGCTGGACGATCTCCTCCGGCAGGCCGAGCTCCTGGCCGACCATCCGGACCTCGTCCTTGAACAGCTTGCGGAGCGGCTCGATGAGCTTGAACTCCAGGTCCTCGGGGAGGCCGCCGACGTTGTGGTGCGACTTGATGTTGGCGGTGCCGGTGCCGCCGCCGGACTCGACCACGTCGGGGTACAGGGTGCCCTGGACGAGGAACTCCACCGCGGGACCCTCGTCCGCGATGATCTCCGCCTGGGCCTGCTCGAAGACGCGGATGAACTCGCGGCCGATGATCTTCCGCTTCTCCTCGGGGTCGGAGACCCCCTTGAGCGCGGTGAGGAAGCGCTCCTCGGCGTCGACGACCTTCAGCTGGACGCCGGTGGCCGCCACGAAGTCCTTCTCGACCTGCTCGGTCTCGCCCTTGCGCATCAGGCCGTGGTCGACGTACACGCAGGTCAGCTGGGAGCCGATGGCCTTCTGCACGAGGGCCGCGGCGACCGCGGAGTCCACGCCGCCGGACAGACCGCAGATCGCCCGCCTGTCGCCGACCTGCTCACGGATCGCGGCGACCTGCTCCTCGATCACGTTGCCGGTGGTCCAGTTCGGCTCCAGGCCCGCGCCGCGGTAGAGGAAGTGCTCCAGCACCTGCTGGCCGTGCGTGGAGTGCATGACCTCGGGGTGGTACTGGACGCCGTACAGCTTCTTGTCGTCGTTCTCGAACGCGGCGACCGGGACGACGTCCGTGGACGCGGTGACGGTGAAGCCCTCGGGGGCGGCGGAGCAGGCGTCGCCGTGCGACATCCACACCGCCTGCTCGGCCGGGGTGCCCTCGAAGAGGGTGGAGGAGACCTTGGAGACGTGCAGCTCCGTACGGCCGTACTCGCGGGCGCCGGTGTTGTCGACGGTGCCGCCGAGGGTCTGCGCCATCAGCTGGAAGCCGTAGCACATGCCGAAGACGGGGACGCCGGCCTCGAAGAGCTCGCGGTCGAGACGGGGAGCGCCCTCCTCGTACACCGACGAGGGGCCTCCGGAGAGGATGATCGCCGCGGGGTTCTTGGCGAGCATCTCCGCGACCGGCATGGTGCTCGGCACGATCTCGCTGTAGACCCGCGCCTCGCGGACGCGACGGGCGATGAGCTGGGCGTACTGCGCGCCGAAGTCGACGACCAGGACGGTGTCGGGGGTGGCGGCAGCGGTTGTCGCTGATGACACGGGGTGCCTTCCGGCGGTCGGGCGGGGGTCTGTGCTGTCGATTCTAACGGGGTGGGCGTGGGTCATCTCCCGCTGAGCGGCGTCGGGACCGAACCGGCCGCGTCTCAGCATGCGAACCGGGTTGGTGGCCCCCTGGGGGCCCGGCATACTGGGCCCATGCTCGCGCACCCGACCTTCCTGTTTACCTATGGCAACCGGCCCACCGGCTGCCATGGTCGTGCTGCTTGAGCAACTGACAAGCGACTTCCCAGGCGCCCCGGGCCGACAAGGTCCGGGGCGCCTGGCGTTTCCCGGCCTTGCCGCTCCGGGGCACCCACCCAGTGAGGAGCCCCGACATGACCGCCACCGCAGCGCACAGGACCGGCGCGCACACCGCCGACGCCGCCGACGTGATCACCGGCGCCCGTGAGCGCATCGACGCGCTCGACGACCGGATCATCGGCCTGATCCAGGAACGGATGGCGGTGTCGGCGGTGATCCAGGAGGCCCGGATCACCTCGGGCGGCCGGCGGGTGAACCTCTCCCGCGAGATGGAGATCCTCGGCCACTACCGGGACGCCCTGGGCAAGCCCGGTACGCCCCTGGCCATGACGCTGCTCGAACTGTGCCGGGGTCGGATCTGAGTTCGGCCGACCTCTCACCCGTCCGGCGCGTGACCGCCCGGCGCACCGCTTCGTTGGTCCGGGTGCCCGTGCCAGCCAGGGGCGGGCGGAAGAACCACGCGTGGCTCGCTGGAGCGATGAGGTGTTCGGATCACGCCGTGCGCCGTGGGACCTCGCTCCAGGGAAGTGACCGGACGGCAGGGGACAGCAGCCCGGTCACCCAGAGAACGGTCGGCTCCGGGGACGCCCGGGGCCGGCCGGCGGAAAACAGAGAAGTGCGCTGACGAGTGAGGGGCCCCGCGGATCCGTACCGCGGGGCCCTTCGCCATGCCGTGCCCATGCCGCGCCTGCGCCGTCTTCGTGCCCTCCCCACGGGCGGCCCACAGCTGTGACTCAGGACACATAAAAATTCTGTGAGTGGCGGTACAACCCTTCCCCCATCTCGCGGATCAAACCTGCCGAGCGAAACAACAGCAACACCAGCAGAACCAAGGGTCACTCCCGCGCCCCACACGCCGGAGCCCGCCGACACTCGTGCTGCCGCCGCAGCACACCGGACTCCCTGAGGTCTTCATGAAGCTTCGCCGTGCCATGGCCGCAGCGGCAGTGACGGCTGCCATAGCCCCGCTCGCCCTGCTGTCCGCACCTGCCGCGTTCGCGGAGGAGCCGACCACCCCGCCCCCCACCGAGACCGTGACGACGACCGAGACGCCGACCGGTACGCCCACCGACCCGACGTCGCCGGCCGAGACCGAGACCGGCACGCCCACCGCCACCACCACGCCGCCGACCCAGACGCCGCCCACCACCGCCCCGGCGACGAGCGGCACCCCGACGCAGACCGCCACGGCCACGCCCACCACGGGCGAGTCGGAGACTCCCGAGCCCGAGCCCTCCGTGTGCGAGGACACCAAGGTCGACGTGAGCATGACCGGCCTGCCGGGCAAGATCGCGGCGGGCAGCGGCTGGCACAAGTTCTCGCTGAACGTGCTCAACAACTCCGACTCCACGCTCCAGGACCTCGACTTCTTCGCCGGAGCCTCCTCCGACAAGGAGGGCGAGAACCTGTTCGAGAGCAAGCAGGTCCAGCTCCAGGCCTGGAACCCGGACGACAAGGTCTGGGAGGACCTCGACGAGTACGGCTACGCGGTCGGCTACGTCGGCTACACCGACGAGCTCCAGCCCGGCTACGAGGTCGACATCCCGCTCCGTATCAACGTGAAGTCGTCCGCCCCGGTCGGCGCCGGCTTCTCGCTCGGCGCGACCATCTACGGCGACGACGACGCCGAGTGCACCGGCTACGGCGACGTCGCGTACAAGTTCCAGATCGTCGCCTCCGGGACCGACACCGGCGGCACCAAGCCGCAGGAAGGCGGCAAGGCCCCGGTGACGGACGAGAAGCCGTCCAGCAACACGCCGCAGGTCACCGGCAGCCTCGCCGAGACCGGCTCCAGCTCCGCGCTGCCCGTCATCGGGCTCGTCGGCGGTGTCGCCGTCGTCGCCGGTGCGGGTGCGGTGTTCGCGGTGCGCCGGCGCAAGGCCGCGGCCGACGCGTGAGCCACGCGCCGTAAGGGCAGTTCGCCGTAAGGGCAACTGGCCGCGAGGACAAAAGAAGGACCTGCGCTCGGAGGGGGGCGCAGGTCCTTCTTTGCTTGTCCGGCGAACGGGCTCGTCCGGGCTACTTCTTCGGCGGCACCGCCGGCATCCCCAGGAACGGCAGCCGCAGGGCGCCGAAGGCGTCGGCCGGGACCGCCGGGTTGCGGGGTTCGACCGGTTTGAGGCGCTCGTACGCCGCCCCCTGCGCCGGACGCGGGTCCGCCTCGCCCTTGTTGGGCCAGTACGACATCGCCCGCTCGGCCTGCGCGGTGATGGTGAGGGACGGGTTGACGCCCAGGTTCGCGGAGACCGCCGCACCGTCGACCACCGAGATACCGGGGTGGCCGTAGAGCCGGTGGTACGGGTCGATCACGCCGGTTTCGCGCGAGGCGCCGATCGGGCAGCCGCCGAGGAAGTGGGCGGTGAGCGGGGTGCCCATCAACTCGCCCACGTTGCTGCCCGCGAAGCCGTTGATCTCGGCGGCGAGGGCGGAGGCGGCCTCGGAAGCGGCCCTGATCTGCTTGGGGTTGGGCGCGCCGTGGCCCTGGCGGGCGGTCAGCAGGCCCCTGCCGACGCCGTCCGGCTTCAGATACGTCGTCAGGGAGTTGTCCAGCGACTGCATCACCAGGCCGATGATGGTCCGCTCCGACCAGCGGCGGTTGGAGAGGGAGCGGGCGACCAGCAAGGGGTGCCGGGCCGCGTTGGCCAGCCAGGCCAGGGCGCGGGAGGAGCCCTCCGCGTACGGCACCTGGAGGATGGACAGACCGCCCATGGCGTTGGAGCCCCTGCCGTAGCGGACCGGCTCGATGTGCGTGTTCTCGTCCGGGTGGATGGAGGAGGTGATCGCCACGCCCCGCGTGAAGTCGGCCTTCGCGGTGCCGTGCGCCCTGCGGTAGCGCCGGTCGTCGGTCTGGGCGCCCACCAGGGCCTCGGAGTTGGTCCGGGTCAGCTCGCCCAGCCGGTCGGAGATGTAAGGCAGCTGGCCGCCCGTCTTCATCCGGTGCAGGAGTGTCTGCGTGCCGTAGGTGCCGGCGGCGATGACGACCCGGCGGGCCGTGAGGATGCGGCCCTTGCCCTTCCTCTTCTCGTCCGTGGGCAGGGTGGCCACCGCGTACCCGCCCCGGGAGTTCTCGGTGACCGACACGACGGTCGTCATGGGGTGCACGACCGCGCCCGCCTTCTCGGCGAGGTGGAGGTAGTTCTCGTTGAGGGTGTTCTTCGCGCCGTGCCGGCAGCCCGTCATGCACTCGCCGCACTCGGTGCAGGCCTTGCGGTCCGGGCCGGCCCCGCCGAAGTAGGGGTCCGCGACCCGCTCCCCCGGCCTGGCCTTCGCCGTCCCGTCGGCGTCCTCGCCGTCCCCGAAGAACACCCCGACCGGCGCCATGTGGAAGGTGTCGCCGACGCCCATCCGCTGCGCCGCCGCCTTCAGATGCACGTCCGACGGGGTCATGGTCGGGTTGAGCCGCACGCCGAGCATGCGCCGCGCCTGGTCGTAGTACGGCCCCAGCTCCTCCTGCCAGTCGGTGATGTCCCGCCACTGGGGGTCCTCGAAGAAGGGCTTCGGCGGTACGTAGAGGGTGTTGGCGTAGTTGAGCGAGCCGCCGCCGACGCCGGCGCCGGCCAGCACCATCACATTGCCCAGCAGGTGGATGCGCTGGATCCCGTACATGCCGAGTCTGGGGGCCCAGAGGTAGTTCCTCAGGTCCCAGGAGTTCTTGGGGAGCGACTCGCGGGTGAAGCGGCGGCCCGCCTCCAGGACCCCGACGCGATATCCCTTCTCGGTGAGGCGCAGGGCGGTCACACAACCGCCGAACCCCGACCCGACGACGATGACGTCATAGTCGTAACCGTCGTACCCGTCCTCGTCCCGGGTCTGGACAGACTTCTCCTGCGACACGTGCTCTCCTCGTTGAGAACGGGTGCTGTCTAGCGGAAGCGGAACGCCTTCATCAGCTTCAGGCTGGTGCTCATGAACGCCGCGTACTTCTCGTCGTCCATGCCCAGCGAGGGCGCCATGGGCAGCAGGCGCTGCTGGGCGATCGTCTGGGCCTCGGTGTACTTGAGGATGCCCTCGGAGCCGTGGCGGCGGCCGAGGCCGGAGTCCTTCATGCCGCCCATCGGGGACTGGACGCTGCCGTAGGCGGGGGCGTAGCCCTCGTTGACGTTGACGGTGCCGGTGCGCAGCCGGGCGGCGACCTCGCGGCCGCGGCGGGCGTCCTTCGTCCAGACCGACGAGTTCAGGCCGTACGGAGTGGAGTTGGCCACTTCGACCCCCTCCTCGTCCGTCTTGAAGCGGTAGACGGAGACGACCGGGCCGAAGGTCTCCTCCGCGCACACCGACATCGGCTCCGTCACGCCGTCGAGGATCGTCGGCTCGTAGAAGTACGGGCCGATGTCCGGGCGGGCGACCCCGCCGGCGACCACCTTCGCGCCCTTGGCGACGGCGTCCTCCACGTGCCGGGTGACGGCCTGGAGCTGCCGTTCGCCGACCAGTGAGCCCATGTCGGCGCCGTAGGCGAGGGACGTGCCCAGCCGCATGGCCTTGGTGCGGGTGGCGAAGCGCTCCAGGAAGGCGTCGGCGATCGACTCGTGGACGTACAACCGCTCGATGGAGATGCACAGTTGGCCGGCGGAGGAGAAGCAGGCGCGGACCGCGCCCGCGGCGGCCTTCTCGATGTCGGCGTCCTCCAGGACCAGCATGGCGTTCTTGCCGCCGAGTTCGAGGGAGACGCCGACCAGGCGGGCGGCGGCGCCCTGGGCGACCTCGCGGCCGGTGCGGGTGGAGCCGGTGAAGGAGACGTAGTCGGCGTGCCTGACGACCTCGGGTCCGACGACGGGCCCCTCGCCGAGGACGACCTGGAAGACGTCGGCGGGCAGGCCGGCCTCGATGAGCAGGTCGCGGGCCCACAGGGCGGTCAGGCAGGTCTCGGTGTCCGGCTTCATCACCACCGCGTTGCCCGCGACGAAGGCGGGGAGCGCGTCCCCGACCGACAGCTCCAGCGGGTAGTTCCAGGGGGCGATCTGGCCCACGACACCGCGCGGGTGACGCAGTTCGGTGACCTTCGTGAGGGTCGGTACGGCGCCGGCGTGCCGCTTCGGCCTCAGGTAGGCGGGGGCCTTGCGGCCGTAGTGCCGGGCCGCGACGGCGACGGCCTGGACCTCCTCGTGGGCGTGCAGGCGGGCCTTGCCGGTCTCCAGCTGGATCAGGTCCAGGACCTCGGCCTGGCGTTCGAGCACCAGGTCGTGGAAGCGGAGCAGCACGGCGGCGCGCTGCCGTACGGGGGTCTGGGCCCAGACGGCCTGGGCGGCACGGGCGCGGTCGTAGGCGGCGGCCACGTCCTCGGGGGTGGACTCGGGCAGGTCGGCCAGCTTGTCGCCGGTGAACGGCGTGTGGCTCTGGGTCTTGCCGGAGCCGGCGACGCCCTTGGTGAGCTGGGCGACCAGCTCCGGAGTGACCACGTCGGCGGCGGTACGGGCGCCCTCCGGGGCGGGGGCGAGGGGGTTGGTGCCGATGGCCTGGTTCGTGACCTGCGAGTCCGTCATGAGGCGCAGGGTATGCCGGAGCGGCGGCTTTGGGTACCCGTCGGTAACGGGGATTCACCGACCGCTCACACGACGCCAGTGACCACTGGCAGCGAATGCGCTGATCAGGGCGTTGTGGGCATGGCGGTCAGCGCCACAGGGGTTTTTCCGGGTCCGTCGGCCAGTGCCGCCAAAGCCGCCGCCACCTCCTGCGCCGACGGCCGCTCGGCCGGTTCCGGCGCCAGCATCCGGTCGAGCAGCGGGCCGAGGGGGGCGGCGGCCTCGTCCGGGTACGACTCGTCCGGGTCCGGCTCGTCCTCGACGGCGGCGCGGAGCAGCGCGCCGAGGGACCACAGGTCGGAGGCGGGTCCGGCGCCGGGTTCCGTCCACCGCTCGGGTGCGACGAAGGCGGTGTCGGCCGGGGAATCGGTGGCGTGGACGTGTCCGATGCCGAAGTCGGTGAGGACGACGCGGTCGGTGCCGGTTTCGAGGAGGACGTTGGCGGGTTTGACGTCGCGGTGGACGATGCCGACCGCGTGCGCCGCGCGCAGTGCGCCGAGGACGGCGAGGCCGACACGGGCGGCCTCGCCGGCGGACAGGGGCCCGCGTTCGAGGACCGCGCGGAGGGACTCCCCGGGGACCAACTCCATGACGATCCAGGGGAGTCCGTCCTCGAGGACCACGTCGTGGATGCGGACGGCGGCGGGGTGCTCGACGCGGGCGGCGGCGCGGGCCTCGCGGTGCAGCCGGTGGGCGGCCCGCCGGTGCTCCTCGTCCTCCGGGTCGCCCGGTGGCAGCGGCCGTTTGACGGCGACGTACCGCTCGGCCGGCTCGTCGAGTGCCCGCCATACGGTGGCCGCGCCCGTGCCGCCGGAGCCGATGCGCTCGATCAGCCGGTAGCGCCCGCCGAGCAGGCATCCGTCGGGCAGGTGTCCGTCGGGCGCGCGTTCGCCGTCTTGCCTCATGTCCCATGAGTACCGTGCGCACCGGGCCCTTGTCGACGTGGGCTTGAGTCAGGCGGCCCAACGTCCGAAAACGAAGCCTCCGGACTCCCGCCGCACCTCCACCGCGCCGCTCCCGCCGAAGTGCGCGGGAATCACCAACTCCCGCTCTTCGGCGGCGCGTTCGAGGACGCGCTGCCTGCTCTCGGCCGCCTGCCGGGGATCGAGGCAGAAGCAGCTGCTGCACTCCGGGTGGAGGATCTGCACCGGATTGTGGAGCAGGTCGCCGACGAAGACGGCGCGTTCGCCGCGCGAGGCGAGCCGCAGGACGGACGAACCGGGGGTGTGGCCGGGCGCGGGCTCCAGGGTGAGGTGCTCGTCGACGCGGCACTCCCCCTCCCAGCGGACGGCCAGCCCGGCCCGGTGCACGGGCGCGACGCTGTCCTCGTAGACGAGCCGGTCGTCGGCGCGCAGACCAGCGCCGTACCCGCCCTCCGGCCCGAAGTGCACGTCGTCGGCGGCCGGGAGGAGGTAGCGGGCGTTGGGAAAGGTCGGCACCCACTCGCCGTCCATGTCACGGGTGTTCCAGCCGACGTGGTCGGCGTGGATGTGCGTGGTGACGACGAGGTCCACGTCGTCCGTCCGCACCCCGGCCCGGGCGAGCCGCCCCGGCAGGTCGCCCTCCCGCCGGTGGTACAGCGGCATGCCCGGCCGCTCGCGCCCCTTCCCGACCCCGGTGTCCACCAGCACCGTGCGCCCGCCGCTGCGCACCACCCAGGTCTGCAGCGCGGCCACCGCCCGGTCGCTGCCGGGCTCCCAGTGGTCGGGGGCGAGTCGCTCCTCGTACTCCTTCCACAGCTCGGGTCCGACGCCCGGGACCAGGTCGGGTGCGGGCGCGAAGGGGCCCTGCCACTCGACGACCCGGAGGACCTCGACGTCACCGATCACGAAGCTCTGCACGCTGTCTTCAGCCATGGCATGGACACTAGGAGCGCGGGTGTGAGTGTTCCAATGCTCGCTGGGCTCATCCGGATACGCTCGTGTCTCACGAGGGAGGGTTCTCATGGACGTGGTGAGCGACGCGATCTCCGTCGTCCGTACCGGGCGGCCGTCCTCCAACCGGCTGCGGGTGAGCGGGCGGTGGTGCGTGCGGCTGGCCGCGTACGAGGGCGCGGGCTTCCATGTCGTCCTGGGCGGCGGCTGCTTCCTGCTGCCGGACGGGGGCGGTGAGCCGGTGGCGCTGGGCACGGGCGACGTGGTGCTGCTGCCGCACGGGGCGGGGCATGTGCTCGCGGACGGGCCGGTGTCACCCGAGGACGTGCGGCGGGCGGTGCCGTTCGAGGACGTGCGGGACACGGACGTACGGGGCCGGGGCGCCGGCGGCCGGGAGGTGGAGCTGCTGTGCGGCAAGTACCGCCTGGACCGGGCTCGGGTGCATCCGCTGATGGCGGAGCTGCCGGAGGTGGTGCACCTGCGCAACCGGGTCGGCGCCCACCCCGAACTCCGGGCGGCGCTGGACCTGTTGGCCCGCGAACTGACCGGCACCCGCCCCGGCGCCGCGCTCGCCCTGCCCAGCCTGCTGGATCTGCTGCTGGTCTACATGGTCCGGGCGTGGCTGGCCGAGGCCGAGACCGGCGCGTGGTCCAGGGTGCTGACCGACCCGGTCACCACGGCGGCCCTGCGCGCCCTGCACACCGACCCGTCCGCCCCCTGGACCAGCGCCCGCCTGGCCACCGAGGCGGGCGTCTCCCGCGCGACCCTGGCCCGCCGCTTCACCGCCCTGGTGGGCCGCCCGCCCATGGCCTACCTCACCTGGTGGCGTCTGACGCTGGCGGCGACCCGGCTCCGCCACACGGACGTGCCGTTGGCGACGGTGGCCCGGGAGACCGGGTACGGCAGCCCGTACGCCCTCTCGCACGCCTTCAGCCGGGAGTTCGGGGTGACGCCGGGGAGGTACCGGGCCGCCCTCAGAGCGTCTTGACGTCCAGGTTCGCGATCGCCGTCCTCGCCACCTCGCGGCCCCGTGCGGTGAAGTCGCCCTTGCCGGGGTAGCCGATGGCGAGCCGGTACATGTCGCCGGATCTGGTCTTGTAGTAGAAGAACTTCACTTCGCGGGGGCTGGGATCCTCGGTGTCGGTGGTGACGTACCTGACCGTGTTCTCGGCGGACTGCCTGCCGTGGTACTTCTTCGAGGCCTCGGGGCGCGTCTTCGGACCCTTGGGCATTTTCAGGTCGTAGTCGCCGGACTGCTTGAAGGTGCCGTTGTCGTCGTACATCTGGGCGTCGGCGGAGTCCTTGATGTCGTCACCGTCCTCGGACTTCTTGAAGAGGTCCAGGCTGATCCATATGCCGCCGCTCCAGTCGCTGTACGCCACCCAGTGGCCCTCGTCCTCCGACCGGTCCGGCGCCGACCTCTGGTAGTCGACGGGGACCGCGAGGGTCGCGGCGACATCCTTCTCGTAGTGGGTCTTCCAGCCGTCGGGCAGCGGGCCCGCGAAGGGGTTCGCGAGCGCCAGGTACGCCGCCACCGCGCCCGCGAGGACCGCCGCGCCCACACCGAACCAGACCTTGCGGCCGAGGCGCGAAGGTTTGCGGGGCGCTGCCTCCGCGAGCTGCACGACATGGGTGGGCACCGGGGCGGGCGGGTTCGCGGCGGCCTCCAGCAGGGCGCGGACCCGGGCCGCGTCCGGGCGGTGGGCCGGGTCCTTCCGCAGGAGGCCGGTG
Organism: Streptomyces sp. NPDC039424; assembly: GCF_055639495.1. Lineage (NCBI taxonomy): Bacteria > Bacillati > Actinomycetota > Actinomycetes > Kitasatosporales > Streptomycetaceae > Streptomyces > Streptomyces sp. NPDC039424. The sequence continues at coordinate 583,100 of NZ_JBVKAI010000002.1, forward strand.
ATGACCTCGGCCAGCGGGCCCTGAGCGGCGGCGGGCGGGGCGGGGGCCGCGTTGAGGACGGACTGGAGGGTGGCCGGGGTGTTGCTGCGGCGGAAGGGGGAGACACCCTCGGTCGCCGCGTACAGCACCACGCCCAGGGACCACAGGTCGCTCGCCGGGCCGGGGCGCTGGCCCAGCACCCGTTCCGGAGCGATGTACTCGGGCGATCCCACGAAACCGCCGGTGTCGGTCAGGCTCGTCTCGCCCTCGATCTGCGCGATGCCGAAGTCGGTGAGGACGACCCGGTCGTGGCTGCCGAGCAGCACGTTGTCCGGCTTGACGTCACGGTGCAGGATGCCCGCCGCGTGCGCGGCCTCCAGCGCCCCGAGCACCTGCAGACCGATCCGGGCCGCCTCCCGCGCGTCGAGCGTGCCCTCCTGCAGCACGCTGCCCAGGGTGCGGCCCCGCACCAGCTCCATCACGATCCACGGCCGGCCGTCGACCACCGCCACGTCGTGCACGTTCACCACCGCCGGATGGTCCAGGCGGGCCGCGGCGCGCGCCTCGCGGCGCATCCGCTCGAACGCGTTGGCACGTTCGCGTTCGGGAAGGCTGTCCGGTACGCGGGGCTCCTTGACGGCCACCTCGCGGTCCACCGTCTCGTCCTGGGCCCGCCAGACCGTACCCATGCCGCCGTGGCCGAGTCTGGCGAGCAGCCGGTACCGTCCGGCGACCAGGCGGGTCGTGTCCCGCGCGGGCGGGTTCGGCGGTCTCAGGACGAAGCTCGTCGTCTCGTCGGCCCCGTGGTGGGCTCCCCCGTTGTGGCTCATGCTCCATCCATATACGCCCGGCGGGGCCGTATCCAGCGAGAGTGCGGACCGGTCACAAACCCGTGACCCGGGTTGTCACTTATCTCCCGTTCAGCCGTGCACGAACGTGTCGACCGCCACGTCGAAGTACTCCCGCGCCTCCCGCGCCTTCCCGACCGGCGCCGACACCCACACGTCGTACAGCCGGCCGTCCTCCTCCCAGCACAGGTCGTAGGTGTGCCGGGGCCCCTCCGCCGCGTCGAAGCCCTCCCAGGTGAACTCCCAGAGCGCGGCGGGGTGTCCGTCGCGCGTGGTCGAGGTGACCCGGCCGTCCCGGTAACCGGGGTTCGTGCTCGGGCCCTTGGCCGCCGCCCGGCGCATCACCGCGAGCGGGCCGCCCGTTTCGGGGTCGGCGGACCTGATGCCGATGCGGAAGGTCTCCCACGGCGACATGTAGAAGACACGCGCGCCCTGCGGGTCGCGGGTGAAGCCCTTCGGTACCGCGAGGGAGAAACCGGCCGGGTCCCGGGTGAGCCGGTAACCGGAGGGTGCGATACGGGAGTTCGCCGCGGCGGGACTGGTGGCGGCGCTCCGGGTCACGGTGACCGTGGGAACCGGCGAGGCGGACGTACTCGCGGTGGTGCCCGGCGCCGGGCCGGTCGGCGCACCGCCCCCGTCCCCGCCGCCGTGCATCAGCAGCGCCGCCGCCGACACGCCCGCCCCGGCCATCGCGGCGACGAGCAGCGCCGCCACCAGCACGCCCCGCGTGGAGCGGCCGGCCGGAGCCGGCTCGGACGGTAGTGGCGGCGTGTGCCGGGGGACGTCCCGCTGGGTCGGCGTGTACGGCACCGGCGGCTGCGGCGTACGCCCCGTCTCCCGGAACACCCGCAGCATCCGCTCCGCCTCCGCCGCGTCCAGCCGCCGGTCCGGGTCGCGCTCCAGCAGGCCCCGTACGACGGGCATCAGGGGCTCGGCCTGGGCGGGCGGGCGGATCTCGGCGGAGACGACGGCGTGCAGGACACCGCCGAGCGAGTCGCGGCGGAACGGCGACTCGCCGCTGAGCACGGCGCACAGCAGCGCGCCCAGCGACCACAGATCGGACTCGGGCCCGGTCCGCACCCCGGACATCCGCTCGGGCGCGGTGTATTCGGGCGAGCCCACGAAGGAGCCGGTCTCGGTGAGCGTGGTGGCCCCGGCGACCTGCGCGATGCCGAAGTCGGTGAGGACGACGCGGTCGGTGCCGGACTCCACGAGCACGTTCGCGGGCTTGATGTCCCGGTGCAGGACGCCGGCCTCGTGCGCGGTGCGCAGCGCGCTCAGCAGGTCGATGCCGATACGGGCGGCCTCGGCGGGGTCGACCGGGCCGCGCGCCGCGATCCGCTCGGCGAGCGAGCCGCCGTCGATCAGCTCCATGACGATGAAGGGCCGTTCGCCGTCCTCCACCACGTCGTGCACGACGATGATGTGCGGATGGCTCAACTGGGCGACCGCGCGGGCCTCGCGCAGGGCGCGGTCGCGCTGCATGCGCCCCTCGTCGCCCGAGAGGTAGGCTTCCAGGGCGAGTTCCTTGACCGCCACCCGGCGGCCCAGCAACTGGTCGCTCGCCCGCCACACGACGCCCATACCGCCGCGCCCGAGCCGCGCCTCCAGGCGGTAACGGCCCGCGATCACACGGAAGTCGTCCCCCTCGGTCCCCATGGGCCCATCATGCCCCACCCGGACGCGAGGGCTCCGGGCCGTGCACCCGGCTGGCCGACAACCGATCCCCCGGGACGGTCAGCCGGCGGCGTTCAGGCCGCGGGCGGCTGCCAGCTCTGCAGCACCCACTTGAACTGCTTGCTGGTCTGCGCCCAGTCCTTCTCCGGCGTCGACATGTAGATCGCGTACTCGGTGCCCTCCCGGGAGAAGTACGTCTCCTCGATCGCGTGGCGCGGCCCGGCCACGTACGGCGGGTCCTTCGCCAGCGCGTTCCAGGTGTACTCCCACACGGAGCCCGCGCGGTCCCGGTAGGTGTTCTCCTTCATGGTCACCTGGTGGTAGCCGACCAGCCCCTGGAGCTGCTGTTCGAGGTCGACCTGGTGCTGGTAGGCGTTGGCGAAGTCCGAGGAGGTGTCGATGGCGATGCGGACGAAGTGCTTGCCGTGGTCGGGCGTGTAGTCGATCTGCTTGAGGTCGCCGTCGATGCCGAAGACCGTCCGCTTCCACTTCTTGGACGGCACGGAGATGCTGAAGCCCAGCGGGTCGTGGACGGTGACCCAGCTGTCGGGTATGGCGCCTTCCGGGCCCGGACTGGCGGTCGCCCGGTCCGCGGGGGCGGGTGCGGCTCCGGAGGCGCTGTCGTCCTGCCGCTGCCCGGAGTCCCACTTCTGCCAGGCCACCGCGCCACCGCCGCCGACGACGGCGGCGAAGGCGACCACGAGGGCGAGGGTACGCAGCCGGCGGCGCCGGGACCGGACGGGCGCCGGCGCCGCGGCGGCCGGGGGTGCCACGGCCGTCGGCGCGGTGACGGGACCGGGGCCGTGCGGCTGACCGTGCGGGGGTGTGGAGGTCTGCGACGGGTACTGCGTTCCGGTCCCGGCCGCGAACTGGGGCCCGGTTCCGGTGGAGTGCCCCGTCCCCGTCCGCGTGAACGAACCGCTGTGCTGGGTGGGGATGAACGCCTGCGCCGCACTCGGCCGCCGTCCCTCCGCCGCCTCGGCGAGCATCTGCTCCGCCTCGTCCGCGCCGGGCCGCTGCGCCGGATCCTTGCGCAGCAGCGCGGTGATGACGGGCCCGAGCGGACCGGCGTACCGCGCTTCGGTGGCCTCCTCCTCCACGACCGCCTGCATGGTGGTCAGCGGCGAGGTCCGGCGGAACGGCGAGCGGCCCTCGACCGCCGTGTACAGCGTGGCACCGAGCGCCCACAGGTCGGAGGACGGCCCCGGGTCGTGGCCGCGCACCCGCTCGGGGGCGAGATAGTCGACCGAGCCGACGACCTCTCCGGTACGGGTGATGGTGGTGTCGCCCTCGATCTGCGCGATGCCGAAGTCGGTGAGCAGCACCCGGCCGTCCTGGCCGATCAGCACGTTGCCCGGCTTGACGTCGCGGTGCAGCACACCGGCGGTGTGCGCGGCGCGCAGCGCCCGCAGCACCCACAGGCCGATGCGGGCCGCCTCCCGCGGCTCCAGGCGCCCGCGTTCCTTGACCGCGTCGGCCAGCGAGGCGCCCTCGACCAGCTCCATCACGATCCACGGACGGCCGTCGTGCTCCAGCACGTCGTGCACGGTGACGACGGCCGAGTGGTTGATGCGCGCGGCGGCGCGGGCCTCGGCCCGGGTACGGGCGAGCAGGACGGTCCGGTCGCTCTCGGACACGTAGAGCGCGGCGGTCAACTCCTTGACGGCGACCGTCCGGTGCAGCACCTCGTCGTGGGCGCGCCACACCCGCCCCATGCCGCCGCTGCCGATGGAGTCGGCGAGCCGGTAGCGGCCCGCGATGAGCAGGCCCTGCATCTGATTCACGTTGCCCCGCAATGCTCTTGACAGGGTCAGACTAAGGACCGGCCTGCCGCCAGGGAACAAGCGGGGTGTCCTGAAACCGCACTGTGACGGTTCTCGCCTCTCGGGGCCCGTGGGCTCAGGTCGCGTACTTGTAGGTGGCCGACGCCTGCTCGTACAGCCGGGTCACCTCGTCGCGCTGCGCCTCCGGCCCCCGGACCTGCACGATGTGGTAGCGGCCGTCGACGAGGATCGCGATATTGCGGACGAACAGGTCGCGCCCCTGGCCGTCGGTCCAGGTGAACTGTCCCTCGGCCATGGTCCGTCCGCCCACCTCGATGGTCCTCAGGCCGGTCGCGGTGGCCCAGCTGGAGTCGCGGTAGGGCTGGAGTTCGCCCTCCTTGTCCCGCTGGTACGTCATCGGGTCGCCGCCGTACTTCGACGCGCTGTCCCGCCCCGGTACGACGATGAGCTCGAAGTCGCCGTGCGTGTACACCACCTGGCCGCGCCCGTTCTTCGGTGTGCGGCTCCAGCCCTTGGCCACCGCGACCTGGAAGCCCTCGGGGTCCTTGCGCAGGGTGAAGCCGTCGGCGACGTCCGGGCCGGTGGTGCTCTGGGTCTCGGTGGAGGGCTCCGACTGGGAGGAACCGGTGTCCGTGCCGGGGGAGGAAGGGCCCCCGGACGAGGGCGCGCCGCTGGGCTCCCCCGTCCGGGTGGGCGCCTGGCTCGCCTGCCCGGCGGCTCCCGTGCGGTCGCCGCTCGCCGCGCCGCCGCTGTCCGTGTCCTTCGGCATGAACAGCATGGCGTACGCGACCGCGCCGGCCAGCAGAAGCAGTATCAGCAGGAGCAGGGTGCGGCCGAGGCTGCGGGGCGAACGCGCCTCCTGCTTGGCCCGCTTGTGCCGGCCGTGCGCGCTGGTCGCGGGCAGCCCGGCGCGCCGCCTGCGCACCAGCTCGCCGCGTCGCCGGACGATCGGCAGCCGCTTGGGGTCGGGGGGCGGGGCGGCGACGACGTGGGTGCCGGCCTCCGGTTCGGGCGCCGAGCGGACCAGCGAGCGCAGCCAGCCGCCCAGTTCCTCGAAGTCGAGCCGCTCGGTGGGGTCCTGCCGCAGCAGCGACTCCACCACCGGCCTGAGCGGCCCGCACTCCTCCGCGAAGGCGGGCGGCTCCGCGCACACCAGTTGCACCAGCTCGGCCGTCGACTCCTCCGGGTACGGCGCGTGCCCCTGTACGGCCCTGAACAGCAGCGCGCCGAGCGCCCACAGGTCGGTGGCCGGTCCGATGGGCGCCGCGAGCTGCCAGTTCTCGTGCACGGGCCCGGCCTGCTCCGGCGCCCATCGCTCGGTCACCGGCCCCACCACGGTCATCCGCACCTGCCGCGCCCGCTCGGCGGCGAGCGCGGTGCCGGGGGCGCGGGGGGCGGGGGTGCCGGGGGCGGGGCAGGGCGTGCCCGGGGTGGCTTCGAGGGGTGCGGTCCCGCTCGGGGGGAGGGCCATGCGTGGCCGGCCGTCGGGGACGGCCGGGGGCGTGCCGTCGGTGGCGCCGCGCGGGACGGCGCCGTGCCAGGGGGCGGCGTTCACTCCGTAGGGGTCGGCTATCCGGCCGGGGGGCGTGGTGCCGGTCCGGTGGTCGGTGCCCTGGCCGGTGTCGCCTTCGGCGGGTGTGCGGGCGCCGGGCAGGGCGGCCCGCCCGTTCTGCTGGGCCTCGTGCACCCGGGCCGCCGCCCGCGCGCCCGCGCGATACGCGGCGATCGCCCCGGCGCGCGCGGCCCGCACGTCCCCGCCGCTCTCCAACGCCCGCCCGGCCTGCGCACCCGGAGGCGGGGCGCCGCCCGTTCCCTCCGCGCCGGCCTCGGGCAGCCCTCCGGCCGCCCGCGCCTGGATCGCGGCCCGCCGGGCGGCCTCGGGGTCCGCCTCACCGGGAACCGCACCGCCGGAGCCCGTGCCGGGACCGACCGGATCACCGGGGCCGGGTCCACCCGGGCCGCCGAAGCCTTCGCCGCCGCTCCCGCCCGCCGGGAACCCCTCCTGGGCCGGTACCGGGTCGTACCCGCACAGGGCCTCCTCCGCCGCGCCGACCGCGAGGCCGGTGAGCATCACCCGCCCGTCGTCGCAGACGAGGACCGTGCGGGCGGTGATGTTGCGGTGGACCCAGCCGTGGGCGTGCAGCACCCGCAGCGCCATCAGCACGTCGGAGGCGACCTCCGCGGCCCGGTACGGCGTCAGCGGCCTCTCGGCCAGCAGCGCGGCCAGCGAACGCGCCGCCACCAACTCGCTCACTATCCACAGCGAACCGCCCTCGGCGAACACGTCGAAGACCTGGTCCAGCCGCGGATGGTCGGGGATGCGGGCCGCGGCCTGCGCGGCCTCGACGGCCCGCCGCACGGCCGGGTCGGCGGGCTGCCGGGTGGCGGTCCGGGCCGCCGGGGGCCGCCGTGTCTCGCGCCGGCGTGCCGTGAAGCCGTCGGGCAGCCCGTCCGCGTCGAGCACCTCGGCCTCGACGACCTCCGGCAACGGCACCTGCCGGACGAGGACTTCCTGCCCGCTGTAGGTGTCGAAGGCCCGGGACTCGGTGAGTTCGTACTCGTCCGAGGGCGGCAGCGGGAGGCGGTAGCGGTCGGCGAGTACCCGACCCGCATAGTCGTCCACGTTGCCTCCCCCGGCCTTCCGGTTGGTCAAATCCGCTCGTGTCACGGCCCGTTGTGCATCCGGACCTGGATGCGTACGGTCCGCAACCACTCACGATACGTGCCGGAGGCAACCTGCATTGAGGGGATGACAGATTACTTCTTCGGCCGGAAGGACCGCGTCAGCGTCTTCCAGGTGTCCTTGCGCAGCTCGCCGCCCCACTTGGCCGCCTTCGCGGTGTACATCAGCGCGTACCCCTGATGACTGTTGACGACGAACCCGCGGTCGATGGTCCGGTACTTCGTCCCGCCCTCGGCGTAGGTGAATTCCCAGTCGGCGGTGTTCCAGCCGCGGTAGTCGACCTGCTCTATGCGGATCCGCTTGTACTGCGAACGCACCATGTAGCGTTCCTGGTTCTTCCAGTCCGCCACCGGGTCGCCCTTGGGCGTGCTCGTCCAGGCGACCAGCAGCTTCTGCCCGTCGGGCCCGGTGAACCGGTCCCCCGCGGCACTGGCGGACTGGAACTTCCAGCCCTTGGGCAGCCCGATCGAGTACCCCTGACCGCCCTTGTGCGTCGACACCACCGGCGCGCTGCCGGAACCCGCCGACCCGCTGTCCACACTGTCCGCGCTGTCCCCGCTGCCCGACGCGCTCGCGCTCGCCGTCGTCCCCGACGCCGTGCCCGTGCCCGACCCCGCCGTGCCGGACGCGGAGTCGCCGCCGTCCGTACGGGTGCCGCCGTCCTCGTCCTTCTTGGTGCGGGGGCTCGGACTCGCACTGGCCACGGTCTTGCCGCCGCTGCCGTTCTTCGCGCCCTCGTCGTCGCCGTCGCCACCGCCGAGGGTCAGGGCCAGCACCGTGCCGAGCACGGCGAGCGCCACGACGACCGCGATGATCACCAGGGTCCGCTTGGGCACCACGTCGGTGAGCGGCGCCCTGGGCACGGGCCTGGGCGGCAGATCCAGGTCCGGCGGCGGCACCACGGGCCACCCCGAACTCGACTTCTTGGCGGGCTCGCCCGACCGCTGCCCGGGGGCCGACGCGGACGCCGACGACGCCCCGCCCGCGGAGGACGCCCCGGCGGTCGCGCCGCCACCGGCGCTCTTCCCGGCGGCGCCGCTGCTCCCGCTGTTCCCGTTGCCGTCCTTCGTCCGGGACTCGGTCCCCGAAGTGGCCGTTCCCGCCGCCACGGCCTTGCGCACGGAACGCAGCGCCCCGCGCAGCTTGTCCGCGGCCTCCTCGCCCCGCTTGGCGCCGCCGCCCGCCGAACCGCCGTCGCCCGCACCGGCCTTGCCGTCGGCCGCGCCGGGCTGCACCGGCAGCGGGACGACCCTGGTGGCGTCCATCGCCTCGCGCTCGGGCGCGTGGACGACCGCGTTGAGCATGGCCCGCGCGCCGGCGTCGTCGAGCCGCTTGGCGGCGTCCTTGGTGAGCAGCCCGTAGATGACGTCCCGGAGCGGGCCGGCGTTCTTCGGCTCCTCCAGCGGTTCGGTCATCACCGCGGTGAGCGTGGCGATGGCCGACCCCTTGTCGTACGGCGGGGCGCCCTCGACCGCCGCGTACAGCAGGCCGCCGAGCGACCACAGGTCGGCCGCGGGGCCCGGTTTGTGGCCGCGGGCGCGCTCCGGCGAGATGTAGGAGGGCGCGCCGACCAGCATGCCGGTGGAGGTGATGGACGGGTCGCCCTCGACCTGTGCGATGCCGAAGTCGGTGAGCACGACCCGGCCGTCCTCGGAGATGAGCACGTTGGACGGCTTCACGTCCCGGTGCAGGATGCCCTCGCGGTGCGCCGAACGCAGCACGTCGAGGATGGCCAGTCCGACCTCGGCCGCGCGCCGGGGCGTCAGCAGGCCGTCCTCACGGATGGCCTCGGCGAGGGACTTGCCCTCGACCAGCTCCATCACGATCCACGGCCGGTCGTCCTCCTCGACCACGTCGAAGACCGTCACCGCGCTGTTGTTGCGGATCCGCGCGATCGCCTTGGCCTCGCGCAGGGTGCGCGTGATCAGGCGCCGCTTCTCCTCTTCGTCGATGTTCGTCGGGAACCGCAGCTCCTTGACGGCGACCGTGCGGCCGAGGGTCTCGTCCTCGGCACGCCACACCGTGCCCATGCCGCCTCGGCCGAGCACGTCCCCCAGCCGGTACCGACCGGCGAGAAGACGCTCGCTCTTGTCCTGACGAGTCTCCTGACGAGATGTCCCCGCCCGCTCCGCCTCCGACATGCGTCCCCTCATGCAACCCGCCCTGACAGAGCCTCCATTGTCCCTCACCCGACAAGTGCTCAGCGCCCAGGGTGGCCGTCACCCCGCACCGGGCCCCGCGGAGCCGGGGGCCGGGTGAGGTGCGTGTTCCGCATTTCGGGATGATGCGCCCCGACAAGCGCCCGGCCGGGGCGCGGCCTGGCGATCCGTCAGGTCACCGGTCGTCGGCCTACAACGGCACGATGTCGGGCGCTCCCAGCCGCGCCGCGTCCGCCGTCAGGTCGTCAGGCTGCCGCTGCGACTCCCGTTCGGCCTCGACCCGCTTCTCGTAGTGCTCGACCTCGCGCTCGATCTGGTCCTTGTCCCAGCCGAGCACCGGCGCCATCAGCTCGGCGGCCTCACGGGCGCTGCGGGCGCCCCGGTCGAAGGTCTCGATGGAGATGCGGGTGCGGCGGGTGAGCACGTCGTCCAGGTGCCGGGCACCCTCGTGCGAGGCGGCGTACACGACCTCGGCGCGCAGATAGTCGTCGGCGGCCTGCAGCGGCGCGCCGAGCGAGGGGTCGGCGGTGATGAGGTCCAGGACCTCCTCGGCGTTCGACCCGAACCGGTTCAGCAGGTGCTCCACCCGGACCACGTGCAACCCGGTGCGCGCGGCTATCCGGGCGCGGGCGTTCCACATCGCCCGGTAGCCCTCCGCGCCCAGCAGCGGGACGTCCTCGGTGACGCACTCGGCGACCCGCATGTCGAGCCCGTGCACCGCCTCGTCGACGGCGTCCTTCGCCATCACCCGGTACGTCGTGTACTTGCCGCCCGCGACGACCACCAGCCCCGGCACCGGATGCGCCACGGTGTGCTCGCGCGACAGCTTGCTGGTGGCGTCGGACTCACCGGCCAGCAGCGGACGCAGTCCCGCGTACACGCCCTGGACGTCGTCGCGGCTCAGGGGCACCGCGAGGACGGAGTTGACGTGTTCCAGCAGGTAGTCGATGTCGGCACTGGAGGCGGCCGGGTGGGCCTTGTCGAGGTCCCAGCCGGTGTCGGTGGTGCCGACGATCCAGTGCCGGCCCCACGGGATGACGAAGAGGACGGACTTCTCGGTGCGCAGGATCAGGCCGGTCGTGGAGTGGATGCGGTCCTTGGGCACGACCAGGTGGATGCCCTTGGAGGCGCGGACGTGGAACTGTCCCCGCTCCCCCACCATCCCCTGGGTGTCGTCGGTCCACACACCGGTGGCGTTGACCACCTGCTTGGCCCGGATCTCGTACTCGCCGCCGCCCTCCACGTCCTGCACCCGGGCGCCCACGACCCGTTCGCCCTCGCGCAGGAACCCGGTCACGCGGGCGCGGTTGGCGGCGTGCGCGCCGTACGACACCGCCGTGCGGACGAGGGTCGCCACGAAGCGGGCGTCGTCCATCTGCGCGTCGTAGTACTGCAGGGCGCCGACCAGCGCGTCCCTGCGCAGGGCGGGGGCCACGCGCAGGGCGTGACGGCGGCTCAGGTGACGGTGCAGGGGCAGGCCCCGGCCATGGCCGCGGGCCATCGACATGGCGTCGTAGAGGGCGACGCCCGACCCCGCGTACAGGCGCTCCCAGCCCTTGTGCTGGAGCGGGTACAGGAACGGCACCGGCTTGACCAGGTGCGGGGCGAGCCGCTCCAGCAGCAGGCCGCGTTCCTTCAGTGCCTCGCGGACGAGGGCGAAGTCGAGCATCTCCAGATAGCGCAGGCCACCGTGTATGAGCTTGCTGGACCTGCTGGAGGTGCCCGACGCCCAGTCGCGGGCCTCGACCAGTCCCGTGGACAGGCCGCGGGTCACGGCGTCCAGCGCGGTACCCGCGCCGACCACTCCACCGCCGACGACCAGCACGTCCAGCTCACGCTCGGCCATGGCCGCCAGTGACTCGGCGCGCTGCGCCGGCCCCAGTGTCGCTGTCCTCACCGCTGCCTCCCGCTCTCCCACTTATCGGTCGCGTAGGCCGCACCCGGTGGGCGAAGCCCGGTTCCTCTCCCCCATGCCCAAAATTCTGACCGGCTTGCCCCGCTTCGGCCACCACTCGCTCCCAGCCTGTGGACAACGGGCACGTGACCAGCGGAAGACGCGCAAGACACAAGAACACAATCCCGCATCAAGGTCATATTTACTCCTAGTCTGACATTGCGCGCGTCCATCCCGTCCACCGGGCTTGCGCACCTGTCCCGCTTCGGCTATTGGGAAGGACGGCTCACGCCCCATGCCCGCAGACCTCGCCGTCATCGGACTCGGCCCCTACGGCCTGCCCCTGGCCCAGGCCGCCGTCGCGGCCGGCATCGCCACGCTCGGCTACACCACGGGCCCCGAGTCCCGCTCCCTCAGCCCCGCCGAACTGCGCCGGATGCTCTCGGGGGGCTTCCGGCCCACCGACGATCCGGCCGAGCTGGGCCGGGTGCGCACCGCCGTGATCTGCGCGCCGACCCCGCGCGGCGCGGACGGCGGCCCCGACCTCGGCCAGGTCGAGACGGCCGCCCGCACCCTGGCCGAGCGGCTGCGCCCGCACACCACGGTGATCCTGGAGTCTCCCGTGCACCCCGGCACGACCGAGGAGTTCCTCCGCCCGCTGCTGGAGGAGGTCTCGGGGCTGCGCGCGGGCCGCGACTTCCACCTCGCCTACTCGCCCAGCCGCGTCGACCCCGGCAACCGCGACTTCACCCCGGCCAACACCCCCAAGGTCATCGGCGGCCTCACCCCGGCCTGCACCGAGTCCGCCGCCGCCTTCTACGGGCGGCTCACCGACAAAGTGGTACGCGCCCGTGGACCGCGCGAAGCGGAGACCGTGCAGCTGCTGGAGACCAACTACCGGCACGTGAACATCGCGCTCGTCAACGAGATGGCCGAGCTCTGCCACGACCTGGGCGTCGACCTGTGGGACGTCATCCGCTGCGCGGAGACCAAGCCGTTCGGCTTCCAGGCCTTCCGGCCGGGCCCCGGGGTCGGCGGCCACGGCCTCGCACAGGACCTGACCGGCCACACCGGCCGCAACCTGCGCATGGTGGAACTGGCCCAGCAGGTCAACGGCCGGATGCCCCGGTACGTCGTCCAGCGCGCCGCCGCCCTGCTGAACGAGCACGGCAAGTCGGCCCGCGGTGCGCGCGTGCTGCTGCTGGGCGTCACCTACAAGGCGGACCTCTGCGATCAGCAGGGCACGCCCGCCCAGGAGATCGCCGTACGGCTGATGGAGCTGGGCGCCTCCGTCAGCTACCACGACCCGCTCGTGGCCTCCTGGAGCGTCCTGGACCGCCCGGTCCCGCGCGCGGACTCGCTCTACGAGGCCGCCGCCGACGCCGACCTCACGATTCTGCTCCAGCAGCACCGGACGTACGACCTCCAGGGTCTGTCGGTGAAGGCCCAGCTGCTGCTGGACACCCGCGGGGCGACCCCGACGGGGGCCGCGCACCGGCTCTGAGACGGAAAACGCCCCCGGCGTTGTCGGCGGCGCCTGCTAATCTCCCCCGGTCTCGTCGCGCACACGTGCGCGCACCGCTCAGCCGCGCCATCAGCCGTACCGTCCCGTGGGGGGATTCCTGTCATGAGCCAGTCAGTTCCACCGTCGCCGTCCGAGCAGCAGCCCCAGCCGTCCGACGCCAACCCGTACGCCCAGCAGCAGCCGGCCGCAGCGCCGTACGCCCCGCAGCCGGGCGCCGTCCCGCCGGGTGCCGTGCCCCCGCCGCCGATGCCGCCCGCGCCCCGGAAGGACAACGTCGGCCTCGGCCTGGTGGCCGCCGTCGGCGCCGCCGTGGTCGCCGCCGCCCTCTACGGCGTCGTCATCGGCCTCACCAAGCACGAGATCGGCTGGGCGGCGGTCGGTGTCGGCTTCGTCATCGGCCTCGCGGCGGGCAAGGCCGGCGGCCGCAACCCCGTCCTCGCGGTCGTCAGTGCCGCGCTCGCGCTGGGCGCGGTCTACATGGGCCAGCTGGTGGGCGAGGCCATGATCGGCGCGGACGCCGTCGGGGCGAGCTTCTCCGAGGTGTTCTTCGACAACTTCAGCCTCGTGCAGAAGGCCTGGAAGGAAGACGCGGACCCGCTGACCTTCGTCTTCTTCGCGATCGCCGCGTTCGCCGCGTTCTCGGGCGCCAAGAAGGCCGCTGAGTGACAGCCGCACATGCGAAGGGCCCGTCCACCCCGGGTGGACGGGCCCTTCGCGTCGTATGGACTAGCGCTTGTGCTGGCTGTCCGCCACGGTCACCTCGACCCGCTGGAACTCCTTGAGCTCGCTGTAGCCGGTCGTGGCCATGGCGCGGCGCAGGGCGCCGAAGAAGTTCATCGAGCCGTCGGGGAAGTGGGACGGGCCGGTGAGGATCTCCTCGATGGTGCCGACCGTGCCGAGGTCGACCTTCTTGCCGCGCGGCAGCTCCTCGTTGACGGCCTCCATGCCCCAGTGGTGGCCCTTGCCGGGCGCGTCCGTGGCGCGGGCCAGCGGAGACCCCATCATCACCGAGTCGGCGCCGCAGGCGATCGCCTTGGGCAGGTCGCCGGACCAGCCGACGCCGCCGTCCGCGATCACATGCACGTACCGGCCGCCGGACTCGTCCATGTAGTCGCGGCGGGCGGCGGCCACGTCGGCCACGGCGGTGGCCATCGGGACCTGGATGCCCAGCACGTTGCGCGTGGTGTGCGCGGCACCGCCGCCGAAGCCGACCAGGACGCCGGCCGCGCCGGTGCGCATCAGGTGCAGGGCGGCGGTGTAGGTGGCGCAGCCGCCGACGATCACCGGGACGTCGAGCTCGTAGATGAACTGCTTCAGGTTCAGCGGCTCGTGCGAGGACGAGACGTGCTCCGCCGACACCGTCGTGCCCCGGATGACGAAGATGTCCACACCCGCGTCCACGACCGCCTTGGAGAACTGGGCGGTGCGCTGCGGGGAGAGCGCGGCGGCGGTGACCACACCGGAGTCGCGCACCTCCTTGATGCGCGCGCCGATCAGCTCTTCCTTGATGGGAGCGGCGTAGATCTCCTGGAGGCGGCGGGTCGCGGCCTCGTCGGGCAGCTCGGCGATCTCGTCGAGCAGCGGCTGCGGGTCCTCGTACCGCGTCCACAGGCCCTCGAGGTTCAGCACGCCCAGGCCGCCCAGCTCACCGATGCGGATCGCGGTGGCCGGGGAGACGACGGAGTCCATGGGGGCCGCCAGGAAGGGCAGCTCGAAGCGGTAGGCGTCGATCTGCCAGGCGATCGAGACCTCCTTCGGGTCCCGCGTACGGCGGCTGGGGACGACGGCGATGTCGTCGAAGGCGTACGCCCGGCGGCCGCGCTTGCCGCGCCCGATCTCGATCTCAGTCACGTCTGTGGCCTTTCCACGAATGCGTTGCAGCGCCTTCCAGTATCGCCGACGTGCACGACAGGGGCGGCCCCGGCATAGACTCCCGCAGCGATCCGACGGGGAGAGGGAGAGCGTGGCACAGGGGCGAGTGACGTACGAGGTGAAGCGCGGGGTGTCGCCGCAGGCCGTCGTCGGCGGAGGCGGGCCCGGTCAGGGCCTCTCCGTCCGGCTGTGCCGGGCGGCCGGCGCCGTGCCGGGAGACCGGTACGGCTCGGGGCGCGACTTCCATCTCGTCGCCGAGGACGGTACGGCGTTCGCGCGCGTGGTCACGGAGCAGCCCCTGGGTTCCCGTTGGAGTGGGACCCCCGCCGTCTTCCGGGTCGAGGACCCGTACGGCGCGCCGCTCGGGCGGATCACCGCGGGGCGCCGTCGCGCGTTCCGGATCGGCCGGTCGTGGTGGACGGTGGAACCGGTGCGCGGCCCCGCTCTGCGGGGGTATCGCGGACGGCTGGTGTGGTGGGCGCTGTGGTGGCCGGTGGGCCTGCCGGTCAGCCTGGTGTGGCTGATCACCTCGATACTCGGTGAGGGCGACGGCGGCTTCGGTCCCCCTCGCCGCGTCATCTGGCGCGACGCCTCGGGCGTCGCCCACGTCGTCTTCCGCGGGCTGGCCGAGGACTACCGGGTGCGCACTCCGGGCCTCGATCCCCGGCTGGTCACCGCGCTCATAGGGCTGCACGACTCGTTCGACCCCTCCCGTGAGAAGCAGGGGCTCGGCTGGTACGAGGCGTAGGGCGGACGAAGAGCCCGGGCACGGCCCGGGCTCTCCTCGCTTTCGCGGCTCCTCGCCTACCTCTTGCTGCTGTAGTTCGGCGCCTCGACCGTCATCTGGATGTCGTGCGGGTGGCTCTCCTTCAGACCCGCCGAGGTGATCCGGACGAAGCGGCCGTTGTCCTGGAGGTCCGCAACCGTCCGGCCGCCGACGTAGAACATCGACTGGCGCAGACCGCCGACCAGCTGGTGGACGACCGAGGACAGCGGGCCGCGGTAGGGGACCTGGCCCTCGATGCCCTCGGGGATCAGCTGCTCGTCGGAGGCGACGCCCTCCTGGAAGTAGCGGTCCTTGGAGAACGACCTGCGGTCGCCGCGGGTCTGCATGGCACCCAGCGAGCCCATGCCGCGGTACGACTTGAACTGCTTGCCGTTGATGAACAGCAGCTCGCCCGGCGACTCCTCGCAGCCCGCGAGCAGCGAGCCCAGCATCACCGTGTCGGCGCCGGCGACCAGGGCCTTGGCGATGTCGCCGGAGTACTGCAGACCGCCGTCGCCGATGACCGGGACACCGGCCGCCTTGGCGGCGAGCGCGGCCTCGTAGATGGCGGTGACCTGCGGGACGCCGACGCCGGCGACCACGCGGGTGGTACAGATCGAGCCCGGGCCGACACCGACCTTGATGCCGTCGGCGCCCGCGTCGACGAGGGCCTGGGCACCGTCGCGCGTGGCGATGTTGCCGCCGATGACGTCGACGCCGGAGGAGTTGGACTTGATCTTGGCGATCATGTCGCCGACCAGCCGGGAGTGGCCGTGCGCGGTGTCGACGACGATGAAGTCGACCCCGGCCTCGATCAGGGCCTGGGCGCGCTCGAAGGAGTCCCCGGCGACACCGACCGCGGCGCCGACGAGCAGCCGGCCCTCGGCGTCCTTCGCGGCGTTCGGGTACTTCTCCGCCTTGACGAAGTCCTTGACCGTGATCAGGCCCTTGAGGATGCCCTCGTCGTCGACCAGCGGCAGCTTCTCGATCTTGTGCTTGCGCAGCAGCTCCATGGCCTCGACGCCGGAGATGCCGACCTTGCCGGTGACCAGCGGCATCGGCGTCATGACCTCGCGGACCCGGCGGGAGCGGTCCGTCTCGAAGGCCATGTCACGGTTGGTGACGATGCCGAGCAGCTTCTTGCCCGGGTCGGTGACCGGCACGCCGCTGATGCGGAACTTGGCGCACAGCGCGTCGGCCTCGGCGAGGGTGGCGTCCGGGTGCACCGTGATCGGGTCGGCGACCATGCCGGACTCCGAGCGCTTCACCAGGTCGACCTGGTTGGCCTGGTCCTCGATGGAGAGGTTGCGGTGCAGGACGCCGACGCCGCCCTGGCGGGCCATCGCGATCGCCATGCGCGACTCGGTGACCTTGTCCATGGCGGCGGACAGCAGCGGGATGTTGACCCGCACGTTCTTGGAGACGTACGAGGCGGTGTCGATCTCGTCGGGTGCCATGTCCGACGGGCCCGGCAGCAGCAGCACGTCGTCGTAGGTCAGCCCGAGTGTCGCGAATTTACCGGGCACTCCGTCGACGTTGGCAGTCATGACACCTTCCCCAAATGGCCTTGATCGGTGCGGATGTCCATGCTAACGGGAAGCGCGGGCATCGAATTCCACGATTCCGGGCGGCTGCGGGCTTCGTATGTTCGTACGGAATTCAGCAGCCGCCTGTTCAAAGCAGAGGCGCACCACACGGATTGCCGCCGGACTACTGCTCGGCCAGCGCCCGCAGCCTGCTCAGGGCCCGGTGCTGGGCCACCCGCACCGCCCCGGGTGACATTCCCAACATCTGGCCCGTCTCCTCCGCGGTCAACCCCACCGCGATGCGCAGCAGGAGCAGCTCCCGCTGGTTCTCGGGCAGGTTGGCCAGCAGTTTCTTCGCCCACTCGGCGTCGCTGCTGAGCAGGGCGCGCTCCTCGGGGCCGAGGGAGTCGTCCGGGCGCTCCGGCATCTCGTCCGAGGGGACGGCGGTGGAACCGGGGTGGCGCATCGCGGCGCGCTGGAGGTCGGCGACCTTGTGCGAGGCGATGGCGAAGACGAAGGCCTCGAAGGGCCGGCCGGTGTCCCGGTAGCGCGGCAGGGCGAGGAGGACGGCGACGCAGACCTCCTGCGCGAGGTCCTCGACGAAGTGGCGCGCGTCGCCCGGGAGCCGGGACAGCCGGGTACGGCAGTAGCGCAGCGCCAGGGGGTGGACATGGGCGAGCAGGTCGTGCGTGGCCTGCTCGTCCCCGTCGACGGCGCGATGCACGAGCGCACCGATCGCCCCGTGGGCCGTGCCCGCCTCGTCGTCGCGCATCGGTCCATGGTGCCTTGCGGCCGTCCGGTCCGTCGCATCGTGTCCGTGGTTGTGCACCGAAGCGTTATGAGCAGGTGCGCCGGCACTCATCCCTTGCGCCCTCCCCTTCCGCTCGACCGACTCGTCCCCGAGAGACTCCACATCTCAAGGATGCGGCATCCGCGGCGAAACGAGCAGCGGGCGCTCGACGAGCCGCTTCGCCGGGCGGCCGGGGGGCCGCTCGGCCCCGCCCGCGCTGTGGCGGGCGGGGAGCCCGGGACCGCCCGCACCCCCTGGGGTCCACCGTCCTACCGGACCAGTCCCCACCGGAAGCCGAGCGCCACCGCGTGCGCCCGGTCCGAGGCGCCGAGCTTCTTGAACAGGCGCCGGGCGTGGGTCTTGACGGTGTCCTCGGAGAGGAACAGCTCACGGCCGATCTCGGCGTTGGAGCGGCCGTGGCTCATGCCCTCCAGGACCTGGATCTCGCGCGCGGTGAGGGTGGGCGCGGCGCCCATCTCGGCGGAGCGCAGCCGGCGCGGGGCCAGTCGCCAGGTCGGGTCGGCGAGGGCCTGCGTCACCGTGGCGCGCAACTCCGCGCGGGAGGCGTCCTTGTGCAGGTAGCCCCGGGCGCCGGCGGCGACGGCCAGGGCCACGCCGTCGAGGTCCTCGGCGACGGTGAGCATGATGATGCGTGCGCCCGGGTCGGCGGACAGCAGCCGGCGCACCGTCTCGACGCCGCCCAGTCCGGGCATGCGTACGTCCATCAGAATGAGGTCCGAGCGGTCCGCGCCCCAGCGGCGGAGGACTTCCTCGCCGTTGGCCGCGGTCGTCACGCGCTCGACGCCGGGCACGGTCGCGACCGCGCGGCGCAGCGCCTCTCGGGCAAGCGGGGAGTCGTCGCAGACGAGGACGGATGTCATGGCCGCCCTCCGCAGCTGATGCGCGTCACCTTGAGCCTCCAGGCTGGTACGAAATCGTCACCTGTGCGGTCGACCGTCTCGGACGCCTGCCCGAGCGCTTGTGTTTTCAACCGCCTCCGCACTCTCAACGATGGTCACTCGAAAGAGTTACGGGGCTGCGTGCCATCTTCGGCACTCTACGTGAGGGCGTCGACACGGTGGAGACATGCCCGGCGGACCCTCAACTTTTCATCACAACCCATGCCCCATTTAGCCCTTTTTCTTCCCGTTTTTCGGTGTCTGGAGCTAGATTCGCAATGAGTCATATTTTCATCTCCTTAGACCGGAGATGTACGGTCGTTGGCACCGTATCCGCCCAGAACGGCTACAAGGGGTCACGCAATGGCAGATTTCTCCCGCCTTCCCGGACCGAACGCGGACCTGTGGGACTGGCAGCTCCTGGCTGCGTGCCGCGGGGTGGACAGCTCGCTCTTCTTCCATCCGGAGGGTGAGCGCGGGGCGGCTCGGAGCGCTCGAGAGAACTCGGCCAAGGAGGTCTGCATGAGGTGCCCGGTCCGCGCGCAGTGCGCGGCACACGCCCTGGCGGTACGAGAGCCGTACGGAGTGTGGGGCGGCTTGACCGAGGACGAGCGCGAAGAGCTCATGGGGCGGGCCCGCAACCGGCTGGTGTCGGCATCGTCGACCAGCGGGGACACCGCTTCAAATACCTGAAAGAACGTTTCTGCAATCCATCTCGTCAGCGTCGCGCCGCGCGGGCCAGCTGCTCCAGCGTGGCCGCCACCGCCGGCACCTGGGCCAGGTCGGGCAGGGTGAGGGCGACGATCTCCCGGCGCACCGCCGGTTCCAGGGCGACGGCGCGGGCACCCCTGGGCCGTACGGACTCGATCGCCAGCTGGGGCAGGACGGCGACGCCGAGCCCCGCGCCCACCAGGCCGACCACCGCCGGGTAGTCGTCGGTGGCGAAGTCGATGCGGGGCGTGAAGCCCGCACTCTCACAGACCTCCACCAGCTGACCCCGGCAGCGCGGGCAGCCCGCGATCCACGGCTCCCCGGCCAGCTCGCCGATGGCGACCGACTCCGCGCGCGCGAGGCGGTGCCGTTCGGGCACCAGGCCGACCAGGCGGTCCGTCAGCAGCGGCCGTACGACGAGGTCGTCCCACTCCTCGGCGCCCGTGGCCCCCTCGTACCGGAACGCGAGCGCCACGTCGCAGTCGCCCTCGCGCAGCAGTTCGACGGACTTCGGGGGCTCGGCCTCCTCCAGGGACACCCGGGTGCCGGGGTGGGCGGCGCGCAGGGCGGCGAGGGCGGTGGGGACCAGGGTGGAGCTGCCGCTGGGAAAGGAGACCAGCCGGACCCGGCCCGCCCGCAGCCCGGCGATCGCGGCGACCTCCTCCTCGGCCGCGGTGAGCCCGGCGAGGATCCCGGACGCGTGCCGGACCAGTGCCTCGCCGGCCTGGGTCAGCCGCATCTCGCGGCCGCTGCGGATCAGCAGCGGGGTGCCGACCGAGGACTCCAGGGCCTTCATCTGCTGGCTGACGGCGGGCTGGGTGCAGCCCAGTTCACGCCCCGCCGCCGAGAAGGAACCCGTGGTGGCGACGGCGCGCAGGACGCGGAGATGACGAGCCTCGATCACCCTTAGATCATAAGCCCGCCTTGGGGCCGTCGCCCGATAATGCGTCGACGCTTTGGGGTGCGGTCCCTTACCGTGCGGGCATGAAGCTTCTTTCGGTGAACCTGGGCCGGCCGCGGCCGGTGCCGTACACGGGCCACCCGGACGGTGTGACGGGCATCGACAAACGGCCGGCCGACGGGCCGGTGCGGGTGGCGGCTCCCGGGCCCAAGGGGGTCGGCGGGAGCGGGCTCGCCGGGGACACGGTGTGCGAACTGCGCCACCACGGCGGGAACGACCAGGCGGTGTACGCGTACGCACGCGAGGACCTCGACGCGTGGGAGCGCGAACTGGGGCGGCCGTTGCCGAGCGGCTGCTTCGGCGAGAACCTCACGACCGACGGTCTGGACGTCTCCGGGGCGCTGATCGGCGAGCGCTGGCGGATCGGTTCCCAGCTGATTCTGGAGGTGACCTCGGGCCGGATCCCGTGCCAGACGTTCCAGGGCCACCTGGGCGAACGGGGCTGGGTGAAGAGGTTCACCCGGAAGGGCGCGACGGGTGCCTACCTGCGGGTGATCGAACCGGGTGAGATACGGGCGGGCGATCCGATCGCGATCGTGCACCGGCCGGACCACGAGGTGACGGCGGCGATGCAGTTCCGCGCGGTCACCACGGAGCGGGAACTGCTGCCCCGGTTGCTCGTCGCGGGTGAGGCGCTGCATTCGGAGACGCTGGCGGCGGCCCGCAAGTACGTCGCCGGGCAGAGCCACTGAGGTCCCGTCACGGTCTGCGGACGCCGTCAGTCCGGGTAACTACCCTTGGGCCATGACAACGGCTCTGATTACGGGATCGACCGCGGGCATCGGCGCCGCGTTCGCGCGGCGGCTGGCGGCGGACGGCCATGACCTCGTCCTGGTGGCGCGGGACACCGAACGGCTGCGCGAGCAGGCGACCGAGCTGCACGACCGGCACGGCATCGAGGCGGAGGTGCTCACCGCCGACCTGGCGACGGACTACGGCATCGAGGCGGTGGCCGCCCGGCTGGCCGACCGCAAGAACCCGGTCGACCTGCTGGTCAACAACGCCGGCTTCGGCAACAAGGGCCGCTATCTCGACGTGTCGATGGCCGATGAGCTGAGGATGCTCAAGGTGCACTGCGAGGCGGTGCTGCGGCTGACGTCGGCGGCGGCCGGGGCGATGCGGGAGCGCGGGCGCGGCGGGGTGGTCAACGTGGCCTCGGTGGCGGCCTTCGTGCCGCGCGGCACGTACGGCGCGTCCAAGGCGTGGGTCGTGCAGTTCACGCAGGGCGCGGCGCGGGACCTGGCGGGCAGCGGCGTACGGCTGATGGCGCTGTGCCCCGGTTTCGTGCGCACCGAGTTCCACGAGCGGGCCGGGATGGGCACGGACAACATCCCGAAGTGGATGTGGCTGGACGCGGACAAGCTGGTCGCGGCGGCGCTGGCGGATCTGGCGCGCGGGAAGTCGCTGTCCGTCCCGGATCCGCGCTACAAGGCGCTGATGGGACTGGTGAAGGTGGCGCCGCGCGGGCTGCTGGGCGGAGTCACCTCGAAGACCGGGCGCAAGTACGGGCCCCAGTAGCGGACGGGTGACGCCGCCGTTCCAGTGGGAAAATGGGTGTGACCAGACCGGACCAGGGGGGCCGGAGGCGGCGTCATGACCTTCGTACAGCTCATCGAGTGCAGGACCAGCCGGTTGGACGAGATGAACCGGCTCATGGACGACTGGGTCGAGCAGACCAAGGGCAAGCGGACCGCGACGCACGCGGTGGTCGGCAAGGACCGCTCGGACGCGTCACACATCGTCGAAGTCGTGGAGTTCCCCTCGTACGAGGAGGCGATGCGCAACTCGAACCTCCCGGAGACCGACCGGATCTTCCGGGACATGGTCGCCCTGTGCGACGAGATGCCGACGTTCACCGATCTGGACGTGGTGCGGGACGAGCAGTTGTCGGTGGACATGGTGCGCCGGTTCCTCCAGGCGCTCGCGACCCCGGGCGACCTGCCGCCGCTCAACGACCTGCTCGACGAGGACATCCACAGCCACGATCCCATCAACCCGCAGGACACGATCGGGCTGGACTCCGCCCGGAGCGAGTACCGGATGTGGCGCGGCGCCTTCGACTTCACCTTCACGGTCGAGGACGTGATCGCCCAGGGCGACCAGGCCTGTGCCCGCTGGACGTGGAACGCCACGCACAAGGGTGACTTCCTGGGGATCGCGCCGACGGGTGAGCAGGTCACCATGACAGGGATGACGCTGTTCCGGTTCGGCGACAACGGGAAGATCGCGGAAACCTGGTGGCAGCACGACCAGCTCGGGCTGTTGCAGCAGCTGGGTGCGCTGGACGCGCTGGAGCGGTAGCCCCCGTACGGGCCCGGAGGGGGATCCCTCGGCAGCCCGGACGCGCGGGTGGTCGCGGGTGGCCACCCGCGCGGCCTCTAGCCGCCCTCCCCCACGCTGTTGTCGGGCGCCCCGTCCCCGTACGAGGGAAGGTCGCCGCGGCGTACCGGCTCGGTCGGTGTCGGCGCCGGTGATGGCAGCAGCGCGGCGAGCTCCGCGGCGGAGGGGCGGTGAACGTTGCGGGCCGCCTCGCGCAGGACCTTGCGGGTGACCTTCTCGCCGCTGATGTGCACCATCTGATCCTTCTGCGGCCTCACGCACTCCTCCTGCTTCGGGCAGGCGGCGGTGGTCACCGCGCCCCGGTCGACGTAGAGGTGGAGGATGCCGCCGTCCTTCGACCAGTAGGAGACGGAGAAGCCGTCGTCCCCGTTCACGCCGACGGACTGCTGGGCGGGCGTGAAGCCGGACACCTCGGTGACATAGACGAGTTCGGGCGCGACCCCCAACGCCCGGACGCGGGCGTCGAGTTCGGACGTGTCGGGGGTGGGAGACGGGGAGTCCCCGGCTCCGGTGGCCGCCTTCTCGGTGCCGCAGCCGGTGAGCAGCGCGGGGAGGAGGAGCAACAGCGGCAGGACTCGCGCGGTACGCATCATGCGCCCATCCTGGCGCACAGATGTTCCACAGGGACGCGAAAACCCGGCACCCCCTCAGAGGTGCCGGGCCTTCACTCAGCGCTTACCGACGTACGTCAGTGGGCGTGGCCGTGGCCGTGGCCACCGGCGGCCGGCTCCTCCTCTTCCTTCTTCTCGACGACCAGGGTCTCGGTCGTGAGGAGGAGGGAGGCGATGGAGGCGGCGTTCTCCAGGGCGGAGCGGGTGACCTTCACCGGGTCGATGACGCCGGCCTTGACCAGGTCGCCGTACTCGCCGGTGGCGGCGTTGTAGCCGTTGCCCTTCTCGAGCTCGGCCACCTTGGAGACGATGACGTAGCCCTCGAGGCCGGCGTTCTCGGCGATCCAGCGCAGCGGCTCGACGGCGGCCTTGCGGACGACCGACACACCGGTGGCCTCGTCGCCGGTCTTGTCGAGGTTGCCCTCGAGGACCTTGACGGCGTGGACCAGAGCGGAGCCACCACCGGAGACGATGCCCTCCTCGACCGCGGCGCGGGTCGCGGAGATGGCGTCCTCCAGACGGTGCTTCTTCTCCTTCAGCTCCACCTCGGTGGCGGCGCCGACCTTGATCACGCACACGCCGCCGGCCAGCTTCGCGAGGCGCTCCTGGAGCTTCTCGCGGTCCCAGTCGGAGTCGGTGTTCTCGATCTCGGCCTTGATCTGGGCGACGCGGCCCGTCACGTCTTCCTTGTTGCCGGCGCCGTCGACGATCGTGGTGTCGTCCTTGGTGACGGTGATGCGGCGGGCGGAGCCGAGCACGTCCAGGCCGACCTGGTCGAGCTTGAGGCCGACCTCCTCGGAGATGACGGTGGCGCCGGTGAGGACCGCCATGTCCTGCAGCATCGCCTTGCGGCGGTCGCCGAAACCGGGGGCCTTGACGGCGACGGCGTTGAAGGTGCCGCGGATCTTGTTGACGACCAGGGTCGACAGGGCCTCGCCCTCGACGTCCTCGGCGATGATCAGCAGCGGCCGGGAGGAGTTCGCCTGGATGATCTTCTCGAGCAGCGGGAGCAGCTCGGCGATCGAGGCGATCTTGCCCTGGTTGATGAGGATGTAGGGGTCCTCCAGGACGGCCTCCATGCGCTCCTGGTCCGTCACGAAGTACGGCGACAGGTAGCCCTTGTCGAAGGCCATGCCCTCGGTGAAGTCCAGCTCCAGACCGAAGGTGTTGGACTCCTCGACGGTGATGACACCGTCCTTGCCGACCTTGTCCATCGCCTCGGCGATGAGCTCGCCGACCTGCTGGTCCTGGGCGGACAGCGCGGCGACGGCGGCGATGTCGGACTTCTCGTCGATCGGCCGGGCCGAGGCGAGCAGGTCGTCGGAGACGGCCTTGACCGCGGCGTCGATGCCCTTCTTCAGGGCGGCCGGGGAGGCACCGGCGGCGACGTTCTTCAGGCCCTCGCGTACCAGCGCCTGAGCGAGCACGGTGGCGGTGGTCGTACCGTCACCCGCGATGTCGTTGGTCTTGGTCGCCACCTCCTTCACCAGCTGGGCACCGAGGTTCTCGTACGGGTCCTCGACCTCGACCTCGCGGGCGATGGTGACGCCGTCGTTGGTGATGGTCGGAGCACCGAACTTCTTGTCGATGACGACGTTGCGGCCCTTGGGGCCGATCGTCACCTTGACCGTGTCGGCGAGCTTGTTGACGCCGCGCTCGAGGGCGCGACGGGCGTCCTCGTCGAACTTCAGGATCTTCGCCATGGCAGCGGGAGCCCTCTCGGAAATCTAGGTGAAAAAGAGACTGCGCCCCGGGCGCCCGGCTTGTTATTGGTCGCGGGGGCCAGGGGCGCAGCTCTACAGCAGATGCTTCGGGTGAACTACTTCTCGATGATCGCGAGCACGTCGCGAGCCGAGAGGACGAGGTACTCCTCGCCGTTGTACTTCACCTCGGTGCCGCCGTACTTGCTGTACAGCACGACGTCGCCGACGGAGACGTCGAGCGGAAGACGGTTACCGTCCTCGAAGCGGCCCGGGCCCACGGCCAGGACGACGCCCTCCTGGGGCTTCTCCTTGGCGGTGTCCGGGATGACCAGGCCAGAGGCCGTGGTCTGCTCGGCGTCCAGCGGCTGGACCACGATGCGGTCCTCGAGCGGCTTGATGGCAACCTTGGAGCTGGCGGTCGTCACGATCCGACCTCCCCCTTCGGAGATCTCACGGGGTTAACTGTCTGAGGTGGCGACCAGGTCGATCCGTCGTCGCGGGTGCCGGACCTGCCCGTCGCTTTGTTGGCACTCTCCAGGGGGGAGTGCCAGACCCGAGACTATGACCGCGATTAGCACTCGGTCAAGCGGAGTGCCAATTGCCGTGCGGCGCGTCCGCGGTAATGGTGGTTTTGTCGTGCGTGTGTGCGACGTGCGCGGGGTGCCGGCCGATGCGGACCGGCGCTTGCGAAGTGCCCTCAGAGGTAGTCCTCCAGACGGCCCACCGTCAGCCCCTGGGCCTGAACCCTGCGCAGGAGGCGGGCCGTGCGTTCCTTCAGGGTGGGGCCGGTGGACTCGTCGGCGCCCACCTGGATGATGTCGCCGGGGCGGAGGTGGTGGTCGCCCTCGGTGTAGGTGAGGTCGTCGGCCGTCATGGACACCCGCCACAGGACGACCGCCGAGACCCCGCAGTCGGCGGCGGCGCGCAGCGTGGTGGTGTCGTACGTGCCGTAGGGCGGGCGGAAGAGGCGGGGGCGCACGCCGAAGCGGGACCTGAGCCTCTCCTGCTGGCCGCAGATCTCGGCGCGTTGGCCGGCGTAGGGCAGTCCGGCCATGGCGGGGTGGTCGAGGGTGTGGTTGTGGACGCCGGCGCCGGCGGACCGGAGGCGGGCGAAGTGGCCGTAGCCGGGGCCGGCGACGCTGTCGGTGAGGAACATGCTGACCGGGAGGCGCAGTTCGCGGACCATGTCGACGAAGCGGGGGTCCTTCTCGGCGCCGTCGTCGTAGGTGAGGAAGACGACCTTGTCGCGGGTGGCCACGCGGTCCACGACGGGGGGCAGGGGCGGCCCCTCCGCACGGGGTGCCCGGCGGCGGGCCGGGAGGCGGGCCGGGGGTTTCGGGGCCGGGGCGAGCGGGGCCCGCAGGCCCCAGTGGCGGTAGGCCATGTCACGGGCGGGCGCCTGGTGCCGTACCCGCTGGGCCGCCTTCTCGCCCAGGCGTTCGATGGGGTCGACGGACTGGGCGCAGCCGGTGAGGAGGAGCGCGGTCCCGGTGAGTGCGGCGGCGGTCAGGGCCCGGCGTGGCCGCCCCCGCCGCCTCACAGGTAGTCCTCCAGGCGGGCCACCGCGTATCCCTCGCGGGTGATCTTGTTCAGGAACCGGCGGACCATGTCGGGCATCGTGCCCTGCCAGTCGTCCCGTCCCCGGAAGTGGGAGAGCACGATGTCGCCGGGGCGCAGCCTCTGGTCGTCCTCCCGGTACTCCCAGTGGTCGACGAAGACCTCCTCGTTCCAGATCGGCGCGTATGCGATGCCGCAGGACTTCGCGGCCCGCAGGGTGTCCCCGTTGTAGTTGCCGTAGGGCGGGCGGAAGACGGACGGGCGCTTGCCGAACTGCTCGCGCATGACCCGCTGCATGCCGCAGATCTCGTCCTTCTGCTCCTCGTAGGACAGACCCGGCAGGTAGGGGTGGGTCAGGGTGTGGTTGTTGAGGGTGACGCCCTTGGCCTGCATCCTTCGGAAGTAGCCGTAGTCGTCCTTCACCAGGTAGTTGCTGAGGAAGGCGGTGTACGGGATCTTCAGGTCGCTCATCATGCGCAGGAAGGCCGGGTCCTTCTCGGCGCCGTCGTCGATGGTGAGGAAGACGACCTTCTGTTTGGTCGGGATCGTGGTGAAGACCGGGGGCAGACGCAGTTCCTCCTGCCCGTCGACCTCGAACCCGTCGCGGGGGGTGATCCTCGGCTTGTGGGCGGGCGGCGCCGGGGGTGTGAGCGGCACGCTCTCCAGGCCCCAGCGCCGGGCGGCGGCGACCAGGGCGGCGCGGGAGGCGCCCAGCCGGGAGGCGTAGTTGTCCAGGGCCTCGGCTGGGGTCCGCTGGTGCTGCTGGCCCGGGGCGGGCCGGGCGCCCGGCTCCGGGCCCGGCACCGTACAGCCGGAGACGAGGGCGGTCACGGCGAGTGAGGCGAGGCCGCCCCGGACGGCCGCTCTTCTCCAGCGCGCACCATTTTTGTCATTTTGTACTACTACTCGCATGGTGCCGGATCCTCGCAGAGCCCCGGACCCGACCGGGCCCGACACCGCCACCGGAGGCGAACCATCCACCGACTGGCCCACAATGAGCCGGTGAACGACCAGCTCCCCTTCCACTCCCTGCTCACCCCCGAGGGCCGCGCCCTGCTCGACGCGGTTCGCGGCACCGCCCCGGCCGACGAACTCGCCGTCGCCACCCGGCTGCGCCGCGACCACCCCGCCGACCTGGTCTCGGCCGCCCTCGGCCAGGCCCGGCTGCGGCAGCGGGCGGCGGCGAAGTTCGGGGCCGAGGACGCGGAACGGATGTTCTTCACACCCCACGGGGTCGAGCAGTCGACGCGGACCAGCGTGGCCACGTACCGGGCGGGGCGGCTGAAGGACCTGGGGGTGACGTCCGTGGCCGATCTGTGCTGCGGGATCGGCGGCGACGCGATCGCCCTCGCCCGCGCCGGGATCCGCGTCCTCGCCGTCGACCGCGACCCGCTGACGGCGGCGGTGGCGCGGGCCAACGCGGAGGAGCTGGGGCTGGGCGAGCTGATCGAGGTGCGGGAGGCGGACGTGACGGAGGTGGACACCTCCTCGTACGACGCCGTGTTCGTGGACCCCGCCAGGCGAGGCGGGCGGGGCCGGATCTTCGATCCGGAGGCGTACTCGCCGCCGTTGTCGTGGGCGGTGGGAGCGGCGACCGGGGCCCGGTGCGCCGCGTTGAAGATCGCGCCCGGTATTCCCCACGAGGCGATCCCGGACGAGGCCGAGGCCGAGTGGATCTCCGACGCCGGCGATGTGAAAGAGGCCGTGCTGTGGTTCGGGACCGGGGCCCGGCCGGGCGCCGTACGGGCCACGCTGCTGCCGGGGCCGCGGTCTCTTCAGGGCCGAGGGCTCCCCGATCCCGGAGTACGCGCCGTCGGACGGTACTTGTACGAACCCGACGGCGCCGTCATCCGGGCGCATCTGGTCGCCGAGGTCGCCGAGTCGCTCGACGGCGGGCTCGTCGACGAGACCATCGCGTACATCACGGCGGACGGGCTGCGGCCGACGCCGTACGCGACCGCGTACGAGATCACCGACCGACTCCCCTTCAACGTGAAGAGGTTGAAGGCGCTGCTGCGGGAGCGGGAGGTCGGGATCCTGACCGTGAAGAAGCGGGGGTCGGCGGTGGAGCCGGAGGAGTTGCGGCGCAAGGTCAAGCCGCAGGGGCCCAACTCGGCGACCGTGTTCCTCACACGCGTCGCGGGTGCCCCGACGATGCTGCTCGGGGCACCCGCGAACGGCTGAGCGCCTACTGCGTGGCCGTGGCCCGCAGCGCGGACAGGTCCGGCTCCGTGGCCGCCGGGCCCTTCGGGGCCGCGGCACCGGACGCGGGCCGCGTCGCGTACGAACTCGCGGCGGGCGCCAGGCCGTTGTAGTACGGCGTGTACGTCCACTGGCCGCTGCTCGCGCTGATCGCCGTGCCCGCCGAGTCCAGCGCCGTGGCCGACACCGAGCCGGTGCCGCCGAAGACGGCCAGACCGTTGACGTTCGCGGCCTCCTTGACCAGGTACGACTTGGTGTCGGAGGAGAGGGTGTCGCTGTCGGTCCACAGCAGCGGGGCGAAGACGTTCATCGCCGCGGCGGCCGAGGTGCCGCCGCGCCAGCTGTCCACGTCGGCCAGGGCGGCATTGCTCGGACCGCCCCACCAGAAGCGTGCGAGGGCCGCGGCGGTGCCCTCGTTGGTGCTCGCCGTGATCGGGTAGTAGGTGTACTTCGACGGCCAGTGGGAGAACGACGTGTGCGTCAGCGCGTACTTCGCCGAGCCGCCGACCGGGATCATGTACGTGTCGCGCGGGTCGAGGCCGTTGAGGTACGACTTCACCGACGAGGTCAGCGTGTTGCCGTCGTTGAGCACGACGACCGCCTTGCCGCTGGTCCCGTCCGCGCCCGCGGCCGACGCGGCGGCGAGCGCCGAGTGGTAGTCGTTGCCGGTGGCGAGGAAGACGTAGTCCGGCGCGCTGGTGATCGACTTGGCGACGGCGACCGAGGTCGAGTAGCGGGAGGTGCCGGCCAGCCGCTTCGGGGTGAAGCCGAGCGAGGAGACCTTCGAGGCGACGGCGCTGCTCAGGATCGACGTACCGCCGATGAGATAGACGCTCGCGCCGGGCTTGAGGACCCGCCTGAGCTCGGTCTGCACGGCGGCCGACAGCGAGCTGCCCGAGGTCATCAGGACCGGGCCGTGCTTCTTGCCCGCGAGGGCGGGGGACGTCAGCGCGTACGCCTCGCTGTCCTTGGAGACCAGCACCGCGGACGAGGCGTTCATCAGGCCCGGCTCGCTCTGGCCGACGGTGTTCCAGGTCCAGCGGGACGCGGCGATGTTGGTGCCGTAGACGTCGGCGCCCCAGACCCGGCCGACGGCGTTCTTGCGCAGCGGCTGCCAGGCGGGCGAACGGCCGCCGTACGGGAACGGGCTGCCCGCGGTCACGGAGTCCGCGGTGACCGTCAGCACCTCCAGGGCGTCCATGCAGCAGTGGTCGTCGCCCACGGGCCCGGTGTAGTGCCCGGTGTAGTGGACGACCAGCCGGTCGCTCGCGGGCGCCCACGAGGGGGACGCGTAGTCGCCGGTGCTGTCGGTGAGGCGGCGCTCTCCGGTGCCGTCGGTGTTGACGGAGAACAGCTGGGCGTGGCCGTCGACGGTGCGGACGAAGGCGACCTTGGTGCCGTCCGGCGAGAGCGCGGGGGCGCCGCCGTCGGCGGTCAGCGTCTTCTGCGTGCCCGTGGCGGCGTCGTAGAGGACGACGGACGGCGTCTTGACGCTGCACGACCCGCCGTTGCGCTGGAAGGCCACGAGCCGGCCGACCGCGGCGGCGCTCGGCAGGGTGTCGCAGCCGCCCCCGGTGGAGAACACGGCGGTGGCCGTACCGCCGTCGGAGGGGACGGAGTAGAGCTTCTTGACCGCGGAGAAGACGATCCCGGCACCGGTGTTCCAGTACGTCGGGTGCGACGGCGAGCGGCCGTTGTAGACACCGTCGTAGACCGTGGTCGGGCTGCCGCCCGTGACGCTCACGGTGCGCAGGAGCCCGGCCTCCTCGAAGGCCACCCGGCTGCCGTCGGGCGACCACGCGGGGGTCTCCGCGTCGGAGCCGCCGTAGACGTACTTGCCGCCCGCCCCGGTGGAGTCGACCAGGGTGATGCCGTCGTTGATGACGGCGATACCGCCGTCCGTGGCCGGCCAGCCGCTGACGTCGGCCGACGCCGTCGGGGCCAGCGCGGTCGCGGTGCCGGCGGCGAGGGCGGTGGCGGCGGTGAGCGCGACGAGTCTGCGACGCGCGGCAGATCTGGCAGATGGCAAGGAAGTACCCCCCACGGGTGGAAAAAAAGGATGTGCCGCCGGGCCGTGCGCACGCCAGGGGGCGCCGGGGCGGAGACAA
This sequence comes from Streptomyces sp. NPDC039424, assembly GCF_055639495.1. Lineage (NCBI taxonomy): Bacteria > Bacillati > Actinomycetota > Actinomycetes > Kitasatosporales > Streptomycetaceae > Streptomyces > Streptomyces sp. NPDC039424. Next base: position 613,695 of record NZ_JBVKAI010000002.1, read on the forward strand.
GATGCCCCGCCCATGCACAGCAGCGGCGCAACTGTAAGCCCTCCCTGGTCAGGAAGGGAATGGAGGGCGGCAGGGAGGGTCGAGCTCGCGCACCCGGGTGGCCAGCAGCTGCCGCTCCCGCGCGTTGCGGGTGAGCGCGGCGGCCCGTACGAACTCCGCGCGCGCCTCCGCCCCGCGCCCGAGGCGGGCCAGCAGGTCGCCGCGGACGCTGGGCAGCAGGTGGTAGTCGCGCAGGGCGGGCTCGGCCGCGAGGGCGTCGACGATCGCGAGGGCGGGCCCCGGGCCCTCGGCCATGGAGACGGCGACCGCGCGGTTGAGTTCGACGACCGGGGACGGGGCGCGGACGGCGAGCAGGCCGTAGAGGGTCGCGATGGCCGCCCAGTCGGTCTCCTCGTAGGCGTACGCGTGGGCGTGGCAGGCGGCGATCGCGGCCTGGAGGGCGTACGGGCCGGGGGCGCCGGTCGAGGTGGCCTCGGCGCGGCCGAGGGCCGTGATGCCGCGGGCGATGAGCATGCGGTTCCAGCGGCGGCGGTTCTGGTCCTTGAGGCGGACGGGCGCGCCGTCGGGGCCGGTGCGGGCGGCGGCCCGGGAGGTCTGGAACTCCAGGAGGGCGGTCAGCGCGTGCACCTCGGGTTCCTTGGGCATCAGCGCGGACAGCACGCGGGCCAGCCGCAGGGCGTCCTCGCACAGGGCGGGGCGCAGCCAGTCGTCCCCGGCCGTGGCCGCGTAACCCTCGTTGTAGACCAGGTAGATGACGTCGAGGACGGAGCCGAGGCGGGCCTCGCGGTCGGGGCCGTACGGGACCTCGAAGGCGACGTTCCGCTTCGCCAGGGTCCGCTTGGCGCGGACGATCCGCTGGGCGATCGTCGGCTCCGGCACGAGGAACGCGCGGGCGATCTCCGCCGTGGTCAGGCCGCCCAGCAGACGCAGTGTGAGCGCGGTGCGGGCCTCGGGGGACAGCACCGGGTGACAGGCGGTGAAGACCAGGCGGAGCAGGTCGTCGTCGATGTCGTCGGGGTCGGCCGGTTCCGGCGGCGGGGCCGTGGTCTCCAGGTCGCGGCCGATCTCCGCGAGCTTGCGGGCGTACCGCTCCCGGCGGCGGACCAGGTCGACGGCGCGGTGCCGGGCGGTGGCCGTGAGCCAGGCGCCCGGGTTGTCCGGCACACCGTCCCGGGGCCACCGTTCCAAGGCCGCGACCAGCGCGTCCTGGGCCAGTTCCTCGGCGATGCCGACGTCCCGGACGATCCGGGCGACACCGGCGATGACGCGGGGGAACTCCAGGCGGAAGACGGTCTCGATGGCCTGTGCGGCGGCGCCGGAGGATGCCGCGGTGGGCTGCTGTTCCACAACCCACCATGCAACACCCCTGTCCGGCGCCCGCCAAACGGAGGCGGGGAAGGCTCAGCTCTCCGCGATCTCCCGCACCTCGCAGGCCACCGTCCAGTGCTCCTCGTGGGTCTTCAGGAACCGCTTGGTCCACTCCACGGCCTCGGCCATGTCCTTGCACTGCATGAGCGCGTAGCCGCCGACGACCTCCTTGGACTCGGTGAACGGCCCGTCCGTGACGGAGATCTTCCCGCCCTCCCAGCGGACCGTGGTGCCCTGCGCGGAGGGCAGCAGCCCGGCGGTGTCGAGCATCACGCCGGCCTTGGTGATCTCCTCGATCAGCTCGCCCATCCGCTGCATCAGCTCCGGGCTGGGGCCCTCGGCGGGGGCGGTGGCCTCGTCGATCCGTACGAGCGACAGGTAGCGGGGCATGGTGACTCCTTCGGCCGGACGGCGGGGGCTCTCCCCGCCTTCTCACCCATGCGTCGAACGGGAGACACCCGCATCGACACGCTCCCCGGAATTCCCCGAAGTTTTTTCCGGGGGCGCGAAAGTTGCCGTCAGCGCAGCGACTTCCACAGCGTGCTCGCCGCCGGTTCCTCGGCGACGACCCGGTTGGGGTCGGACGGGGCCGTCACCACCGGCATGGTCACCGTCTGCACACGGTCGGAGGACAGGCTCTTCAGGCTCTGGCCCAGGCGCATCAGCTCGCCGAGGGAGTCGAGGCCGGTGTCGGTGGTCAGGCTGCCGGTGACGGCGTCGGCGACCTGGTAGAGCTTGGTGGGGTCGGTCAGGAGGTCCGTGGAGGCGACCTGCTCCAGCAGGGCCTTCACCAGTTTCTGCTGGAGGCCTATGCGGCCGAGGTCGCTGCCGTCGCCTATGCCGTGCCGGGTGCGGGCCAGGGCCAGGGCTCGCGTGCCGTTCAGGTGGTGGGTGCCGGCCTCGAGGTGGAGGTGGCTCTTGTCGTCGTCGATGTCCTCGTCGGTGGTGACGGTGACCCCGCCGAGGGCGTTCACCAGCTTCGCGAAGCCGGAGAAGTCGATCTCGATGTAGTGGTCCATGCGGACGCCGGTGACCGACTCGACCGTCTTCACCGCGCACACCGGCCCGCCCACCGAGTACGCGCTGTTGAACATGGCGTTGTACGCCACCGCCGTCGAGCCGCCCGAGGACAGCGGGCAGGACGGGCGCGTGACCAGCGTGTCGCGCGGGATGCTGACGACGGTGGCCTCGGTGCGGCCCGCGTCGATGTGCACGACCATCGCCGTGTCGGAACGGGCGCCGGAGCTGTCGCCGCCGCCGAGCTCCTTGTTCGCCTTGCCGCTGCGCGAGTCGGAGCCGAGGACGAGGATGTTCAGGGCCTCGGTCGGCAGCGGGGACGCGGACGCCGAGGCGGCGGACGGGGTGGTGACCGCCTTGGCCGGGCGGTCGTCGCCGAGCGCGCTGTTGATGTCGACGCTTCGGATGTTGTTGTTCAGGTGCCGGTACGCCCAGCCCGCCGCCGCGCCACCCAGTACCAGCGCGCCCGCGAGGCTGAGGCCGGCGGCCTTCATCACTGTCGACCGTCGGCCGACGCGTCTGCCCTCGTCGCCGTTCTCGTCATGTCCCGTCACGGGCAGGAAACGTAAGTGCGAATTATTAGGAGACTGTTAGCGGAAGCCGTGAGAGCCGTTTTTCTTGGGAGATTCTCATCCCAGCGTCACCGTGGGCACCGGGTTGCTCCCGCTCCAGGACGCGTTGAACCCGAAGGTCACCGAGCCGCCGTCCGGAACCGACCCGTTGTACGAGGCGTTCGCGCATGTCACCGCCGCGCCCGACTGGGTGCAGCCGGCGTTCCAGGCCTGTGTGATCCGCTGGCCCGCGCCGTAGGTCCAGCTCGCCTTCCAGGAGGACAGCGAGGCGCCGGAGCAGACGATCTTCACCTGCCCGGTGAAGCCGGTGCTCCACTGGCTGGTGACGCTGTACGTCGCCGTGCAGGCGCCCGTCGGCGGCGGGGTGCCCGTACCGCCGCCGAGCGCCTCGGCGATGGAGTAGTAGGCGGGCTTGGGGCCGTAGTTCTCGTCGTACGGCGTCGCCGCCCCGTAGCCCGGGAAGGTGCTCGGCACCCAGGAGTCGGAGTCGGCGAAGCCCCAGACGGTGACGTTGACGCAGCGGGTGACCGCCGCGCAGGCGGCGACGACCGACTTGAAGTCGGCGGCCTGCTGGGCGAGTTTCGCGCTGTCGGCGGGCAGCGCCATCCGTACGTCCAGTTCGGTGATCGCCACGTCCACGCCCAGGTCGGCGAAGCGCTGGATGTTCTGCTGGAGGGTGGACGGGACCTGGCCGAGGATCAGGTGGGCCTGGAGACCGACGCCGTCGATCGGGACACCCTGCTGCTTCAGGGACTTGACCAGGTTGTACAGGGCGGTGGACTTCGCGTTGACGCCCTCGACGTTGTAGTCGTTGATGTACAGCTTGGCGTTCGGGTCGGCCGCGCGCGCCCAGGTCAGGGCATTGGCGATATAGCCGGAGCCGAGGCCGTTGTACCAGAGGGTGGAGCGGTAGCTGCCGTCCTCGTTGAAGGGCTCGTTGACCACGTCCCAGGCCGCGATCTTGCCCTTGTACCGGCCCACCTCGGTGCTGATGTGGTTCTGCAGCAGGCTGCTGAGCTGGGCGGACGTCCAGCTGCCGTTCGTCAGCCAGCTCGGGTTCTGGCTGTGCCAGACCAGCGTGTGGCCCCGCACCTGCTGGTTGTGGGCCTGCGCGAAAGCCACGATCTGGTCGGCCTCGGTCCAGTTGAAGCCGCCCTGGGTGGGCTCGACCGAGCCCCACTTCATGGCGTTGCCCGGGGTGAGCGAGTTGAACTGCGACCCCGCGATGTCGCCGTACGTGCCGGTGAGCTTGGAGCCGGTGACCGCGGTACCGATGACCTTGCCCTTGGCCGCCGCGAGGTCCCGCAACGGGGTGTCAGCGGCGTGCGCGGCGGGTGCCGCGGCCAGCAGGGCGCCGAGCGTCGCGACGCCCGTCAGGAACGACGCGAGGGACAAGCCTTTTCTCAGAGATCGCATGCGGGTGCCTCCGAAAGTTTCGGTTGAACAACCGATTGGCTTCGGAGCAGTGTGGGGGCCCACGGAATCCCCGTCAATACAGGACCGCCACCACCCCACTAAACCGCCGAAGGTGCCGCCGTACTGCTGCGCACCACCAGGCTGGTCGCCAGCTCCACCCGGGTCGCCGCCGTACCGGCGTCCTCGCGCCCCAGGTCCAGCACCAGCTTGGCCGCGGCCTCGGCCATCTCGGTCAGCGGCTGCCGTACGGTCGTCAGCGGCGGCCCCACCCAGCGGGCCACCGGCAGATCGTCGAAGCCGACCACGCTGAGGTCCTCCGGGATGCGCAGCCCCAGCTCACGGGCGGCCTCGTACAGTCCGAGCGCCTGGAGGTCGTTGCCCGCGAAGACGGCGGTGGGCCGGTCGGGGCGGCGCAGCAGCTCCAGGCCCAGCCGGTAGCCGGCCTCGTGGTGGAAGTCCCCGGCCTTGATCAGCTGCTGGTCGACCGGCACTCCCGCGGTCTCCAGGGCGGCCCGGTAGCCGTCGACGCGGGCGCGGCTGCACATCATCCGGGAGGGGCCGCTGATCGCGCCGATGCGGGTGTGGCCCAGCTCGACGAGGTGGCGGGTGGCGGCGAGGCCGCCCTGCCAGTTGGTGGCGCCGATCGAGGGCACGTCGGCGCCCGGGTCGCCGGCCGGGTCCATCACCACGAACGGGATGGATCTGCTGGTCAGCAGCGCGCGCTGGGACTCGTCCAGCCCGGAGAGCACCAGGATCACGCCGTGCGGGCGGCGGGCGGCGACCTGGTCGGCCCAGGTCCGGCCGGGGGTGAGCCGTCCCGCGCTCTCGCTCAGCACCACGCTCAGGCCCGCGTCCCGGGCCACGTTCTCCACGCCCCGGATGACCTCCATCGCCCAGGCGCTCTCCAGCTCGTGGAAGACCAGGTCGATCAGGGGGGAACGGGAGGCCTCGGCGCGGCGGCGGCGGTAGCCGTAGGCGCGCAGGAGTTCCTCGACACGGGTGCGGGTGGCGGGGGCGACGTCGGCGCGGCCGTTGAGCACCTTCGAAACAGTCGGAGCGGAGACGCCGGCCTGACGAGCGATTTCGGCGAGGGTGGCGGTCTGCGTTCCTGCGGGCTTCGGAGGCTTCATGCCGGCGATCGTAATCCCTGCGCGCCCCCTTGACGAAGACCTTCGCCCGCCATAGGTTCCCGGAACATTCGGCATTATCTTCGAAACATTCGTGAACACCGTGAAGCTCCGTGAGCAGAGACGGGAGTTATATGACAACCGCTCCTTGGCGCGACTCCGCCCTGCCCGCCGCCGCCCGCGTCGACGACCTGCTCGCGAGGATGACCCTGGAGGAAAAGGCCGCCCAGCTCTACGGGGTGTGGGTGGGCGCCGCCACGGACGGCGAGGGCGTCGCCCCGCTCCAGCGCGAGATGACCGCCGACTACGACTGGGACGAGCTGATCACGCTCGGCCTCGGCCAGCTGACCCGCTCCTTCGGCACCGCCCCCGTGGACCCGGCGCTCGGCGCGCAGGCCCTGGCCCGCGCCCAGCGCCGGATCGCCGGGGCGGGCCGCTTCGGCATCCCGGCGGTCGCCCACGAGGAGTGCCTGGCGGGCTTCACCGCCTGGGGTGCGACGGCGTACCCGGTCCCGCTGGCCTGGGGCGCCACCTTCGACCCGGCGCTGGTCGAGGAGCTGGGCCGGCGCATCGGCCGCGACCTGCGCTCGGCCGGCGTCCACCAGGGCCTCGCCCCCGTGCTGGACGTCGTACGGGATCCGCGCTGGGGCCGGGTGGAGGAGACGATCGGCGAGGACCCCTACCTGGTCGGCACGATCGGCACGGCGTACGTACGGGGCCTGGAGTCGGCCGGGGTCATCGCCACGCTCAAGCACTTCGCCGGGTACGCGTCCTCGGCGGGCGCGCGGAACCAGGCCCCCGTCCGGGCGGGCGTCCGGGAGCTCGCGGACGTCACCCTCCCGCCCTTCGAGATGGCGCTGCGCGAGGGCGGGGCACGCTCGGTGATGGCGGCGTACACCGAGATGGACGGCGTCCCCGCGTCGGCGGACCCGGGGCTGCTGACCGAACTCCTGCGCGAGGAGTGGGGGTTCACGGGGACGGTGGTCGCCGACTACTTCGGCATCGGCTTCCTGCAGACCCTGCACCGGGTCGCGGAGTCCGAGGCCCGGGCGGCGCACCTGGCCCTGGAGGCGGGCATCGACGTCGAACTGCCGACCCTGAAGTGCTACGGGAAACCGCTGGTGGCGGCGGTACGGGAGGGCAGCATCCCGGAGTCGCTGGTGGACCGGGCCGCCCGCCGCGTCCTCCTCCAGAAGTGCGAACTGGGTCTGCTCGACGCGGACTGGCAGCCGGAGCCGTCCGGCCCGATCGACCTGGACTCGGCCGCGAACCGGGCGCTGGCCCGCCGTCTGGCCCAGGAGTCGGTGGTGCTGCTGGACAACCCCGAGGGGCTGCTGCCGCTGGCCCCCGACACCCGGATCGCGGTGGTCGGCCCGCGCGCGGCCGACGCGCTGGCGATGCTCGGCTGCTACTCCTTCCCGTCCCATGTCCTCACCCACCACCCCGAGGTGCCGCTCGGGGTGGAGATCCCGGCCGTGCTGGAGGCCCTGCGCGCCGAACTGCCGGACGCGAAGGTGACCTTCGCCGAGGGCTGCGGGGTGTCCGACCCCGACTCGTCCGGCTTCGAGGAGGCGGTGGCCAGGGCGGCGGAGGCGGACGTCTGCGTCGCGGTGCTCGGCGACCGGGCCGGGCTGTTCGGCCGGGGCACCTCGGGCGAGGGCTGCGACGTGACGGACCTCGAACTGCCCGGTGTCCAGGGCGAGTTGCTCGACACCCTGCTGAGTACGGGTGTCCCGGTAATCCTGGTGCTGCTCACCGGCCGCCCGTACGCGCTGGGGCGCTGGCACGGCCGGCTCGGGGCGGTGGTGCAGACCTTCTTCCCGGGCGAGGAGGGCGGTCCGGCGGTGGCGGGCGTGCTGTCGGGCCGGGTGAACCCGTCCGGCCGCCTCCCGGTGAGCGTCCCGAGGGTCCCCGGCGGCCAGCCGTGGACGTACCTCCAGCCGCCGCTGGGTCTGGCGGGCGATGTCAGCAACCTCGACCCGACGCCGTTGTACCCCTTCGGGCACGGGCGCTCGTACACGACGTTCGCCTGGGAGGACTTCGAAGGACCGGAGGCGGAGATCCCGACGGACGGCTCGTACGACCTCTCGGTGACCGTCCGCAACACCGGCGACCGGGAGGGCGCGGAGGTCGTACAGCTGTACCTGCACGACCCGGTGGCGAGCGTGACCCGCCCGGACGTCCGGCTGATCGGCTACCGGCGCCTGGAGCTGGCCCCCGGTGAGGCCCGCCGCGTCACCTTCCGCTTCCACGCCGACCTGTCGGCTTTCACCGGCCGTTCGGGCGCACGGGTGGTCGAGCCGGGCATGCTGGAACTACGGCTGGCCACATCCAGCGCCGAGGCCCGGCACACCGCGCGGCTGACACTGACGGGGCCGGTACGGCCCGTGGGCGCGGACCGGCGGCTGCGGTGCGAGACGGAGGTGTCGGGGGCGGGGTGAGCCTCCGTCAGTCCTCCCCCACCGACTCGAACCGCCACCGATGCACCGGCCGGCTGACCAAGTCCGCGTCCGGTTCAGGCAGTTCCGGCAGCTCGGCGTCGTACTCGGCGTCCCACCACGTGATGACGAGGACGCGGTCCTGCGGGGCGCGGAGGGCCTCCCGGCGCAGGGGCCGACGCGGCAGCTCCTGCGCCCGTGCCCAGGCGAGCAGCTCCTCGCCGCGCCCCGCCACCGCCCGGGCCTCCCACATCAGGGCGACCGTCACGGGTACAGGTTCTCCTCGCCGACCTCGTGCACATGGTCGTGACCGGGGACATGCGGGTCGGTCACCGGCAGGGAGGAGTCCGCCGACAGGTCCCAGCTGGAGGCGGCCCGCCCCCGGGCCACCATCTCGGCGCCCAGGGCGGCGACCATCGCGCCGTTGTCCGTGCACAGCTTGGGGCGCGGGACGCGCAGCCGGATGCCGGCCGCCTCGCAGCGCTCCTGGGCCAGGGCGCGCAGACGGGAGTTGGCGGCCACGCCGCCGCCGATCATCAGGTGGTCGACGCCCTCGTCCTTGCAGGCCCGTACGGCCTTGCGGGTCAGGACGTCCACCACGGCCTCCTGGAAGGAGGCGGCGACGTCCCGCACCGGGACCTCCTCGCCCGCCGCGCGCTTGGCCTCGATCCAGCGGGCCACGGCGGTCTTGAGGCCGGAGAAGGAGAAGTCGTACGCGGGGTCGCGCGGGCCGGTCAGGCCGCGCGGGAAGGCGATGGCCTGCGGGTCGCCCTCCTTGGCGTACCGGTCGATGACCGGGCCGCCCGGGAAGCCCAGGTTCAGCACGCGGGCGATCTTGTCGAAGGCCTCGCCCGCCGCGTCGTCGATGGTCGAGCCCATCGGGCGCACGTCCGAGGTGATGTCCGCGGACAGCAGCAGCGACGAGTGGCCGCCGGAGACCAGCAGCGCCATCGTCGGCTCCGGCAGCGGGCCGTGCTCCAGCTGGTCCACGCAGATGTGGGAGGCGAGGTGGTTGACCCCGTACAGCGGCTTGCCGAGGGCGAAGGCGTACGCCTTCGCCGCCGAGACGCCGACCAGCAGGGCGCCCGCGAGCCCCGGGCCCGCCGTCACCGCGACGCCGTCCAGGTCCCGGGCGGAGACGCCCGCGTCCTTCAGCGCGCGGTCGATGGTGGGCACCATCGCCTCCAGGTGGGCCCGGGAGGCGACCTCCGGCACGACCCCGCCGAAGCGGGCGTGCTCGTCCACGCTGGAGGCGATGGCGTCGGCCAGCAGGGTGGTGCCACGGACGATGCCGACGCCGGTCTCGTCGCAGGAGGTCTCGATCCCCAGGACCAGGGGTTCGTCAGCCATTGCTCTCTGTTCCTTGTTCGGAGCCTTGTTCGGAGGTGGAACCCGCGGCGGAGCCGCTGTCGGACTGCGTGGTCAGGCGCATGACCAGGGCGTCCACGTTGCCGGGCTGGTAGTAGCCCCGCCGGAAGCCGATGGCTTCGAATCCGAAGCGCTCGTAGAGCTTCTGCGCGCGGACGTTGTCCACCCGGCACTCCAGCATGACCTCGGCGCACTCGAAGGCGGTGGCCGCGCTCAGCAGCTCGGCCAGCAGCCGGCCACCGAGCCCGGTGCCCTGGTGGTCGCGGGCGACCGCGATGGTCTGGATGTCGGCGAGGTCCCCCTGCGCGGCCAGGCCCGCGTAGCCGGCGATCCGGTCGCCCTCCTCGGCCACGACGTACCGCCGCGTCGCCTCGGGGCCCCGGGAGTGGGCCAGCTCCGACCAGAACATGCCCCGCGACCAGGCGTCCTCGGGGAAGAGGTCCTTCTCCAGCTCCAGCACGGGATCGATGTCCCACCAGCGCATCTCGCGCAGTCGGGGGGTTGCGGGTTCGGTCACTTGGGGGTGACCACCTTGTAGTTCTTGGGGACCTGGGCGTCGGGCCGGCGCAGATACAGCGGCCGGGGCGCCGGGAGTTCCTCGCCCGTGGCCAGCTTCTCGGCGGCCAGCGAGGCGAGGGCGGCGGCGGAGACGTGCTCGGGTTCGTGCGCCTGCGGGAAGGTGCCGGGGTAGAGCAGCGCGCCCGCGCCGACGGCCGGGAGCCCGTCCACCTGCTCGGCGATGTCGGCGGGCCGGTCGACGGCGGGGCCGGTCAGCCGGGTGCGGGAGTCGGCGTACGTCGCCCAGTAGACCTCCTTGCGGCGGGCGTCGGTCGCCACGACGAAGGGGCCCTTCTCGATGTCGGCGGCGTAGGCGAGGGCGTCGAGCGTGCACACGCCGTGCACGGGCACGCCGAGCACGAGGCCGAAGGTGTCGGCGGTCATCAGGCCGACACGCAGGCCGGTGTAGGGACCGGGCCCGATGCCGACGACGATCCCGGTGACGGCGTCGAGCTTCAGCCCGGCCTCGGCGAGCACGCGGTCGACGGCCGGCAGCAGCAGCTCGCCGTGCCGGCGCGCGTCCACCTGGCTCGAGGAGGCGATGACGTCCGTGCCGTCGTGCAGCGCGACGGTGACGGCGGGGGTGGCGGTATCCAGAGCGAGCAAGAGCACGCGAACAGCCTACGGCTCCAGCGCGTGCCGGGCGGCCGTCCCGATCGGATGGTCACTGACTGCTACCGTCTGCACTAAATGCGACAAATGCGATGAAAAAGAAATGACATGAAACAGAGGTGGGCGCACGTGGCAGTGACCAGCTCGTCGATCGTGGCCGGGCTCACCGCGGCGGCGGTCGGAACGGTCGGCTTTCTCGCCTACCAGGCCTCGGCGACCGTCCCCGCCGACCTCGGCAAGCCCCGCGCGAGCGCGTCGCCGACGCCCAAGGCGGCCCGCGACCGGACGAACCCCACCGCGCTGCCCGGCATCTCCGGAGCGGGTGAACGGGTGGTGTACTCGGTGAGCGACGACCGGGTCTGGCTGGTCAGCGAGCGCAACAGGGTGCTGCGCACCTTCACGGTGCGGCCCGGCAGCGTGGACCCGCTCCCGGGCGCCTATCTCGTCACGTCCCGCTCGAACCTGACCACCGGCACGGACGGCCTGCCCATCGAACACGTCGTGCGCTTCACCAGCCGGGACGGGGTCGCCATCGGCTTCAGCGCCGCGGTGAACACCGGCACGGCCACGACGCCCGACCCGGCGTTGCGCACGGGCGGTATCCGGGAGACACGGGCGGACGGCAACGCGATGTGGGGGTTCGCGACGATCGGGGTGCCGGTCATCGTGGTCCGGTGACCCCGGGGACGGCCCTCAGGCGGCGTGCGGGCGCACATCCCCGGCGGCCCGCCGCGGCGCCCGCGGGTCGGGGTCGCGCGGCGGCCGGGAGATCGCCTCCGCCGCCGCACAGGACGCCAGCAGATCGCGCATGGAGACCGCGGCGGACGCCGGCGGCCGCGAGGGCACCGTGGGCTGAGAAGCGGGCATGGTCGCCTCCTGATGTGCGGGGGCGGGCGTACCTAGGCAGAACTTAGGCTGACCTAACTACGGGCTGGGTACCATGTCATCACGGCTGCCCGGTCCGGCGCAATATCTTGCCGACGGCTTGTCGGAAAGGGCCGGCGCCCCTCAGGCCGCCAGCACCTGCAGGTCCACGGCCGTCCACCGCTCCCCCAGCCCGGTCACCGTCACCTGCCGCACCTCGTCGGTGGTGTCACCCACCGCCCGGTGGATCACGACCTGCAGCCGCTCCTCGGTCAGCTCCTCGACCTTGCCCTCGCCCCACTCCACGACGATCACCGAGTCGGGCAGCGACACGTCCAGATCGAGGTCCTCCATCTCGTCCAGACCGCCGGACAGCCGGTAGGCGTCGACATGGACGAGCGGCGGACCGTCCCCCAGCGAGGGGTGGACGCGGGCGATCACGAAGGTCGGCGAGGTGACCGCCCCGCGCACGCCGAGGCCCTCGCCGAGACCGCGGGTGAGCGTCGTCTTGCCCGCGCCGAGCTCGCCGGTGAGCATCACCAGGTCGCCCGCGCGCAGCAGCTTGGCCAGGCGGCGGCCCAGTTCCCGCATCTGCTCCGGGGAGGTGACGGTCAGCTCGGTCTCAGCGTGGTTGTGCGGTGCTGCTGGTGCTTCCATAGCCACTTACCGTAGCCCCTGCGGGCACGGCACCCGCGCGGGTGAGCAGGTCGGCGAGGCGGTCGGTGACCACCTCCGGGTGTTCCAGCATGACCAGGTGCCCGGCGTCCGGCACGAGGACCAGTTCGGCCTCGGGGAGCAGGTCGGCGATGGCCTCGCTGTGCTCGCTGGGCGTGACGAGGTCCTGGACCCCGGCCAGTACGAGCACCGGCATGTCGGTGAAGCAGGCGAGGGCCTCGGTCTTGTCGTGGTCGGTGAAGGCCGGGTAGAACTCGGCGACCACGTCGATCGGCGTGGACTCGATCATCCGCTCCGCGAACCGCGCGATCGCCGGGTCGACGTCCCGGCCCGCGAACGAGTACCGCTTGATGATCCCGGCGAACAGGTCGGCGGTGGCCCGCCGCCCCTTCTCCACCAGCGCCGCCTGCTGCCCCAGCGCCTTCAGCACCCCGGGGAGCACCCGGCGCACCGCGTTGACACCGGCCACGGGCAGCCCGAAGTTGACCTCGCCGAGCCGCCCCGAGGAGGTGCCGACGAAGGCGGTGGCGACCACCCGGTCCCGGATCAGCTCCGGGTACTGCGCCGCCAGGGCCATCACCGTCATCCCGCCCATGGAGTGCCCGACCAGCACGATCGGCCCGTCGGGCGCCGCCGCGTCGATGACCGCCTTCAGGTCGCGGCCCAGCTGGTCGATGGTGAGGGGCACCTCGTCCTGGACCTGGGCCACGCCCCGCCCGGACCGCCCGTGGCTGCGCTGGTCCCAGTGCACCGTGCGGACGACGCCGCGCAGGGCCGCCCGCTGGAAGTGCCAGGAGTCCTGGCTGAGGCAGTAGCCGTGGCTGAAGACGACGGTGACCGGGGCGGGCGCCTTGCGGCCGAACAGGCGGCGCCGGCGCGGGGAGAGGTTCGGGCCGCCGGCGTCCGGCTCCACGTCGTCGACCTCGAAGTACAGCTCGGTGCCGTCGTCGGCGTGCGCCTTGGCCGGGGTGCCGCGCAGAGCCCCGTACGGTCCCGTCGAGTCCAGCGCCAGCCGGGCCTTGCGGCGCATCCCCCGGCCGACGGTCATCCGTTCGATGGCGACGCCGGCCGCCGCACCGGCGGCGAGGACGCCTATCGCGGCACCGGCGAGGCCGGTCGCCCTGCGCCAGCTTCCGGCCGCCGTCGCGGCGGAGGCGACGACGGCCGAGGCGACGTCCGCCACCTCGGCCACGACCTCCGCACTGCTCTCGCTCACGTACCGCTCCTCATCACGACTGCTGCTGCCGTCACAGGTGTCACCGGGACCGCGCCCCGGCCGGGCTCCTCAGTGCCGCTTACCCGTCCTGCCGGTCTTGTTCCCCGTTCACATAGACGCGAGGAACGCGCGTTCCGATCCGCGTGACGATTTCGTACGCGATCGTGCCCGAGGCCTGCGCCCAGTCCTCGGCGGTGGGCTCGCCCCGGTCGCCGGGTCCGAAGAGCACGGCCTGCGCGCCGGCCTCGGGTTCGTCTCCGCCGAGGTCGACCACGAACTGGTCCATCGCGACGCGCCCGGCGACCGTGCGCCACTTGCCGCCGACCAGGACCGGGCCGCTGCCGGAGGCGTGCCGGGGAATGCCGTCCGCGTACCCGACCGGCACCAGGCCGAGGGTGGTCTCGCCGGGTGTGACGTAGTGATGCCCGTAACTGACGCCGTGCCCGCCCGGGACGTGCTTCACCAGCGCGAGCGAGGCCGACAGGGTCATCACCGGGCGCAGCCCGAAGTCGGCCGGGCCGCCCAGCTCGATGCTGGGTGAGATCCCGTACAGGGCGATCCCGGTGCGGACCAGGTCGAAGTGGGTCTCCGGCAGGGTGAGCGTGGCCGGGGAGTTGGCGATGTGCCGCACCTCGGGGCGTACGCCCCGCTCCTCGGCGTACGCCAGCATCTCCCGGAAGCGGACGAGCTGGGCCTCGATGGAGGGATGCCCCGGCTCGTCGGCGCAGGCGAGGTGCGACCACAGACCGGTGACCCGCAACAGCCCCTCGCGCTCGGCGCGCAGGGCCTCGGCGACGAGTTCGGCCCAGTCCGGCCCCGGCTGGCAGCCGTTGCGCCCGAGCCCGGTGTCGGCCTTGAGCTGCACGCGCGCGGGCCGGCCGGCCCGCCGGGACGCCTCGACCACCTCCCGCAGGGCCCACATCGCGCTGACCGACACGTCGATGTCGGCCTCGATCGCCTCCCGCCACGGCCCGCCCGGCGTCCACAGCCAGCACAGGATCCGCCCCGGCAGCCCCGCCGCGCGCAGCGCGAGGGCCTCCTCGGGCGTGGCGGTGCCGAGCCAGCTCGCGCCGGCCTCGACGGCCGCGCGGGCACAAGGCACCGCCCCGTGGCCGTACCCGTCGGACTTCACCACGGCCATCAGGGCCGCCTTGGGCGCACGGGCGCGCAGGGCCCGCACGTTGGCCCGCAGGGCCGCCAGGTCGATCTCGGCGCGGGCGCGCAGGGGCGCGGTCGGCACAGGTGGTCTTTCAGTCATCGCGCCCCCAGTGTCTCAGAGGCCTCCGGCAGCCCCCGGGCGCAGGCCCCTCGCACGGCCTAGGAACCGGGCCTGCGACCCCACACGAATACCCGGTCGCCCTTCTTCAACACGCCCCACAGCTTGCGCGCGTCGGCCAGCTTCAGGTTCACGCAGCCCCAGGAGCCGACGGTGGTGTAGATGCTGCCGTAGACGGCGTGGAAGGCCTGGCCGCCGTCGAAGAACTGGGCGTACGGCATGGGCTGGTTGTACAGCGTCGACCAGTGGTTCTTGTGCCGCCAGTAGACCGTGTGCCATCCGGCCCGGGTCGCGTAGCCCTTGCGCCCGCTGCGCATCGGCACCGGCCCGAAGACCACCTTGCCGCCCTTCTGCACCCAGGTGACCTGCCGGTCGAGGTCCACACAGGCGACCCGGTAGGTCCGCACCGGACACTTCTTGGCCGCGTTGGGATTCTTCCTGGCCGAGATGAGCATCATCTGCGCCCAGGTGACGGGCCCGGCGAACCCGATGGCCGGCTTGATCTTGTGCTTCTTCTGGAAGTTCCTGATGGCCTTGCAGTCCGCCGCCGACTGCTTGCCGTCCACCTTCAGCTTCAGCCACCGCTCGACCTGCCGCTGGTACGGCCCGGCCTGCTTGCTGCACGTCACCTTCCCGACGGCGTCGGCGATCGGCACGTACTCGATGAGGTCGTACGTCCCCGGCGCCGCGTCCGGCGGCTCCACGGCGTCCTCCCGGGCGCTGGGTGTGTACACCTTCGGCGGCAGCATCTGGTCGGGTGTGTCGATCTGCCAGGGCTGGTGGGGGCCGGGGGCGACGCCGGGGACCAGCTCGGCGGGCGGGCCGGCGGCCGGGGGTGCGGGGGTGGCGGCCCAGGTGGGTGCGGCGGCGGGGAGGAGGGTGGCGGCGGCGAGAAGCGCGGTACCGAGGCGTCTACTGATCACACGGTCAGACAAACCCGGCATCCGCCCGAATCCCGACAGCCGCGCGGGCAGATCACCCGAGGGGTGGACGCGCCACCCGCGCTTCAGCCCCGTACGTCCCGCCACACCTCCGGAATCGCCGCCGCCACGTCATGCGCGCCCACCGGCGCCCCGTCCGCCGCGAACCGCCCGGCGAGGCCGTGCACATACGCCCCGACACTCCCCGCGTCCAGCGCCGACAGCCCCGCCGCCAGCAGGGACCCCGCCAGCCCCGACAGGACGTCCCCGCTCCCGGCCGTGGCAAGCCAGGGCGTCCCCGTCGGGTTGACCCGCACCGGCCCGCCGTCCGGCCCGGCGACCAGGGTGGTCGAGCCCTTGAGCAGGACGGCCGCGCCGTAGCGGGCGGCGAGTTCGCGGGCGGAGGACAGGCGCGCGCCCTCGACCTCCTCACGGGCCACACCGAGCAGGGCGGCGGCCTCTCCGGCGTGCGGGGTCATCAGGGTGGGGGCGGTACGGGCCCGTACGGCCTCCCGGTCGGCCAGACGCAGCCCGTCCGCGTCGATGAGCACGGGCACGTCCGTCGCCAGCACCTCCGCCACGGTGGCGGCGTCGTCCCCGGCCCCCGGCCCGACCACCCAGGCCTGCACCCGCCCCGCCTTGTGCGGCCCCCGGTCCGAGACGAGGGTCTCGGGAAAGCGGGCGATGACGGCGTCCCCGGCGGGCCCCACGTACCGCACGGCCCCGGCGCCGCCCCGCAGCGCGCCCGACACCGCGAGGACGGCGGCACCCGGATACCGCGCCGATCCGGCGGCGATGCCGACGACCCCGCGCCGGTACTTGTCGCTCTCGGCGGCGGGCACCGGCAGCAACCCGGCCACGTCGGCGTGCTGCAGGGCCTCCAGTTCGGCCTCGGACGGCAGCTCCAGCCCGATGTCCACGAGGCGGACGGTCCCGGCGTACTCCCGGGCGGGGTCGATGAGCAGGCCGGGCTTGTGCGTGCCGAAGGTGACGGTGAGGTCGGCGCGGATCGCGGCGCCGCGCACCTCGCCGGTGTCCGCCTCGACGCCGCTCGGCAGATCCACGGCGACCAGGGCGGCCCCGGAGGCGCGGGCGGCCTCCGCGAGCGGTACGGCGTCGGCACGCAGGCCGCCCTTCCCGCCGATCCCGACGATGCCGTCGACGACGAGGTCGGCGCGGGCGATGAGGTCCTCGGCGCTGCCACCGGTCCGCGCGACGCCGCCACCCGCCCGGCGCAGCGCCGCGAGGCCACCGGGGTGGGTGCGGTCGGGGTTGAGCAGTACGGCCACCACCCCGGCCCCCCGCCGGGCCAGGCGGGCACCGGCGTACAGGGCGTCACCGCCGTTGTCGCCACTGCCGACGAGCAGCACGACCCGGCTGCCGTACACCCGGCCGAGCAAGTCCGCGCAGGCGGCGGCGAGTCCGGCGGCGGCCCGCTGCATCAGGGCCCCCTCGGGGAGCCGCGCCATGAGCTCGCGCTCGGCTGTCCTGACCGTTTCCACGCTGTAGGCGGTACGCATGCGATCGAGTCTGCCCCGAGTGGGCCCCGGGTCACACCCCGAGCCCCGCCGAGAGGATCTCGGCCGTCGCCGCGTCGGCGGGCAGGAAGGCCTCCAGCTTCAGTTCGGAGAGGGTCACGTCGACGGCGGTGGCGAAGGTCGTCACGGTCGTCATCAGACGCAGTTCACCGTACGGGGACCGCAGGCGGAGCGGGACCGCGAAGCCGAGCAGCTCGTCGGACGGCTCCAGCTCCGGGAGGTACCCGGCGAGTTCGGCACGCAGCTCAGGCAGGTGGCCCAGCCGGAGCATGATGTGACGCGCCCACTCCCCCCGATTGAGGATGCGGGGGGCCAGGCCCTCGGGGTGCAGGGCCAGCCGGTAGACGTTCGCCCCCGGGCCGACCAGCTCGGCCGCCGCACCCTCGGTGATCAGGCCGAACGCGTCGTTCGCGGCGACCAGACCACCACCCCGGTCCACCACCACCGCCGGGTAGGGCAGATGGCCCCGCAGGATGTGGTGGATCGCCGTGCGTACGGGGGCCAGCGCCGGGTCGTCGAGCGAGCTCTCGGCATAGGCGGGCGCGAACCCGGCGGCCAGCAGCAACTCGTTCCGCTCCCGCAGCGGAAGCTCCAGCGACTCGGCCAGTCGCACGACCATGTTCCGGCCGGGCACGGACCGGCCCGACTCGATGAAGCTCACATGCCGCTGGGTGGTGCCCGCCCGCAGCGCCAGCTCCAACTGGCTGACACGACGGCGGGTACGACGGTCACGCAACGCACGGGGAAAGTCCACGCCGCCCGTTGTAGCGGCGGCACGGGAGTCCCGGCCATTCCCCCGAGGGAATTGCCGCCGCCCCGCCCGCGTCGCCAGCATCGCCGGCATGGACATCGGTGTACTGCTTCCGACCGGAACCGCCCAGTGGGACGCGGGCGACGACCCCCGAGAGCTGGTCGCCTTCGGCCGCCGGGCCGAAGACGCGGGCCTCTCCTCCCTCTTCGTCAACGACTCCCTGGTCACCCCGCGCGTCGAGGCCCTGACGATGCTGGCCGCGCTCGCCCCCACCACGCGGACCGTGACCCTGGGGACGGCCGCGCTGCTGCCGTTCCTGCGCCGCCCGGTACAGGCCGCCCAGTCCCTGGCCTCGGTCGACCTCCTCTGCGGCGGCCGTCTCACCGTGACCGTCGGCGCCGGCTTCCCGGGTCGTTTCGGCCGCCCCCTCTACGCCCTCTCCGAACTCCCGTGGGAGCGCCGCTTCACCCGCCTGGACGAGACGGTGGCCCTGTGGCGGGCCGTGTGGGGCGGCGCCGACGCGTACCGGGGCGACATCCTCCGGTTCACCGACATACCGCCCGCGACCAGACCGTTCCGCCCCGAGGGCCCACCCATCTGGCTCGGCGGCGCCACCCCCGCCGCCCTGACCCGCACCGGCCGCCTGTACGACGGCTGGCTGCCCTACCCGCCCGACCCCGCCGACTACGCCACCGGCCTGCGGAGCGTCCACAGGGCGGCGGCCGAGGCGGGCCGGGCGGCCGGGGACATCACTCCCGCCCTGTTCGTCTCGGTACGCGTGGACGAGGACGCCGAGACCGGCCGCCGGGCACTGGACGAGTACGCGCACGCCACCTACGGCATGCCGCTGACGGACCTGGAGAAGATCCAGGCCGTCGTCACCGGCTCCCCGGAACAGGTCGTCGCGGGACTGCGGGCCTATGTCACCGCCGGTGCGCGGCACCTGGTGGCCCGCCTGGGGGCCGTGGGCCTGAGCGCCCAGTACGACCAGTTGGAACGCCTCGCCGCCCTGCTCCCGGCGATACGCGCGACACCGGACGCGGTCTGAGGGCCGTCACCCTTCCGCGATCACCACGGCCGACGCGACACCGGCGTCGTGACTGAGCGACACATGCCAGGACCTGACCCCCAGTTCGGCCGCGCGCGCCGCCACCGTCCCCTTCACCCGCAGTCGCGGCTGCCCGCTGTCCTCGACGAACACCTCCGCGTCCGTCCAGTGCAACCCCGGCGGCGCCCCCAACGCCTTGGCCAGCGCCTCCTTCGCCGCGAAACGAACGGCGAGGGAAGCGATACCCCGGCGCTCCCCACTGGGCAACAACAACTCGCTCTCGACGAAGAGCCGATCCGCCAGCCCGGGCGTACGGTCCAATGACGCCCGGAACCGGTCGATCTCGGCCACGTCGATTCCGACCCCGATGATGCTCATGCGCGGCAGCCTATGGTGCGCACACCACGCCGGCCCCGCCTCACTCCACCGTCACCGACTTCGCCAGGTTCCGGGGCTGGTCCACCTCGTTGCCCCGGGCGGTGGCCAGCTCGCAGGCGAAGACCTGCAACGGGACCGTCGCCACCAGTGGTTGCAGCAGCGTCGGGGTCGCCGGGATGCGGATCAGGTGGTCCGCGTACGGAGCCACCGTCTCGTCCCCCTCCTCCGCGATCACGATCGTGCGCGCGCCCCTGGCCCGGATCTCCTGGATGTTGGACACGATCTTGTCGTGGAGGACGGACCGCCCACGCGGTGACGGCACGACGACCACCACCGGCAGGTCTTCCTCGATCAGCGCGATGGGCCCGTGCTTCAGCTCACCCGCCGCGAACCCCTCGGCGTGCATGTAGGCGAGCTCCTTCAGTTTGAGCGCACCCTCCAGCGCGACGGGATATCCCACGTGCCGCCCGAGGAACAGCACCGTGTTCTTGTCGGCCAGGGACCGGGCGAGGGCCCGTACCGGCTCCATGGTCTCCAGGACCCGCTCGACCTCGCCGGAGATCTGTGACAGGTCCCGGATCACGGCGCCGATCTCGTCGCCCCACTTGGTCCCCCGCACCTGGCCCAGATAGAGCGCGACCAGGTAGCAGGCGACCAGTTGCGTCAGGAACGCCTTCGTGGAGGCGACGGCGACCTCCGGTCCCGCGTGCGTGTACAGGACCGCGTCCGACTCCCGGGGAATCGTCGAGCCGTTGGTGTTGCAGATGGCCAGCACCTTGGAGCCCTGCTCGCGGGCGTGCCGCAGCGCCATCAGGGTGTCCATGGTCTCGCCGGACTGGGAGATGGCGATCATCAGGGTCTGCGCGTCCAGGATGGGGTCCCGGTAGCGGAACTCGCTGGCCAGCTCGACCTCGCAGGGGATGCGGGTCCAGTGCTCGATGGCGTACTTGGCGATCATCCCCGCGTGGAAGGCCGTACCGCAGGCGATGATGACGACCTTGTCCACCTCGCGCAGTTCGGAGGCGGCGATGCGCACCTCGTCCAGGGTCAGTGAGCCGGCCGCGTCGATACGGCCCAGGAGCGTGTCGGCGACCGCCTTGGGCTGCTCGGCGATCTCCTTGAGCATGAAGTAGTCATAGCCCCCCTTTTCGGCGGCCGACGCGTCCCAGTCGATGTGGTACGAGCG
Source organism: Streptomyces sp. NPDC039424 (assembly GCF_055639495.1). Taxonomy (NCBI): domain Bacteria; kingdom Bacillati; phylum Actinomycetota; class Actinomycetes; order Kitasatosporales; family Streptomycetaceae; genus Streptomyces; species Streptomyces sp. NPDC039424. Next base: position 634,023 of record NZ_JBVKAI010000002.1, read on the forward strand.
GACGTCCGCGGGACGGCCGTCGAAGCCGGTCACCGTCACACCGTCGCGGCGCAGCTCCACCACCTGGTCCTGGCCCAGCTCGATCGCCGACCGCGTGTGGGCGATGAACGCGGCGACGTCCGAGGCGAGAAAGGCCTCGCCCTCTCCGACGCCCACCACGAGCGGGGAGTTCCGGCGGGCGCCGACCACGACGTCCGGCTCGTCCGCGTGCGCCGCGACCAGGGTGAAGGCGCCCTCCAGGCGCCGGCACACCAGTCGCATGGCCTCCGCCAGGTCGGCGCAGGAGGAGAACTCCTCGGCGAGCAGGTGGGCGACCACCTCGGTGTCGGTCTCCGACCCCAGCTCATGCCCTCGCTCGGCGAGATCCGCCCGCAGTGTCGCGAAGTTCTCGATGATGCCGTTGTGGACGACGGCCACCCGGCCCGCGTTGTCCAGGTGCGGGTGCGCGTTGGCGTCCGTCGGGCCGCCGTGTGTGGCCCAGCGTGTGTGGCCGATGCCCGTCGAACCCGTCGGGAGCGGCCGGTCGACCAGCTCCTTCTCCAGGTTGACCAGCTTCCCGGCCTTCTTCGCGGCGGCCAGGCCGCCGTCCGCCAGCACGGCGACGCCCGCCGAGTCGTATCCCCGGTACTCAAGTCGCTTCAGCCCGGCCATCACAACCTCGAGTGCCGACTGCGACCCCACGTATCCCACGATTCCGCACATGCGCCGCAGCCTACGGGCCGAAGAGCGTCAGATTCGGGCTCTGCGTGCCCGAATTCGGAAATTCTCGGTGCTGTTCCCACCGTCGTACGAGCTTTTTCACTCGTCCACGATCTCGGCCCTCGCTAAAGCAGCGGCTGGGCGTGACGGACCCCACCCGCCACGCCGTTCAAACTCCGTTAACAATGGGATGTGATCTCTCCGGTCTCCTCGATGCCCCGGAGCGCCCACCGGCACAGGCCGGAGGCGACTCCCTACGTCGACCTCACCCGTGCCGAGTGGAGCGCGCTGCGCGACAAGACGCCGCTGCCGCTCACCGCCGAGGAGGTCGAGAAGCTGCGCGGCCTCGGCGATGTCATCGACCTCGACGAGGTACGGGACATCTACCTGCCGCTGTCCCGGCTCCTCAACCTCTACATCGGCGCCACCGACGGCCTCAGAGGCGCCCTGAACACCTTCCTCGGCGAGCAGGGCTCCCAGTCGGGCACCCCCTTCGTCATAGGGGTCGCGGGCTCGGTCGCCGTCGGCAAGTCCACCGTGGCCCGACTGCTCCAGGCCCTGCTCTCCCGCTGGCCGGAACATCCGCGCGTGGAGCTGGTGACGACCGACGGCTTCCTGCTGCCCACCCGGGAGCTCCAGGCCCGGGGCCTGATGTCGCGCAAGGGGTTCCCGGAGTCGTACGACCGCCGGGCGCTCACCCGCTTCGTCGCCGACATCAAGGCGGGCAAGGACGAGGTGACGGCGCCGGTCTACTCCCACCTCATCTACGACATCGTGCCGGGCCAGAAGCTCACCGTCCGGCGGCCCGACATCCTGATCGTCGAGGGGCTCAACGTCCTGCAGCCCGCGCTGCCCGGCAAGGACGGCCGCACCCGGGTCGGTCTCGCCGACTACTTCGACTTCAGCGTGTACGTCGACGCGCGCCTGGAGGACATCGAGCGCTGGTACCTCAACCGGTTCCGCAAGCTGCGCGCGACCGCCTTCCAGAACCCGTCCTCGTACTTCCGCAAGTACACCCAGGTCTCGGAGGAGGAGGCGCTCGACTACGCCCGCACGATGTGGCGCACGATCAACAAGCCCAACCTGGTGGAGAACATCGCGCCCACCCGTGGCCGTGCCACCCTGGTCGTGCGCAAGGGCCAGGACCACAAGGTGCAGCGGCTGAGCCTGCGCAAGCTGTGACCACTGCGCGGACCGTGACCACCGCGGACGCTGTGACCTCCGCGCAAACTCGGACGTCTACGCTTCCGGCATGCTGCATCTGCGTCTGATCACACCGGCCGACCGGACGGACGACGTCGTGCGTCTGATCGAGAAGACGGTCGGAACCACGCACCTGGTCGTGCTGCCGGGAGCCGCCCGCAACCCCGCCGGGGACGTGGTGCTGTGCGACGTGGCGCGCGAGGCGGGTGACGAACTACTCACCCGGCTGCAGGAGCTGGACATCGACACCACCGGCTCCATCGCAGTGGAGAACATCGACCTGTCCCTGTCCAAACGGGCCGACAAGGCCGAGGCGGAGGCGCCGGGCGAGGGCGCGGACGCGGTGCTGTGGGAGCACCTGACCGACGCGACGCACGAGGAGTCGACGCTGTCGGTCACCTACGTCGCCTTCATCACCCTCGCCACGATGATCGCGGCCTGCGGTGTGGTGCTCGACAACGCGATCCTGATCGTGGGCGCGATGGCGGTGGGGCCGGAGTTCGGGCCGCTGGCCGGCATCTGCACCTCGGTGGTGCGGCGGGCGCCGCGGCTGGCGCTGCGCTCGGCGGTCGCGCTGCTGGTGGGCTTCGCGGCGGCCATGCTGCTGACCTCGGCGTTCAGCCTCTTCATGGACGCCGTCGGCCTGTTCAGCAAGGCCCAGCTGGAGGCCGACCGGCCCAACACGGCGTTCATCTACGCCCCGGACTGGTTCTCGTTCGTGGTGGCGGTCCTCGCCGGGGCCGCCGGCACGCTGTCGCTGACCTCGGCGAAGTCCGGCGCCCTGGTCGGGGTCGCCATCTCCGTGACGACCGTGCCCGCCGCCGCCAACGCGGCCGTGGCGCTGATCTACGGCGACGGCGATCAGGCCGCGCGCTCCTCGGAGCAGCTGCTGCTGAACCTGCTCGGCATCGTCCTCGCCGGGACGCTCACGCTGCTCGCCCAGAAGTGGTTCTGGGGCATGCAGCGCGAGCGCTCACGGGCGGTCGGCTAGCCGAGGGCCGACTTCACGGCGTCGGCCAGCCGACCGGCGACCGATCGTGCCTGGTCGATGTCGGCGGCCTCGACCATCACGCGTACCAGCGGCTCGGTACCCGAGGGCCGGAGCAGCACCCGGCCCGTCGACCCCAGTTCCCGCTCGGCCTCGGTGACCGCGGCGGCCAGGTCGGCGGAGGTCTTGACCCGGGACCTGTCGACGTCCGGCACGTTGATCAGTACCTGCGGCAGCCGCTCCATGACGGAGGCGAGGTCCCGCAGCGTACGGCCGCTCTGGGCGACGCGGGCGGCGAGCAGCAGGCCGGTCAGCGTGCCGTCGCCGGTGGTGGCGTGGTCGAGGATGATGACGTGGCCGGACTGCTCGCCGCCGAGGGCGTAGTCGTGCTCCTTCATCTCCTCCAGGACGTACCGGTCGCCGACGGCGGTCTGCACGAGGTGGATGCCCTCGCGCTCCATGGCCAGCTTGAAGCCCAGATTCGACATCACGGTCGCGACGACGGTGTCGGAGCGCAGTGCGGAACGCTCCCGCATCGCCAGCGCGAGCACGGCCAGGATCTGGTCCCCGTCGACTTCCTCGCCGGTGTGGTCCACGGCCAGGCAGCGGTCGGCGTCGCCGTCGTGCGCGATACCGAGGGCGGCGCCGTGCTCCACGACGGCGGCCTTCAGTTTGCCGAGGTGGGTGGAGCCGCAGCCGTCGTTGATGTTGAGGCCGTCCGGCTCGGCGCCGATGGTGACGACCTCGGCCCCGGCCCGGGAGAAGGCCTCGGGCGAGACCCCGGCGGCGGCGCCGTGCGCCTCGTCCAGGACGATCTTCAGCCCGTCGAGCCGGTTCGGGAGCACGCCGAGCAGATGGCCGACGTACTGCTCGAAGCCCTCCTCGTACGACCGCACGCGCCCGACCCCGGCGCCCGTCGGCCGCTCCCAGGGCTCGCCGTGGCGGTGCGACTCGTACACGGCCTCGATCCTGTCCTCCAGCTCGTCGGCGAGCTTGTGGCCGCCGCGGGCGAAGAACTTGATGCCGTTGTCGGGCATGGCGTTGTGGCTGGCCGACAGCATCACACCGAGGTCGGCGCCGAGGGCGCCGGTGAGGAACGCCACCGCGGGCGTCGGCAGCACACCGACGCGCAGCACGTCCACGCCCGCGCTCGCGAGTCCCGCGACCACGGCGGCCTCCAGGAACTCCCCGGACGCGCGCGGGTCTCTTCCGACCACCGCCGTCGGCCTGTGGCCCTCGAAAGTGCCCGCCTCGGCCAGCACGTGCGCCGCCGCGACGGAGAGACCGAGCGCCATCTCGGCCGTCAGATCCGCGTTGGCGACACCGCGCACGCCATCCGTGCCGAAGAGTCGTCCCACTTGTCCTCCTGAGGAAGCGTCAGTTTCGAAGGCGCCTTAGCAATCCGATCACACAAGCCTTTGAGCGTCTTGTGTCGTTATACGCCTTTGCGCTGGGATAAACGAACGCCCCGGCGGCACAGTGGCGTGCCGCCGGGGCGTTCGGAGTACGAGCAGAGGCAGCGGTGATTAGCGCTTGCTGTACTGCGGGGCCTTGCGGGCCTTCTTCAGACCGGCCTTCTTGCGCTCGACCGCACGGTCGTCGCGCTTGAGGAAGCCGGCCTTCTTCAGCGGGCCGCGGTTGTTGTCCACGTCCGCCTCGTTCAGCGCGCGGGCGACACCGAGACGGAGCGCACCGGCCTGACCGGAGACACCGCCACCGGCGATGCGGGCGATGACGTCGTAACGGCCCTCGAGCTCGAGCACCTTGAAGGGCTCGTTGACTTCCTGCTGGTGCACCTTGTTCGGGAAGTAGTCCTCGAGGGTGCGGCCGTTGATCTTCCACTTGCCGGTGCCCGGGACGATCCGGACGCGGGCGATGGCGTTCTTGCGGCGGCCCAGGCCGGCGGCCGGCTGGGGCTCGCCGAAGCGGGAGGCCAGGGACTCCGAGGTGTACTCGCCCTCGACGGGGACCTCGGACTCGGTGGTGTAGCTGTCGATGTCAAGCTCTTCGAGCGGCTGCTCGGCAGTGGTCTCGGCCACGATTCTCCTCAGATTCTCTTCAGGCTTAGGGGGTGGCCGGACTTACTGCGCGACCTGGGTGATCTCGAACGGCACCGGCTGCTGGGCAGCGTGCGGGTGCTGGTCACCCTTGTAGACCTTCAGCTTCGAGAGCATCTGACGGCCCAGGGAGTTCTTGGGGAGCATGCCCTTGACGGCCTTCTCGATGGCCTTCTCCGGGTTCTTGTCCAGCAGCTCGTCGTAGCGGACGGAGCGCAGACCACCCGGGTAGCCGGAGTGGCGGTACGCCATCTTCTGGGTCCGCTTGTTGCCGGACAGGTGCACCTTGTCGGCGTTGATGATGATGACGAAGTCACCAGCGTCGACGTGCGGCGCGTAGATCGGCTTGTGCTTGCCCCGGAGAAGGGTCGCTGCGGTGGTGGCGAGACGGCCCAGGACAACGTCCTGAGCGTCGATGACGTGCCACTGGCGCGTCACATCGCCGGGCTTGGGGCTGTACGTACGCACGGTTCGTAGCCTTCGCTTCGAGTGAATGGTCCTGAACAGGTCACCGAAACGATCACGACAGCCTGGACCGCACGGCGGCGACGCATACCGCGTACGTGGGGTCGCTGGTCATCGGCCCGGTGGACCGGTGTAAGGGCCCGTCCCGTGAGAATGAGCAAGCCAATACACAACGAACAGGCAGGATACCCGCGGCGCCACGCCCGGGTCAAAACGGGTGCGACCGCCGCTGCGCTCCGCCGGTTCCGCACCCCCATTTTACCCACCGCCCCCTGGGGGCTGCCGCCCCCAGACCCCCGCATCGTCCCGAACGGCCTCGTCCTCAAACGCCGGACGGGCTGGATGATGCGGGCCGGGGCTGAGAGACGGGGGCACGGACCCCCGGCCAGGCCTGGGGCGGAGCCCCGCGAGGGGCGCAGGGGACGCAGTCCCCGCCGGGGCGCAAGGGCGGAGCCCCGCGAGGGGCGCAGGGGACGCAGTCCCCGCCGGGGCGCAAGGGCGGAGCCCCGCGAGGGGCGCAGGGGACGCAGTCCCCGCCAGGTCTGGGGCGGAGCCCCAGGGCGGGGCGACCTCTTGACCCACCGAGTCGGGTGGGTGGGTGGGAAACGGGGTCCAGGGGCGCAGCCCCTGGCGGGGTCTGGGGCGGAGCCCCAGGGCGGGGCGGCTGGACCGGGATGTGCCCGGCCTTGCGGGGAATGGTCCGCTATCGGTGGTAGTAGAGGCGCACCCGCACCCCCCGCCCCCCGTCTAAGATGCGCCCCATGAGCTATGGGCAGGGGGGACCCCAGTCCCAGTGGGATCCCTGGAAACCGAACTCGCAGCAGCCCTGGAACAGCAGCGGCGGCGGCGACGACCAGACTCCGGACTGGGCCGCACTCGCGGAGGCCTCGGAGACGCGGAACAAGCGGCGCAGGGTGCTGTTCATCGGCGGCGGTGTACTCGCCACGGTGGGCATCGGCGCCGCCGTCGCCATGGCCGTCGTGTCGGCGAACGGGGACAACGAGGCCTCGGGCCAGCCGTCCAACCTGCCCGCGAGCGCCTCCCTGCCCAGCGACTCCGCCGCGCCGGCGCCGTCCTTCGAGCCCACCAGCGCGCCGCCGCCGCTGGACCCGAAGGACTTCATATCCAGCGCGAAGAAGGACACGGCCAAGCTCAGCGCGGAGACGCTCTTCCCGGGCACCCAGCTGACCATGGGCGAGACCGTGTACAAGAAGGGGCCCACGGCCGACACGACGAACTGCGCCTCGGCCGCCGGCGGCACCCTCCCCAAGATCCTCACCGCCGACGGCTGCACCCGCCTGCTGCGGGTGACGTACGTCAAGGACGGGGTCGCGGTGACCGTGGGCGTCGCCGTCTTCGACACCGAGGCGAAGGCCACCAAGGCCAAGGGCGAGGCCGACAAGAAGAGCATCGTGAAGTCGCTGGCCGGCAAGGGGATCAAGGCGTTCTGCGACGCCGCGGTCTGCCGCTCGACCACCAACTCCTACGGCCGCTACGCCTACTTCACGATCGCCGGCTTCACCAGCGGCAAGGACGTGACCACCAAGGACACCAAGGTCTTCTCCACCGGCGACGACCTGGCCGAGTTCACCTTCCGGCAGATCCGCCGCCGGGGCGAGGCACAGGCTTCCGCAGCCGCCAACCAGTAGCTAGCGGCCCCTCAGGCGCAGCCGGATCGGCAGCACCGCCGACTCCAGCTGCGTACGCAGGGTCATCTTCGAGACACCGTCCGTGCGCTCCTCGAAACGGATCGGGATCTCGACGGCGGTGTGCCCGGCGCGTACGGCCTTGTACTTCAGCTCCACCTGGAAGCTGTAGCCCGCGCTGTCCAGCGAGGAGAGGTCCACGTCCCGAAGGGTGCCGGCCGACCACAGGTTGTAGCCGGCGGTGATGTCGTGGATGTCGGTGCCGAGGATCGTACGCGCGTACTGGTTGGCGAAGCGGGACAGCAGCACGCGGTGCGCGCCCCAGTCCTCGTCCAGCGAGCCGCCCTCGACGTACCGGCTGCCGACGACCAGACCCGCGCCGGAGGTCAGAGCCGCGTCCAGCATCCGCGGTACCGCCTCCACCGGGTGGCTGCCGTCGGCGTCCATCTGGACGACGTACTCGGCGCCCTCCTCCAGCGCGGCGGTCATGCCCGCGGTGTACGCCCGGCCCAGCCCGTCCTTCTCGGTACGGTGCAGCACGCTCATCCGGCGCCGGTCGCTCCCGCCGGCGTTGTACTTCTCCGCCAGTTCCTCGGCGATCCGCCCGGTGCCGTCGGGGCTGGAGTCGTCGACGATCTTCAGGTGCAGCCCGGACAGCGGCAGCGCGAGCACCGCCTCGGCCATCCGCGGCAGGTTCGCCGCCTCGTTGTACGTCGGCATCACCACGGTGACAAGTGGTGCGCTCATGCCTGCTCCCCTCACGGCGCGGGTCGCCCCCGGCGCCCGGAAACCGAGGCCACTCGGTCAGGTGCAGGACGATATCGGTCCCGCACCACGCCTCCTCGGCCGACCCGACCTCAGGATGTCTTCGCCCAGATCCGGTACGTACCGGTGCCGCCCGAGCTGAGCCGGAACGGGATCTTGCCGACGAGCCGGTAGTGGCCGCTCTCGGTGACCTGCCGCTCGATGTACGCGTCGAGGCCCGGGGTCGCGACCCCGTCCAGGACGACGAGGTCGAAGTGGCCGTCCTTCAGGGCGAGGCGGTAGCCCTCCTCGCCGTGGTGGACGACGCCCTTCTTGTCCGGGTAGCCGATGCCGTAGGTGGAGGTCCACTGGGAGTGGTCCGTCTTGTCCCGCAGGTAGTAGACGGGCACCTCGTAGGTCTCGCCGAGGTAGTGGCTCTTGGGCTTCATGTACGGCTCGATCGCCTTGACCAGGGCGGTCGAGTCGGGCCACAGCCCGAACCGCCACTCGGACTGCGAGACGCCCAGGCACAGCGCGCTGACCCAGATCATGATGCCCAGCTGCGGGTAGCGGAAGTGCTTGCCGACCAGCCGGATCACGCCGATGCCCGCCATGGGGGCGGCGAAGAGCAGGCCGAAGTCGAGGTGCTTGTAGAGCGAGACGGCGGTGTGCAGGTGGATCTGGTACGCCGGTGCGAGCAGCGCGGTCCCGGCCAGCGTCACGCCGAGCAGGGCGCGCCAGCGCCGGCCGGGGCCGTGCAGACCGTGCGAGCGGGGCGACTCGTTCATCCGGCCGCGCAGCGCGTAGGCGACGGCGCCCGCGACGGCGGTGGCGAACATCAGGCCGCCCCACTCGGCGGACTTCTGCAGCAGTGCCGAGGTGGCGTCGGTGCCGTGGGCGCGGTTGGTGGTGGTCTGCCGGACACCGGCGAGCACGTCGGTGTACAGCAGGCCGACTCCGGCGAGGACGGCGGTGCCGGCGCCCAGCAGGAGCGCGCGCGGGACGCAGCGCCAGCCGCGGTGGTGCCAGGCGGTGAGCGCGGCGAGGACGACCAGCGTGGGCACGTACAGCGCGGAGGCGTACTTCACCGCGACCGCCAGCACCATGACCGGCGCCGCCAGCAGCACGGCGAGCACGGGCGCGCGGTTGGTGCGGACGATGATCCACGCGGACAGCGCCAGCAGGAAGATCGCCGGGGCGTCGTAGGTGGCGAACCAGCCCAGCACGATCGTCGGCTGGGTGACCGCGAACAGCGCGGCGGCCACCAGCGCGACCCGTTCGTTGAACAGGCGCCGGGTGAAGGAGTACAGCAGCGCGGTGGCGCCCAGCATGCACAGCAGACTGAGCGCGCGGGCCCCGGACAGGCCGAACCGGCCGTCGACGAACGCCGCCGCCACCGGGTAGAGCATCGGCGAGCCGGAGAAGTACGACTCGTAACCGCTGTGCAGCGGGGTGCCGCTCGCCCAGTGGTCCATGATGTTGTGGCCCGCCGCCAGGTACAGCGCCTCGTCCTGGAACGCGGTGTTGGACAGCCGCAGCGACAGCACCGCCTGCACCACCAGGAGGATGGCGAGGACCCCGCGGCTGACCCAGGCCCGGCGCCCGCTCGGGGTGTCGTCCCAGCCGGCCTCCGGGGTCTCGGGGATGTGGTAGCCCGGCTGCGCCGGTGCCGGCTCCGCCACCGTGCGCAGCGCGAACGTCGGCTGGTCGTCCTGCTGCTGGTACGGGTAGACCCGCGGGTCGTAGTCGTAGCCCTGGGGGGTCTCGTAGGCCTGGGGGGTCTCGTAGACCTGGGTGGCCTCGTAGACCTGGGTGGCCTCGTGGCCCGGGTAGCTCTCCTGGACCCCGTGATCCGGCTGCCGCGGGATGTACCCGTCGGAGTTGAACCACGTGCCGGACGCGTCGTCGTCGGCGTACGGGTCGTAGGGCTGGGGCGTGTAGTACTCGGGTCGGGAGGTCATGACGGCTTCCGTACGTCGAAGCCGAAACGGTCGTCGGCGGCCAGGCGCTTGAACTCCTTCAGCGCCAGCGGGCTCGCCTCCAGCCGCCAGTCGGCGCGCTTTTTGTGGTTGAACCAGATGAAGCCGACCATGTCGTCGTCGGCCTCGACGCCGGCGAACAGGTTGCGGATGTCGGCTCGGCGCCGCTCGCCGGGTACGGCGGCGGTCTCCAGCAGGAGCATCGGTTTCTCGGTGAAGGTGCGGACCTGGTCCCGGGTGGGTCCGAAGACGCTGTCGAAGGCGTTGTCCGTGTTCGTCGTGAAGTAGCCGATCAGCCCGACCCAGTCGACGTAGGCGTCGCCCGGGTAGTACGGCTCCAGCTTCACGTCCGGCACCGGGTTGACGATGTTCGGCGACCAGGCCCAGATGACGTTGGTGGCGTCGGCGTCGAGGAACGCCTTGTGGATGTGGCGCCAGGCGGCCACATACTGCTTCGGGGTCACGTGGTCCGTGCCCCACTTCTCCCAGTGGCCGTTGAACTCGTCCGCGAAGTCGATCACCACGGGCAGGTTCAGCTTGCGCACCGCCGTCGCGTACTCCTCGATGTACGCGTCCGACTTCCCGGCCGCGATGTCGGCGATCGAGGTGTCGAAGGGCTCCCAGGACATCAGTGTCAGGGCGCCCTCGGCCCAGGCCCTGCGCACCCCGCTGGCGTCGAAGCCGTCGCCCCAGCCCGCGTAGTACTCGATCAGGTTCGGCTGCTTGCCGACCATGCTCGTGTAGGCGTCCACGCCCTTCATGGAGGTCGGTGCGCCCGCGACGGCGGCCCCGAAGTACTTCTTCGCGGGCTTCAGCAGGGGTACGACGTCGTACGGGACGTCCGAGCCGGAGCTCGCGGAGGGGTCCGCCCCGGCGGCCCTGCCCTGCCCGGTCTGCGACGAGTCGTGGTCGCCGAGGAGGGAGCAGCCGCTGAGCGCGACGAGTACGGCGAGCAGGCAGACGGCGAGGAGGGCCCGCGCCCGCGCACCCGCCCGCGCACCCGCCCGCACAGTGGAGAAACGATTCACCTGATGCATCAGGAAGCCGCCTCGGACCGCGGCTGCACCAGGACCCGGCCCACCACCAGGGCGTAGAACAGCCCGGAGGACAGGATCAGGGCGAAGTCCGGGGCGTTCATGGTGAACGTCCGGTACACCGCCGCGGTCACCCAGACCAGGGCCGTGCCGCCGCTCCACACCCACATACCGATCCAGAAGCGCCGGGTCTTGTTCTTCTTGGCGCCGGAGGAGCCGGTCGGCTGCCAGCCCATGCGGTTCTTGCGCAGGATGTCCCAGATGGCGAAGACATGCGCCCAGCCGTACATCATGCGGGCCGCCCAGGCCTCCAGGCGGTAGGGCGCCTTGTGCCACATCGGGAAGATGATCGTGGTGTAGAGGATGCTGGGCAGCACCAGGAGCAGATGCTCGACCTTGAGCTTCTCCGGCATCATCAGCAGCAGCACGATCGGGATCACCGGCGCCGCGAAGGTGAACAGCGCCGTGTGGATGTAGTAGAAGAAGCCGGACATGTAGCACAGGCGGCTGGAGAGCCTGATCCTGCGCTGCCAGAACTTGCGGCTGCCGAGCAGGCTCATCGAGCCGGAGCACCAGCGGTACTGCTGGTTGAAGAAGGCGCCCGCGGTGTCCGGGCACACGCCCGTGGAGACGGCGACCGGCACATAGCGCAGGTCCCAGCCGAGGCCGCGCAGGTCGAAGCCGGTATGCACGTCCTCGGAGTGCTCGATCAGCGTCGTACCGCCGTTGGTGTCCAGGGCCGCGCGCCGGTAGATGGCGCAGCTGCCGACGCAGATCGCGCCGTCGCTGCCCTGCCGGGAGACCTGAACGGACCGGTAGAACAGCTCCTGCACCGCGCCCGCGCCGCGCTCGATCCAGTTCTGCGAGTCCAGCACACGGAAGTACTGCGGGGACTGGACGATGCCGATGTTCGGGTCGTCCTGCATGTACGGCAGGAGTTCCTCGAGCAGATCGGCGCGCGGGGTGAAGTCGGCGTCCAGGATGAGGATGAACTCGCCGTCGGACTGGCCGAAGCCGAAGTGCAGGTTGCCGGCCTTCTTGAACCAGCCGCGGTTCTCCCGGGTGCCGTAGCGGAACCCGAAGTCGCGGGCCATCGCCTCCAGTTCGGGACTGGCGCCGTCGTCGAGCACGAACGGCACGCAGACGCCCGGGTAGCGGTCGGCCATCGCCCGCACATGCCGCCAGGTGTTGTGCAGCACCTCGATGGGCTCGCCGCACACCGGCAGGAACACATCGACCGTGGGGTACACCTCGGGCCGCCAGTTCTGCACCAGGCGGCGGTGGTACGCGATGTCGAAGTCCCGGGTGAAGCCGTTCACCCGCAGCGACACCAGGTAGTAGACGACCGTGAAGACCAGCAGCGGGGTGTAGATCCACAGCACCGGGGTGGACTGCGCCAGCTTGAACTGGCTCACCACCAGGCAGCAGAAGCTGACCAGCGAACTGATCGTCAGGATCCACAGCCGCCGGCGCGCGTAGGAGTACTTCTCCTTGTCCGTCGGCGGCAGCGGCAGCAGCCCCAGCGACGCGCTCTCAGCCCGTCCGGCCCGCCGCCGCCCACTGCTCTGGCGCGCGGCACGACGCCCCCCGGCCCGCACGGGACCCACTGCACTCATCCGGATGTCCAACCCCTGGCCGAAAACGACCTGTCGACCCCCCAGCCAACTCTGGCCACCCCCATTCGAACTGGCGGCCAGGACGGGCAACTTTATCCGAGAGGTACGAAACGCGTAAGTGACGGCAAGGGACTTACGCCCAGTAAGTCCCGACATGGGGCATAACTGCGGCCAAATGCGGTGTAACTAACAAGTTTCACAACCGGGCGATCCGGGCAGCGACCGCTTGTTACGCGCCTCCTTGTTACGCGCGGCCAGCAACTCGTCGGCGGGATAACCGACCTCCTCCAGCGTCAGCCCGTGCGGCCGTACGACATGCACCGCCGAGTCCCGCACCCGGGCCGCGAGCACCTTCGCCGGCCAGTCCGGCGGCCGGTGCCCGTCCCCCACGAAGAGCAGCGCCCCGATGAGCGAGCGCACCATGTTGTGGCAGAAGGCGTCCGCGCGGACGGTGGCGGTGATGATCCCGTCGGCGCCCTTTTCCAGCCACAGCTCCTGGAGCGTACGGATGGTGGTCGCGCCCTCGCGCTTCTTGCAGTAGGCGGCGAAGTCGTGCTCGCCGAGCAGACCCCGGGCCGCCTCGTTCATGGCGTCTACGTCGAGCGGCCAGTCGTGCCACAGGACGTGGCCGCGCAGCAGCGGGTCCACACCGCCGGGGTTGTCGGTGACGCGGTAGGCGTAGCGGCGCCAGACGGCGGAGAAGCGGGCGTTGAAACCGCTGGGCGCCTCCCTGAGGGCCCAGACCCGTACGTCCCTGGGCAGGCGCCCGGCGAGCCGCTTGAGCAGCTTCCCGTGATGTTCGACCCAGACCTCCCTCGGCAGATCGACATGGGCGACCTGGCCGCGCGCGTGCACCCCGGCATCCGTCCGCCCGGCCACGGTCAGCTCGTACGTCTGACCGGACCGCGTGACGGTCCGCAGGGCGTCCTCGATCTCGCCCTGTACGGTCCGCCGGCCCCCGGCCTGCTTGGCCCAGCCGGAGAACTCGCTCCCGTCGTAGGACAGGTCGAGGCGGACACGGACGTAACCGGGCTGTACTTCGTCACTCACTCCTGGATCCTCTCAGGAACGGGGCTCCTCCCAGGTACGCGAAAGCGGGCCCGCCCCGAAGGGCGAACCCGCTTCCGACGTCAGGCAGAGCCTCAGGCGTCCTTGGACTCCTCGGCGGCCTCCTCGGCCGGAGCCTCGGTGGTCTCCTCCGCCTTGGCCTCCTCGGACTCCTTGACCGCACGCTTGGTGGCGGCCTCGGCCTCACCGGTCGCCTGCTGCGCCACCGTCAGCGCCTCGACCAGCTCGATGACGGCCATGGGCGCGTTGTCGCCACGGCGGTTACCGATCTTGGTGATGCGGGTGTAGCCACCCGGACGGTTCTCGTAGCGCGGGCCGATCTCGGTGAAGAGCGTGTGCACGATGCTCTTGTCCGTGATGACCTGGAGCACCTGACGGCGGTTGTGAAGGTCGCCCTTCTTCGCCTTGGTGACCAGACGCTCGGCGTACGGACGCAGCTTGCGCGCCTTCGCCTCGGTGGTGGTGATACGGCCGTGCTCGAACAGCGCCTTCGCGAGGTTCGCGAGGAGCAGCTTCTCGTGCGCGGCGCTGCCGCCCAGACGGGCACCCTTGGTGGGCTTCGGCATTGTCTCTCCTAGGTGTCTGCCCCGGCCGTATCAGGTACCGGGGTCAGTATCCGAGCAGGCGGTCGCCTGTCGGAGATCCGGGGCCCTTTCGGGCCCCGGAGGTGGATCACGCTCAGTACCGGATCAGTACTGCTCGGTCTCCACGAAACCCGCGTCCGCGTCGTCGTCGGCGCCGAAGGCGTCGGCTGCGGCCGTGGGGTCGAATCCGGGCGGGCTGTCCTTGAGGGCCAGGCCCATGCCGGCCAGCTTCGCCTTGACCTCGTCGATGGACTTCGCACCGAAGTTGCGGATGTCCAGCAGGTCGGCCTCGGAGCGGGCGACGAGCTCACCCACGGAGTGGATGCCCTCGCGCTTGAGGCAGTTGTAGGAGCGGACCGTGAGCTCCAGCTCCTCGATCGGCAGCGCCAGGTCGGCGGCAAGGGCGGCGTCCGTGGGGGACGGGCCCATGTCGATGCCCTCGGCGTCGATGTTGAGCTCGCGGGCCAGACCGAACAGCTCGACCAGGGTCTTACCGGCCGACGCCATGGCGTCGCGGGGACGCATGGCCTGCTTGGTCTCGACGTCGACGATCAGCTTGTCGAAGTCGGTGCGCTGCTCGACACGCGTGGCCTCGACCTTGTACGTGACCTTCAGCACGGGGCTGTAGATGGAGTCGACCGGGATACGGCCGATCTCCTGGCCCACCTGCTTGTTCTGCACGGCGGAGACGTAACCACGGCCACGCTCGACCGTGAGCTCCATCTCCAGCTTGCCCTTGCCGTTGAGCGTGGCGAGGACGAGGTCGGGGTTGTGCACCTCGACACCGGCCGGGGGCGCGATGTCGGCGGCGGTGACCAGACCCGGGCCCTGCTTGCGCAGGTACATCACGACCGGCTCGTCGTGCTCCGAGGAGACGACCAGCTGCTTGATGTTGAGGATCAGGTCGGTGACGTCCTCCTTGACGCCCGGCACGGTGGTGAACTCGTGCAGGACGCCGTCGATGCGGATGCTGGTGACAGCGGCACCGGGGATCGACGACAGGAGGGTGCGGCGGAGGGAGTTGCCGAGGGTGTAGCCGAAGCCCGGCTCCAGCGGCTCGATCACGAACCGGGAGCGGAACTCGTCGACGACCTCTTCGGTCAACGAGGGACGCTGAGCGATCAGCATGTGTGGATCAGATCCTTCTTTCGTGGACGCCCGCTATTTGACGTCCGACGGAAACCGCACCTGTGAGAAGTGCGGGTACTGCAAGGGTACGGGCGATACGGCCCTTTTACGGATGCCGTACCGCCCGAATCCAAAGCCCGTGAGGCCGACGCGTCAGACGCGGCGACGCTTCGGCGGACGGCAGCCGTTGTGCGGGGTCGGGGTGACGTCCTGGATGGAGCCGACCTCGAGGCCCGTGGCCTGCAGGGAGCGGATCGCGGTCTCACGACCGGAACCCGGGCCCTTCACGAACACGTCGACCTTGCGCATGCCGTGCTCCTGGGCGCGGCGGGCAGCCGACTCGGCGGCCATCTGCGCGGCGAACGGCGTGGACTTCCGGGAGCCCTTGAAGCCGACGTGGCCGGCGGAGGCCCAGGAGATCACGTTGCCGGACGGGTCCGTGATCGAGACGATCGTGTTGTTGAACGTGCTCTTGATGTGCGCGTGGCCGTGAGCGACGTTCTTCTTTTCCTTGCGGCGCACCTTCTTGGCAGCGCCCTGACGTCCCTTGGGGGGCATCTCTTACTCCTACGGGAGGTGGTCGGTCCTACAGCGAAGACCGTGGACAGGCGTCCGCTGCGGACTACTTCTTGCCCGGCTTCTTCTTGCCGGCGATGGCGCGACGCGGGCCCTTGCGGGTGCGGGCGTTGGTGCTGGTGCGCTGACCGCGGACGGGCAGACCGCGGCGGTGACGCAGACCCTGGTACGTGCCGATCTCGACCTTGCGGCGGATGTCGGCCTGGATCTCGCGACGGAGGTCACCCTCGGTCTTGATGTTGTTGTCGACGTACTCGCGGATCGCGACGAGCTGCTCCTCGGAGAGGTCGCGAACGCGGGTGTTCGGGTCGACGCCGGTGGCTGCCAGCGTCTGCTGCGAAAGGGTCCGGCCGATGCCGAACACGTAGGTGAGGGCGATCTCCACACGCTTTTCGCGCGGGATGTCAACACCGGAAACGCGTGCCATTCAATGGCTCCAGTTTGATCTTCGGAGGTCTTCCACAGGACCGGCTCCCAGCCGCCGTACTAGGTACGAACTGGGTCCCCGGCCTCCGAACCGGGGGTGTCAGACGGACGTGCTCGTCCGCCTGGGCCCTGCGTATGAACTATTCAGCTTGCGTCGCGCGAATCTCTGCGAATCGAGCAGAGGGATCGGTCGTGCGTCAGCCCTGGCGCTGCTTGTGGCGCGGGTTCTCGCAGATGACCATGACCCGGCCGTGACGGCGGATCACCCTGCACTTGTCGCAGATCTTCTTGACGCTCGGCTTGACCTTCATTGGTGAGGTTCTCCGGGTCAGTGCCATCACCCCGGGAGGCCCGGGGCGCGGGCAAGATCTACTTGTACCGGTAGACGATCCGGCCACGCGTCAGGTCGTACGGAGACAGCTCCACCACGACCCGGTCGTCAGGGAGGATGCGGATGTAGTGCATACGCATCTTGCCGCTGATGTGTGCCAGGACCTGGTGGCCGTTCTGGAGCTCGACCTTGAACATGGCGTTCGGCAGAGACTCGACGACAGTGCCCTCGATCTCGATGGCACCTTGCTTCTTGGCCACGCTTCGCCCTTCGAATCGACTACCTTGATCGACTCTCGAGCTTTTCCCTTACGGGTGCATGCGGACATGCGGGTGCACGAGAGCCGACGAGTCAGTCTACGTCAGCGCACCCGGAAACACGAATCGGGGTAGCTTGCCCCGCACCCAAGATCATCATGCGGACCGTTATGCGAGGGGATCGGGGGCGGCCGTGATCCCGTACTCCGCCAGCTTCGCCTTGCCGCCGTCCGGAGCCGTCAGGACCAGCGGGCCCTCCTCCGTCAGGGCGACGGAGTGCTCCCAGTGGGAGGACCAGGTGCCGTCGGTGGTGATGACCGTCCAGTCGTCCTGGAGGACCTCGGTCCGCGGGGTGCCCAGGGACACCATCGGCTCGATGGCCAGGCAGAAGCCGGGGACCAGCTTGGGGCCCTTGCCGCGGCGCCGGTCGACGTAGTTCAGCAGGTGGGGGTCCATGTGCATCTCGGTGCCGATGCCGTGGCCGCCGTAGTCCTCGATGATCCCGTACTTGCCGCCGCCCGGCTTGGGCTGGCGGCGGATGTACGTCTCGATCGCCCGGGAGATGTCGACGAGCCGGTTGCCCTGCTTCATCGCGGCGATGCCGGCCCACATGGACTCTTCGGTCACCCGGGACAGCTCGACCAGCTCCGGGGCGTGACCGGAACCCACGAAGGCGGTGTAGGCCGCGTCACCGTGCCAGCCGTCGATGATCGCGCCGCAGTCGATGGAGATGATGTCCCCGTCCTTGAGGACGACCTCGTCGGAGGGGATGCCGTGCACCACGACCTCGTTCACGGAGGTGCAGATGGTCGCGGGGAAGCCGCCGTAGCCGAGGAAGTTCGGCTTGGCGTTGTGCTCCGCCAGGACCTTGCGCGCGACCTCGTCCAGGTCCTTGGTGGTCGCCCCGGGCACCGCGGCCTCCCGGGTGGCCGCGTGGATCGCGGCGACGACAAGGCCCGCCGCACGCATCTTGGCGATCTGCTCGGGGGTCTTGATCTGCACCATGGGGACTACGGCCTTTCTCGACCGGGAAGGACGGACGCATTCAACGATACGGGGGCCCGCACCCGCCCCCCACAGCGCAGCCGCGGTCCCTGGGAAGGAACCGCGGCTGCAGCGGACGTAAAGACTACTTGTCCCCGGCCTCGCGCTTCAGCGCCTCGAGCGCCCGCGTGGTGACCTCGCCCACCGGACCCAGCGCCGAGATCGTCTGGACCAGGCCCTGCGACTTGTAGTAGTCGATGATCGGCTCGGTCTGCGTGTGGTAGACCTCCAGCCGCTTGCGGACGGTCTCCTCGGAGTCGTCGTCGCGCTGGTAGAGCTCACCGCCGCAGACGTCGCAGACGCCCTCCTGCTTCGGCGGGGTGTAGGTCACGTGGAACACGTGCGAGGAGTCCTTGCGGCAGATCCGCCGGCCGGCGATCCGCTTCACGACCTCTTCCTCGGGTACCTCGAGGTCGAGAACCGCGTCGAGCGTGATGCCCTCGGTCTGGAGCAGCTCGTCCAGCGCCTCGGCCTGCGAGACGTTGCGCGGGAAGCCGTCCAGCAGGAAACCGTTCTGGGCGTCCGGCTGCTCCATACGGTCCTTGGCCATCGCGATGGTGACCTCGTCCGGGACGAGGTTGCCGGCGTCCATGTAGGACTTCGCGAGTTTCCCGAGCTCCGTCTGCTGGCTGATGTTGGCGCGGAACAGGTCACCCGTGGAGATGTGCGGGATGCGCAGCTTCTCGGCGAGGCGAACGGCTTGCGTTCCCTTACCGGCACCCGGCGGCCCGACGAGGACGATACGCATCAGCGGAGGAACCCTTCGTAATTGCGCTGCTGGAGCTGGCTCTCGATCTGCTTCACCGTCTCAAGACCCACACCCACGATGATCAGGATGCTGGTCCCGCCGAACGGGAAGTTCTGGTTTGCGTCGAAACCGACCAACGCCATTGTCGGTACGAGAGCGATCAGACCCAGATACAGCGAACCCGGCCAGGTGATCCGGTTGAGCACGTAGCTGAGGTACTCAGCGGTCGGTCGGCCAGCCCGGATGCCCGGGATGAAGCCACCATACTTCTTCATGTTGTCGGCGACTTCCTCGGGGTTGAAGGAGATCGCCACGTAGAAGAACGCGAAGAAAACGATGAGCAAGAAGTACGAAGTGATGTAAATCGGGTGGTTGCCCTTGCTCAGATTCTGCTCGACCCACTGCTTCCAGCCCGAATTGCCACCGGAGAACTGCGCCACCAGTGCCGGAATGTAGAGCAGCGACGAGGCGAAGATGACAGGAATCACACCCGCCTGGTTCACCTTCAACGGGATGTAAGTGGACGTACCGCCGTAGGACCGGCGTCCGATCATCCGCTTGGCGTACTGCACGGGGATGCGGCGCTGGGCCTGCTCGACGAAGACCACCAGGCCGACCATGACCAGGCCGACGAGGATGACCGTGCCGAACTCGATCCAGCCGTCGGCCAGGGTGCCCTGCTTCTTGATGGCCCACAGCGCGGACGGGAAGGTCGCGGCGATCGAGATGAACATCAGGATCGACATGCCGTTGCCGATGCCGCGGTCGGTGATGAGCTCACCGAGCCACATGACCACGGCCGTACCGGCGGTCATGCAGACGACCATGGTGATGGTGGAGAAGATCGCCCGGTCCGGGACGATGCTCGTGGCGGCCGAGCAGCCGGAGAACAGGGCGCCGCTGCGGGCGGTGGCCACCAGGCCGGTGCCCTGCAAGATCGCGAGCGCCACGGTCAGGTAGCGGGTGTACTGCGTGATCTTCGCCGTACCCGCCTGGCCCTCCTTCTTCAGGGCCTCCAGGCGCGGGATGACCACGGTCAGCAGCTGAAGGATGATGCTCGCCGTGATGTACGGCATGATCCCGAGCGCGAAGATCGTGATCTGGAGCAGCGCGCCACCGCTGAACATGTTGACCAGACCGAACAGCCCCTGGTTGCCGGATGCCTCGGTCACACACCTCTGGACGGCCTGGTAGTTGACGCCGGGGATCGGAACGTGGGTACCGACGCGGTAGACCACGATGATGGCCAGCGTGAAGAGCAGTTTCTTGCGCAGGTCGGGCGTCCTGAACGCCCGGGCGAACGCGGTGAGCACGGTGCCTCCTGCGACCCCCGCGCAAC
Source organism: Streptomyces sp. NPDC039424 (assembly GCF_055639495.1). NCBI lineage: Bacteria > Bacillati > Actinomycetota > Actinomycetes > Kitasatosporales > Streptomycetaceae > Streptomyces > Streptomyces sp. NPDC039424. The sequence continues at coordinate 653,955 of NZ_JBVKAI010000002.1, forward strand.
TGCGTCAAGGGTGACGGTCTGAGGATTCGACAAATACGTAACGGTCAACTGCCGCTCAGAGTGCCCGATGTGAGCACCCAGTGAAAGTGGGCAGTGCAGGCCACCTTACCGGCGAGACCGCCCCCGCTGGAACGACCAACCGGGGATACCCCATTTGTGGGGTATCCCCGGTCGGGATCGCTCACGTCATCGAGGCGCCTGAATGGATCAGACGAGCTCGGTGACCGTACCGCCGGCGGCGGTGATCTTCTCCTTGGCGGAGCCGGAGACGGCGTCGACCGTCACCTGCAGCGCCACGGAGAGCTCGCCCTGGCCGAGGACCTTGACGAGGCTGTTCTTGCGAACGGCCCCCTTGGCCACCAGACCCTCGACGGTGACCTCGCCACCCTCGGGGTAGAGCGCGGCCAGCTTGTCGAGGTTCACGACCTGGTACTCGGTCTTGAACGGGTTCTTGAAGCCCTTCAGCTTCGGGAGGCGCATGTGGAGGGGCATCTGCCCACCCTCGAAGCGCTCCGGAACCTGGTAGCGGGCCTTGGTGCCCTTGGTACCACGACCGGCCGTCTTACCCTTCGACGCCTCACCACGACCGACACGGGTCTTGGCGGTCTTGGCGCCCGGGGCGGGACGGAGGTTGTGGATCTTGAGCGGGTTCTGCTCCGCCATGATCAGTCGACCTCCTCGACCGTCACGAGGTGGCGGACGGTGTGCACCATGCCGCGGAACTCGGGGCGGTCCTCCTTGACGACCTGCGTGTTGATGCCCTTGAGACCAAGGGAGCGCAGGGTGTCACGGTGGTTCTGCTTGCTGCCGATGTAGGACTTGACCTGCGTAATCTTGAGCTGCGCCATGATTACGCACCCGCCCCGGCACGCGCACGGAGAAGCGCCGCGGGAGCGACGTCCTCGAGCGGCAGACCACGGCGGGCCGCGATCTCCTCGGGACGCTGCAGACCCTTCAGGGCCTCCACGGTCGCGTGCACGATGTTGATCGCGTTGTCGGAGCCGAGCGACTTCGACAGCACGTCGTGGATACCGGCGCACTCGAGCACGGCACGCACCGGACCACCGGCGATAACACCGGTACCGGGGGACGCGGGCTTGAGCAGCACGACGCCGGCAGCCTTCTCACCCTGGATGGGGTGCGGGATGGTGCCCTGGATACGGGGGACCTTGAAGAAGTGCTTCTTGGCCTCCTCAACGCCCTTGGCGATGGCGGCCGGCACCTCCTTGGCCTTGCCGTATCCGACACCCACGGTGCCGTCACCGTCGCCCACCACGACCAGCGCGGTGAAGCTGAAGCGACGACCACCCTTCACAACCTTGGCGACGCGGTTGATCGCGACGACGCGCTCAACGTACGCGGTCTTCTCGGCGGCAGCTGCGCCGCCGTCACGGCCCTTCCGGTCCCGCCGCTCGCCGCCACCGGCACCGCCACCGCGGCGCTGGGGTCCAGCCATTGGAATTACCTCTCTCTGTCTCCGCTAGCTACGGAACCAGGACTCAGAACTTGAGTCCGGCCTCGCGGGCGGCGTCCGCCAGGGCGGCGATGCGCCCGGCGTACTGGTTACCACCACGGTCGAACACGACGGCCTCGACACCGGCGGCCTTGGCACGCTCGGCGACCAGGGCGCCGACCTGCTTGGCCTGCGCGGACTTGTCGCCCTCGCCACCGCGGATCGACGTGTCCAGAGTGGACGCCGAAGCCAGGGTGTGGCCCTTCAGGTCGTCGATCACCTGCGCCACGATGTGGCGGTTGGAGCGGGTCACGACCAGACGGGGGCGCTCCGCCGTACCGGAGATCCGCTTGCGGATCCGGATGTGACGGCGCTTGATCGCGGCGCGCTTGTAGGCGTCGCCCTTCAGGATCTTCTGCCCGTATGCCATGGCTTACTTACCCGCCTTTCCGACCTTGCGGCGGATGACTTCGCCCTCGTACTTGACGCCCTTGGCCTTGTACGGGTCGGGCTTGCGCAGCTTGCGGATGTTGGCCGCAACCTCGCCGACCTTCTGCTTGTCGATGCCCTCGACCTGGAAGCGGGTCGGGGTCTCCACCTTGAAGGTGATGCCCTCGGGCGCCTCGACGGTGATCGGGTGGCTGTAGCCGAGCGCGAACTCGAGGTTCGCACCCTTGGCGGTCACGCGGTAACCGACACCGCTGATTTCGAGCTTCTTCACGTAACCCTGGGTCACGCCGGTGATCATGTTCGCCACCAGCGTGCGGGACAGGCCGTGCAGGGCCTTGTTCTGACGCTCGTCGTTGGGGCGGGTGACGTTCAGAACGCCGTCCTCACCCTTGGCGATCTCGATCGGCGCCACGACGGTGTGGGTCAGCGAGCCCTTGGGGCCCTTGACCGAGACCGTACGGCCGTCGATGGTGACGTCCACGCCGGCGGGAACCGTGATGGGGAGCTTGCCAATGCGCGACATAGCTGTTTCCTCCGTTCCCTTCCGCTACCAGACGTAGGCGAGGACTTCCCCACCCACGCCCTTCTTGCCGGCCTGCTTGTCGGTGAGGAGACCGTGCGACGTGGAGATGATCGCCACGCCCAGGCCGCCGAGCACCTTCGGCAGGTTGGTGGACTTCGCGTAAACCCGGAGACCGGGCTTGGAGATCCGCTTGATGCCCGCGATGGAGCGCTCACGGTTCGGGCCGAACTTCAGCTCGAGAACGAGGTTCTTGCCGACCTCGGCGTCCTCGATCTTCCAACCCGTGATGAAGCCCTCCTGCTGGAGGATCTCCGCGATGTGAGACTTGATCTTCGATGCCGGCATCGTCACGGAGTCGTGGTACGCCGAGTTCGCGTTCCGCAGACGCGTAAGCATGTCTGCGATCGGATCAGTCATGGTCATGAAGTGGCCTTCGGCCTCTCTCGCCGGGGTTTCCTGGTGCGCCATCCCTCTCCCCGATCCGAGACGGGACGGGTGCGGCGCGGTGGACCTACGGCGTAGTAAGTCGTACGGGCGGCAGACGCCCAACCCCACAAGCCTAAGGCATGCGGAGATGGGCCCCTGCCGACCCAGATGCTTACCGAGAGCTTCCGGAATCCCTAAATAAGGGGATTACCAGGAGCTCTTGGTCACGCCCGGCAGCTCGCCACGGTGAGCCATCTCACGAAGGCACACGCGGCACAGGCCGAACTTGCGGTACACGGAGTGGGGACGGCCGCAACGCTGGCAGCGCGTGTAGCCACGCACGCCGAACTTGGGCTTGCGAGCAGCCTTCGCGATCAGAGCCTTCTTCGCCATCTCGCTCACGCCTCCTTGAAGGGGAAGCCGAGGTGACGAAGGAGCGCGCGGCCCTCAGCGTCGTTGGTCGCCGTGGTGACCACGGTGATGTCCATACCCCGGACGCGGTCGATCTTGTCCTGGTCGATCTCGTGGAACATGACCTGCTCCGTGAGACCGAAGGTGTAGTTGCCACGGCCGTCGAACTGCTTGGGGGACAGGCCGCGGAAGTCGCGGATGCGCGGCAGCGCGAGCGACAGGGTGCGGTCCAGGAACTCCCACATGCGGTCGCCACGGAGCGTGACGTGGGCACCGATCGGCTGGCCCTCACGCAGCTTGAACTGCGCGATGGACTTGCGGGCCTTGGTGACGGCCGGCTTCTGACCGGTGATCGTGGTGAGGTCGCGGATGGCGCCCTCGATCAGCTTGGAGTCGCGGGCGGCGTCGCCCACACCCATGTTGACCACGATCTTGACGAGGCCGGGGATCTGCATGACGTTCTCGTACTTGAACTCGTCACGCAGCTTGCCCGCGATCTCCTCGCGGTACTTCGTCTTCAGACGCGGAGTGGTGGTGGTAGCCATCAGATGTCCTCACCCGTCCGCTTGGCAACGCGGATCTTGTTGCCCTCGTCGTCGAAGCGGTAACCGACACGCGTGACGACCTTGTTGCCGTCCTTCTCCACGACCAGCTGAACGTTGGACACGTGGATCGGGGCCTCGGTGGTCACGATGCCGCCGGCCTGGGAGCCCTTGGCGGTCGGACCGGCCTTCGTGTGCTTCTTGACCCGGTTGACACCCTCGACCAGGACGCGGTCCTCGCGCGGGTAAGCGGCAATGACCTTGCCCTGCTTGCCCTTGTCCTTGCCGGTGATGACCTGGACCAGGTCGCCCTTCTTGATCTTCATGCTTACAGCACCTCCGGAGCCAGCGAGATGATCTTCATGAACTTCTTCTCGCGCAGCTCACGCCCGACCGGGCCGAAGATGCGGGTGCCGCGAGGGTCGCCGTCGTTCTTCAGAATGACGGCGGCGTTCTCGTCGAAGCGGATGTACGAGCCGTCCGGACGGCGGCGCTCCTTGACGGTGCGAACGATGACCGCCTTGACGACGTCACCCTTCTTCACGTTGCCACCGGGGATCGCGTCCTTGACGGTGGCGACGATGACGTCACCGATGCCCGCGTAGCGGCGACCGGAGCCACCGAGCACACGGATGCAAAGGATTTCCTTCGCACCAGTGTTGTCGGCGACGCGCAGTCGCGACTCCTGCTGGATCACGTCTATCTCCTGATCGTCTGCCGGTTCCCCGGGGGCCGCTCGTGAGCGGTCCCCCGGAGCCTGGCGGAACTGTCCTGCGGGTTACCCCGCAGGCGTTAACTTTGGAATTCCCTGGCGGGAATTACCTACTTGGCCTTCTCGAGGATCTCGACGACGCGCCAGCGCTTCGTCGCGGACAGCGGCCGGGTCTCCGCGAGGAGGACACGGTCGCCGACACCCGCGGCGTTCTGCTCGTCGTGCGCCTTGAGCTTGTTCGTACGGCGGATGACCTTGCCGTACAGCGCGTGCTTGACGCGGTCCTCGACGGCGACGACGACGGTCTTGTCCATCTTGTCGCTGACGACGAGACCCTCACGGGTCTTGCGGAAGCCGCGCGCGGTCTTCTCTTCAGTCACGTTGTTCTCGCTCATCAGGCGTTCTCCACCGTTTCGATGCCCAGCTCACGCTCGCGCATCAGGGTGTAGATCCGCGCGATGTCCTTGCGGACCGCCTTGAGACGGCCGTGGTTCTCGAGCTGACCCGTCGCCGCCTGGAAGCGGAGGTTGAACAGCTCTTCCTTGGCCTCGCGGAGCTTCGCAAGAAGCTCCTCGTTGCCCAGCTCGCGCAGCTCGGACGCCTTGGTACCGGCCGACATCACGCTTCACCTGCCTCGCGCTTGACGATCCGGCACTTCATCGGCAGCTTGTGGGCCGCACGGGTCAGCGCCTCACGGGCGATCTTCTCGTTCGGGTAGGACAGCTCGAACATCACCCGACCCGGGTGAACGTTCGCGATCCACCACTCCGGCGAACCCTTACCGGAACCCATGCGGGTCTCGGCAGGCTTCTTGGTCAGCGGGCGGTCCGGGTAGATGTTGATCCAGACCTTGCCGCCACGCTTGATGTGGCGGGTCATCGCGATACGGGCCGCCTCGATCTGGCGGTTGGTCACGTACGCCGGCGTGAGGGCCTGAATGCCGTACTCGCCGAACGCAACCGTCGTACCGCCCTTGGCCTGACCACGGCGCTTCGGGTGGTGCTGCTTGCGGTGCTTGACCCTACGGGGGATCAGCATTTCGGTCAGGCCTCCGTTCCGGTGCTCTCAGCCGGAGCGGACGCGGGAGCCTCGGCCTTGGGGGCCTCGGCGCCTGCAGCCTGCTGCGGCTTGCGACCGCGCCGCTCGCCACCGCGGCCACCACGGGCCGGGCGGTCGGCGCCACCGCGGGCCGGGCGGTTACCCGCACGGGCGGCAGCGTTCTCGGCGCGGACCTCGGCGATGTTCTTGACGTCGCCCTTGTAGATCCAGACCTTCACACCGATGCGGCCGAAGGTCGTCTTGGCCTCGAAGAAGCCGTAGTCCACGTTCGCGCGGAGCGTGTGCAGGGGCACACGGCCCTCGCGGTAGAACTCCGAGCGGGACATCTCGGCGCCACCGAGGCGGCCACCGCACTGGATCTTGATGCCCTTGGCGCCGGCCTTCATGGCGGACTGCATGCTCTTGCGCATGGCCCGACGGAAGGAGACGCGGGAGGAGAGCTGCTCGGCGACGGCCTGGGCAACCAGCTGAGCGTCGGTCTCGGGGTTCTTGACCTCGAGGATGTTCAGCTGGACCTGCTTGCCCGTGAGCTTCTCGAGGTCACCGCGGATGCGGTCGGCCTCGGCGCCACGGCGGCCGATGACGATGCCCGGACGGGCCGTGTGGATGTCCACACGGACGCGGTCACGGGTGCGCTCGATCTCGACCTTCGAGATGCCGGCGCGCTCCATGCCGGACGTCATCATCCGACGGATGGCGACGTCTTCCTTGACGTAGTCCTTGTACAGCTTGTCGGCGTACCAACGCGACTTGAAGTCGGTCGTGACACCGAGCCGGAACCCATGCGGGTTTACCTTCTGGCCCATTACCGGGTTCCTTCCTTGCTGCTGACGACCACGGTGATGTGGCTGGTCCGCTTGCGGATCCGGTAGGCACGGCCCTGGGCACGCGGACGGAACCGCTTCAGGGTCGGGCCCTCATCGACGTACGCCTCGGAAATGAAGAGGCTGTCGACATCGGTGTGGTCGTAGTTGTGCGCGGCGTTGGCGATGGCGCTGTCCAGCACCTTGCCGACCGGCACGCTCGCGGCCTGCGGGGCGAAACGCAGGACCGCCTGAGCCTCCGTGGCGTCCATGCCACGGATAAGGTCCACCACGCGGCGGGCCTTCATGGGCGTGACGCGGATGTACCGCGCCTGGGCCCTGGCTTCCATGGTTGTCCTTCCAGTGTCTGTCATGGTCATTCCACCCCGCTACTAGCGGCGCTTCGACTTCCGGTCGTCCTTGACGTGACCCCGGAAGGTGCGCGTCGGCGAGAACTCGCCGAGCTTGTGGCCGACCATCGACTCGGTGACAAACACCGGAATGTGGGTCTTGCCGTTGTGCACCGCGATCGTGTGGCCGAGCATCGCCGGGATGATCATCGAGCGGCGGGACCAGGTCTTGATGACGTTCTTGGTACCGGCTTCGTTCTGAGCGTCCACCTTCTTGATCAGGTGGTCGTCGACGAAGGGTCCCTTCTTCAAGCTACGAGGCATCTCAACCCGTCCTTAGCGCTTCTTGTTCGTCTTGCGGCGGCGGACGATGTACTTGTTCGACGCCTTCTTGGGCGAACGAGTACGGCCTTCCTTCTTGCCCCACGGGGACACGGGGTGGCGACCACCGGAGGTCCGGCCCTCACCACCACCGTGCGGGTGGTCAACCGGGTTCATGACCACACCACGCACGGTCGGGCGAACGCCCAGCCAGCGCTTGCGGCCCGCCTTGCCCCAGTTGATGTTCGACTGCTCGGCGTTGCCGACCTCGCCGACGGTGGCGCGGCAGCGCACGTCGACCAGGCGGATCTCTCCGGACGGCATGCGGAGGTGGGCGTAGGCGCCCTCCTTCGCGAGCAGCTGCACGGAGGCACCGGCGGAGCGGGCGAACTTGGCACCGCCACCGGGACGGAGCTCGATCGCGTGGATCGTGGTACCGACCGGGATGTTGCGGAGGGCCAGGTTGTTGCCCGGCTTGATGTCGGCCCCGGGACCGTTCTCGACGCGGTCACCCTGCTGCAGGTTGCGCGGGGCGAGGATGTAGCGCTTCTCGCCGTCGGCGTAGTGCAGCAGCGCGATGCGCGCGGTGCGGTTGGGGTCGTACTCGATGTGCGCGACCTTCGCCGGCACGCCGTCCTTGTCGTGACGACGGAAGTCGATCACTCGGTAGGCGCGCTTGTGTCCGCCACCCTGGTGGCGAACGGTCACACGACCGGCGTTGTTACGGCCGCCCTTGCTGTGCAGCGGGCGGACCAGCGACTTCTCCGGCGTGGACCGCGTGACCTCGACGAAGTCGGCGACGCTGGCGCCACGGCGGCCCGGCGTAGTCGGCTTGTACTTGCGGATTCCCATTTCTCAGTCCTCGTCCGATATCGGACGATCCGACCCGCTTACGCGGTCGGACCGCCGAAGATGTCGATACGGTCGCCCTCGGCGAGGGTCACGATCGCGCGCTTGCTGCCGGCGCGCTGACCGAAGCCGGTCTTCGTGCGCTTGCGCTTGCCCTGGCGGTTGATCGTGTTGACCCCGGTGACCTTGACCGAGAAGACCGCCTGGACGGCCTGCTTGATCTGGGTCTTGTTGGCGTTCGGGTCGACGATGAACGTGTACTTGTTCTCGTCGAGGAGCGCGTAGCTCTTCTCCGAGACGACCGGCTTGAGCAGCACGTCACGGGGGTCCGTGTACGACTTGCTCAGCGGGGTCTCGACGGTGTTCTTACCCTCGGTGGCGTGGCGCTTCGCCTTGGCGAGACGCGCGGCCTTGGCGGCCTTGGCGGCCTTCGAGGCGATGCTCGGGTGACGCGTAGCCATCAGGCCTCGCTCCCTTCGGTGTCAGCGGCCTTGGGGCCAGACACGAAGGACTCGAAAGCGGCCTGGGTGAAGACCACGTCGTCCGAGACGAGAACGTCGTACGTGTTCAGCTGGCCCGGCTCCAGGATGTGGACCTGGGGCAGGTTGCGGGCGGACAGCCACGCGGCCTCGTCGGCGCGCTCGACGACCAGGAGCAGGTTCTTGCGCTCGCTGATCTTGCCGAACAGGCTCTTGGCGGCCTTCGTGCTGGGGTTCTCGCCCTCGATCACGCCGGAGACGACGTGGATGCGGTTGTGACGCGCCCGGTCGGTGAGGGCACCGCGCAGGGCGGCGGCCTTCATCTTCTTCGGGGTGCGCTGCGAGTAGTCGCGCGGCTGCGGGCCGTGGACGACGCCACCGCCGGCGAACTGCGGGGCGCGGGTCGAACCCTGACGGGCGCGACCGGTGCCCTTCTGGCGGTACGGCTTCTTGCCACCGCCGCGGACCTCGCCACGCGTCTTGGTCTTGTGGGTGCCCTGGCGGGCAGCGGCCAGCTGTGCGACGACGACCTGGTGGATCAGCGGAACGCTGACCTTGGCGTCGAAGATCTCCGCGGGGAGCTCGACGGAACCGGCCTTGTCGCCCGCCGGCGAAAGGATGTCAACAGTGCTCATCGGTTACCTCAGGCCCCCTTGGCCGCGGTGCGGACCAGGACGAGGCCGCCGTTCGGACCGGGAACCGCGCCCTTGATGAGCAGCAGACCCTTCTCCGCGTCAACGGCGTGGACGGTCAGGTTCTGGGTGGTGACCCGCTCGTTGCCCATGCGACCCGCCATGCGGAGGCCCTTGAACACGCGGCCCGGGGTGGCGCAGCCACCGATGGAACCGGGCGAGCGGTGCTTGCGCTGGGTGCCGTGTCCGGCGCCGAGGCCCTTGAAGTTGTGACGCTTCATGACACCGGCGAAGCCCTTGCCCTTGCTCTTGCCGGTCACGTCGACCTTGATGCCGGCCTCGAACACCTCGGCGGTGATCTCCTGGCCGAGGGTGTACTCGCTGGCGTCAGCGGTACGGATCTCGACGAGGTGGCGGCGGGGAGTGACGTCGGCCTTGGCGAAGTGGCCCTTGAGGGGCTTGTTCACCTTGCGCGGGTCGATCTCGCCGAACGCGATCTGGACGGACTCGTAGCCGTCGACGTCGTTCGTGCGGACCTGGGTGACGACGTTGGGGCCGGCCTTGACGACGGTGACCGGAACAACACGGTTGTTCTCGTCCCACACCTGCGTCATGCCGAGCTTCTCGCCCAGGATGCCCTTGATCTGCTTAGCCATTCTCAGATCACCAGCCCTCAGAGCTTGATCTCGATGTCGACACCGGCCGGGAGGTCGAGTCGCATCAGAGAGTCAACGGTCTTGGGCGTCGGGTCGAGGATGTCGATCAGGCGCTTGTGCGTGCGCATCTCGAAGTGCTCGCGCGAGTCCTTGTACTTGTGCGGCGACTTGATGACGCAGTACACGTTCTTCTCAGTGGGCAGCGGCACCGGGCCCGCGACCGACGCACCAGTGCGGGTCACCGTCTCGACGATCTTCTTCGCCGAGGAGTCGATGACCTCGTGGTCGTAGGCCTTGAGCCGGATGCGGATCTTCTGTCCCGCCATGGCTACTCAGTAGTCCTGTCTCTCTAACGCTCTGGAACCTGGTGTTCCCGTTCGCTTCCTCCGACCCACGCGGTCGGGCGTGTCGCGTTCCCACTGACACAGATGTCCCTTGTTCGAACATCCCTGCGGGAATGCACACGGCCCTTCCGGAACCGCAAGCCAGGGGCGAAAGGCCCACCGGGTGCCTGGCCGGTGCCGCACTCACACTTCCCGGAAGATTCCCGTACGTCCGCCCCAGTGCTGCCATCAGGCAGTTAGGACGACGAGTACTGTGGGACTCGCTTCCGGTCCTCCCGGCGGGAGGCGCGCAGCATCAACACTCGACCGAGCAACTCCGACAGTTTGCCACATGGGCCGGGGGCCTGGCCAATCGAGCCGAAGAGATTACCCCGAAGGTGATGTAGGTCAAACCGGGGATGCTCCGGATGCGGGCGCTCACCCCGCTGAACGGTCGAAAATCCCCTCCAGCGCCCGATCGTACGCCCGGAACCCCGCCCGCCCACTCCCCGGCGCGTCCGAGTCCGGGCGGAGCACGGCCGGAAGATGTGCGATGCGCCACATCCGGAAGACCAGCGGCGGCGCGCAGACACCCGCGGGGTCCGCCAGGCCGGCGGGCGACGGCGAGAGCTTCGGCGATCCGGGGCGCACCCCGCGGTGCCCCGGTCCCGGCGGCGACGGCCGCGGTGATCAGAGCCTGGAGGAACTGCGTCAGCTGCAGGTCCGCGCCCATACGGCACATGCGGCGCACGGTGGCCGGCTCCGCGAGCCGCTCGACGGGCCGGGGGACCTCCGTGATGCCCCCGGACCACAGGAGCAGGTGCGGGGCGCACACCTCGTAGTCGCGGAACCAGCCGAGCTCGTCGGCGACGGCCATGGCGTCGTCATCGAAGCGGCAGGCCGAGCGGACGCCGTCCAGCAGGCGGGTCATGTCGTCCCGCCTGGCGGCCAGGAAGTCGCCCACCGAGACGTCGGCGAGCTCCCAGGTCCCGGTGGAGTTGACGGCGCCGATCTCCACGACCGCGCCGAGCGGCCCGAAGACCCGGCGGGCGAGTTCAGCGGTCACGGAGTTGCTCCGGCACGTGCTGGGCGGGGAGCTCCGGCTCGTCGAACCCGTCGAGGGGCGTGCCCGACGGGTACCGGGCACACTCCGAGGACGCCGAGACCCCCAGACGGTCGCGGGGATACGCCTCGGCCCAGACCTCGTCGCCGGAGCCCGGGGGCCGCATGCTCAGCTGGATCCGGTGGTTGGCGCTCTCGTACGTCGTGACCTTCCACCCGCGCCCCACGAGCACCTTCCTGGCCCTTCGCAGCGCGGCCGTGGCCTGCCCCGTCGGGACCCCCTTCACCGCCCAGGTGCTGCTCACCTGGGTCACCCCCGGCACGCTCGGAGGGCTGTCGCTCAGCTGCTTGGTGACGTTCTTGAGCCCCCTGTAGCCGCACCCCGAGCCGTCCGCCTCGTAGCCCGCACCGGCGAAGCCGGGGTCCAGTTCGGCGTGCGCCAGCCCGAGCGCGTCGTAGACGGCCTGTCCGTGACCGTCCAGCCGCCGCGCGGTGGCGGAGGGGTCCGCAGCCGGGTAGGGCGCACCGTTCCAGAGCCGGGCGACGCCCCGGGCGAGCGCGTAGCCTCCCACCACCGTGAGGGCCGCGAGCACGGTGGCGACCGATGCTACGAACGCCCTCCGGCGGTGGAGGGGCCGGGGCTGCGGCCGGGGCGATGGGGGCAGCTGTGTCATGGACCGAATCATGTCGGGCCGCCGAGGCGGCAAGCATGAGTACGTCTACTCAAAGGCGACTACGTACAGGCGAGTTGGGCGGCGGACGGCCCCACGGCCACTACCCGATCCGCCTGCTCTCCAGCGGCCCCAGATACGTCGGCGTCAGCCCACCCGTGTCGATCACCAGCCTCTGGAGCACCACCGTCGGATCCACCATCCAGAACTTCAGCCGGTGCACGCCGGCCCGGCTCACCGCATGCCTGGTTGCCGTGCGGTTCACGTTGTCGGAGGTGTTGCGGGCCCAGACCGCGTTCAGCAGGCCGTCGTCCGCGCCGACGTTGATGTCGACGGTCTGGATGTCGCCGCCGTCCAGGGAGACCCCGTACCGCAACCCGCCCGTGGGCAGGGCCGGGTTCCGCGGTGACAGGTACGCCCACACCGTCACCTCCCCCGTCCCCGCCGACAGCAGGCTGACCTCGTACTCCAGCCGCGGCGAGGACCCCCCAGGCACCCTCCGCGGCCCCGTCACCGGCCACGGCGTCATCCCTGCTCCGGTGCGGCCGATCCCGTCCAGCCGCCGCCACTGGCCCACCGCGCGGTCGTAGTGCTCCGCGTCGATCGCCACGTACCCGCCCGCCTCGACGAAGCCGCGCAGTCCTCGGCGAGCGGGATTGTCCGCCACGCATGCGACGGTCACCGAACTCCCCGCGCCGGTCACCGTCAGCTCCGCCTCCGACCGGCCGCTCGGCGCCTTCGACCAGTCCACGCCCAGTTCCACCCGCACCTGCTGCTCCACGCGCCCCCGTGGACGGTGCACCACCAGCCACGGGGCCGAGGTCCGCACCCGGTAGTCGAAGGGGGTGCGGCCCCGGTTGAACACCTCGACGTACTGCCGCGGCCGCGTCTGGTACGGGCTGAACTCGGGTAGTACCGCCCGCCGCCCGGACGCACCGCCCGGCCACCACTCCCCCGAGTCCTCCGAGCCGTCCACCGACACACCCAGCTCCGGCCCGGCCGGGAGCTCCAGCCGCCTCACCGCCGGGAACAGTACGTCCGGCAGCGCCGCGTTGTCCTTCTCGGGCTGCTGCCAGGGGGCGTTCGGGCCGTATCTCTCCACATCCCCGTAGTCGATGTGCGGCTGTGTCTGGAAGCCCTGCCATTTGCCGTCCGCCACTTGGGAGTTGAAGCGGTCGGCGAGCGCGAAGTCCCGGGCGAGCCCGTCTTCCGCCTCGCTCGCGCGGTCGTTCGTCGCCGCCCTTCCCTGCCTGGCGTACAGCAGGTTCTGGAACTCCGCTTCCCGCAGGGCATAGAGGTTCGCCGTCGCCTCGACCTCGTATCCCACCAGCTCGAACCAGGCGTCCCGCACCCGGACCGGCAGCCTCCGCGCGATACGGTCCGCTTTGCGCGCCAGCCCCTTCCATTCCTCCGTCACCCGTTCCAGTTCCCGGTGACCGAAGTGGTACGGGGTCTGCTGGTCGTCGTTCACGGCCTGGCCGGCGCCGTTCAGTGTGATCCGGCGATTGAGCAGTTCCGGCTTGCGGCGGGCCTGGAGGCGGCCGTACTCCGCCAGCACGGAGGCGATCGCTTCCGCCTGGGCGGCGCCGAAGTTCTGGCGGGCGTAGCGCCGTTCCCACTCCCCCAGCCGGTCCAGGTCCCATCGGTCCGGATTCCAGGCGTAGCTCAGGAAGAACTCCGTCGGCAGCTCGTTGCCCTTCAGGTCGCCGACGTTGGCCACCCACAGGCCGTGGTTGCCGTACGCGTGGGCCTGGTGGAGCTGGTCCCAGACGTTCCTCACATTGGCCGTGTCCACCCACTTGTAGTTCCGGCCCGCCCCGACGTAGTCGAAGTGGTAGTACAGGCCGTAGCCCCCGGCCCGCGGCCCCTCCGCCGGGTCCGGATGCTTGCGGATGTTGCCCCAGTTGTCGTCCGTGAGGACGACCGTGACGTCGTCCGGCGCCCGCAGGCCCCGGTCCCAGTACCGCTGGACCTCCTTGTACAGCGTCCACACCTGCGGGGTCTCGGCGGCGGGCCTGCCCGTGACCTCCTCGATGATCTGCCGCTGGGTGGCGATGATCTCCCGCATCAGCTCGACGCCGTCGCCGTCGGGCAGGCTCGTGTCGCCGTTCCCCCGCATGCCGAGGGTGACTACGCCTTCGAAGCCCTCGTCCACCATGCGCTGGATCCCGGCCCGCCAGTACTTCTTGATCGCCTCCGCGTTGCGGCGGAAGGACCATTCGCCGGTGCCGCCGTAGGGGTCCTTGCCGCCGCTCGCGTGGCGGTTCCACTCCTCGATCCCCCGCATCATGGGGGCCTCGTGAGACGTGCCCATGACAACGCCGTACTCCGCGGCGCGCCGGTGGTTCTCCGGGTCGTCCTCCGCGAAGGCCCGGCCCCACACCGCCGGCCACAGGTAGTTGCCCTTCAGCCGCAGCAGGACCTCGAACACCTTCGCGTAGAAGTCCGCGTTGAAGCCCCAGGGGTAGCCGGGCGCCTTCCCCGGTCCGAAGTACGCCGGCGCCCAGGTGCCGAGGGCCGGGTTCTCGTCGTTGACGAAGAAGCCGCGGTACCTCACCGCGGGCGTCCCCTGGGTGTACCGGCCGGGCAGCACCCAGACGCCGTCGCGGCGCACCGGGGGTACGTCGTCCCACCAGTGCCAGGGGGAGACGCCGATGCCGTACGAGACGTCGTACGCGCCGAAGATCGTGCCGCGCGGGTCGCTGCCCGCGACGACGAACGCCCGCTCCACCCCGGGGAGGGGATGCTCCACCACCGTCTGCAGCGAGGTCTCCCACCGCCCGCGCACACCGGTGACGTCGAGCTTGCCCGCCGCGATCAGAGCGTCGATCAGCGGACTGCGGCCGATCGTCCCGACCAGGACCGCGTGGCGCGCGATGGTGTCCCCGGGCCGTACACCCGTCACCCGCTCGATGTCGCCGCGCAGGTCCCCCGCCACCCGTACGACTCCGGGGTGATCGTCGGCACTGACCACGACCGGGGCTCCGACCAGGGAGAACGCTCCACCGGTGAACGAGATGTACGCCCCCGGGTCCGTCACCCGCGCACCCCCGCCCCCGGCCGCCCAGGCGGCTCCCGACGACAGCACCCCCGCCGTGGCGAGTCCCGCGCCCAGTACGGCCCTGCGACTGACAGACATGCGTCACCCCTCCACCCGAATTTGGTCAGCGGCATGACAAATGCTGGGGGGAGTGGCGTGAGGGGACAACGGGTCGTACGCGCCGAATAGTTTCGAACCCCGGTGAACGGCGAAAGGGCCCGTACGACCGAAGTCGTACGGGCCCCTTCAGAGCTACCAGGCAGAGACCTGCCGGGTCAGTTCAAGATCACTTGTTGATCTTGGTGACCTGGCCGGCGCCCACGGTCCGGCCACCCTCACGGATGGCGAACTTCAGGCCCTCTTCCATGGCGACGGGCTGGATGAGCTCAACGGTCATCTCAGTGTTGTCGCCCGGCATGACCATCTCGGTGCCCTCGGGGAGGGTCACGACGCCGGTCACGTCCGTGGTACGGAAGTAGAACTGCGGGCGGTAGTTGTTGAAGAACGGCGTGTGGCGGCCACCCTCGTCCTTGGACAGGATGTAGGCCTGCGCCTCGAACTCGGTGTGCGGGGTGACCGAGCCCGGCTTGATGATGACCTGGCCGCGCTCGACGTCCTCGCGCTTGATGCCACGGAGGAGCAGACCGACGTTCTCACCGGCCTGGCCCTCGTCGAGCAGCTTGCGGAACATCTCGATGCCGGTGACCGTGGTGGTGGTCTTCTCGGTCTTGATGCCGATGATGTCGACGGTCTCGTTGACCTTGAGGACACCACGCTCGATACGGCCGGTGACGACCGTACCGCGACCGGTGATGGTGAAGACGTCCTCGATCGGCATCAGGAACGGCTTGTCGACGTCGCGCTCGGGCTCCGGGATGGAGGTGTCGACGGCGTTCATCAGGTCCAGGACCGACTGGGTCCACTGGGCGTCGCCCTCGAGCGCCTTCAGCGCGGAGACACGAACGACCGGCAGGTCGTCGCCCGGGAACTCGTACTCGGAGAGGAGCTCACGGACCTCGAGCTCGACGAGCTCCATGATCTCCTCGTCGTCCACCATGTCGGCCTTGTTCAGGGCGACGACGATGTACGGAACGCCGACCTGGCGGGCCAGGAGCACGTGCTCCTTGGTCTGCGGCATCGGGCCGTCGGTGGCGGCGACCACGAGGATGGCGCCGTCCATCTGCGCCGCACCCGTGATCATGTTCTTGATGTAGTCCGCGTGACCCGGGCAGTCGACGTGGGCGTAGTGACGCGCCTCGGTCTGGTACTCGACGTGCGCGATGGAGATGGTGATACCGCGCTGGCGCTCCTCGGGCGCCTTGTCGATGTTGTCGAACGGGGTGGCCTCGTTCAGCTCCGGGTACGCGTCGTGCAGCACCTTGGTAATGGCGGCCGTGAGGGTCGTCTTACCGTGGTCGATGTGACCGATGGTGCCGATGTTGACGTGCGGCTTAGTCCGCTCGAACTTCGCCTTCGCCACTGGGGTCCTCCTGTGGAGTGGTTCTGTACGCCTTACTTCATCGGCGCCAGGTGATCTTTGCTGGATGGCCCGGATCCCCGGGGCACTCCTCCGCGATTGCGGCGGAATGCCCCGCGAGGCTCCGGAGTCAAGCCTACGGCGTGTAAACGGAGAGTGTTACTCGCCCTTGGCCTTCGCGATGATCTCCTCGGCGACGTTCCGCGGAACCTCGGCGTAGGAGTCGAACTGCATCGAGTAGCTTGCGCGACCCGAGGTCTTGCTACGGAGGTCGCCGACGTAGCCGAACATCTCCGACAGGGGCACGAGGCCCTTCACGACGCGGGCACCGGCCCGCTCCTCCATGGCCTGGATCTGGCCACGGCGGGAGTTGATGTCGCCGATGACCTCACCCATGTAGTCCTCGGGCGTGGTGACCTCGACGGCCATCATCGGCTCGAGCAGCACGGGCGAAGCCTTGCGCGCGGCCTCCTTGAAGGCCTGCGAACCGGCGATCTTGAAGGCGAGCTCGGAGGAGTCGACCTCGTGGTAGCCACCGTCGATCAGCGTGACGCGCACGCCGGTCATCTCGTAGCCCGCGAGGATGCCGAACTGCATGGCCTCCTGCGCACCGGCGTCCACCGAAGGGATGTACTCCTTCGGGATACGGCCACCGGTCACCTTGTTCACGAACTCGTACGAGGCGTCGCCGCCCTCGATGGGCTCGATCGCGATCTGCACCTTGGCGAACTGACCGGTACCACCGGTCTGCTTCTTGTGGGTGTAGTCCACGCGCTCGACGGCCTTGCGGATCGTCTCGCGGTAGGCGACCTGCGGCTTGCCGACGTTGGCCTCGACCTTGAACTCACGGCGCATACGGTCGACCAGCACCTCGAGGTGCAGCTCGCCCATACCACCGATGATGGTCTGGCCGGTCTCCTCGTCCGAGTGGACCTGGAAGGACGGGTCCTCCTCGGCCAGGCGCTGGATCGCGACGCCCAGCTTCTCCTGGTCACCCTTCGACTTGGGCTCGATGGCGACCTGGATGACCGGCGCCGGGAAGTCCATGGACTCCAGGATCACCGGCTGCTTGTCGTCGCACAGCGTCTCACCGGTCGTGGTCTGCTTCAGACCCATGACGGCGATGATGTCGCCGGCGCCCACCGAGTCGATCTCCTCACGCTTGTTCGCGTGCATGCGGTAGATCTTGCCGATGCGCTCCTTCTTGCCCTTGACGGAGTTCAGCACCGAGGTGCCGGACTCCAGGCGGCCCGAGTAGACCCGGACGAAGGTGAGCTTGCCGAGGTGCGGGTCGCTCATGATCTTGAACGCCAGCGCCGACAGGGGCTCGTCGTCGGACGGCTTGCGCTTGACGACCGTCTCCGGGTCCTTGACGTCGTGGCCCTCGATGGCCTCGACGTCCAGGGGGGAGGGGAGGTAGCGCACGACCGCGTCGAGCAGGGGCTGAACACCCTTGTTCTTGAACGCGGTGCCGCAGAACACCGGGGTGACCGTGGTGTCCTTGGACTTGCCGGACGCGATGGTGATGCGACGGATCGCGGCGTACAGCTGCTCCACGGAGGGCTCGGTGCCCTCCAGGTACAGCTCCATGATCTCTTCGTCGTTCTCGGCCACGGCCTCGAGCAGCTTGCCGCGGTACTCCTCGGCAGCCTCGGTGTGCGTGTCCGGGATGTCGACGACGTCGTACATCTCGCCCTTGGTGGCCTCGGCGGACCAGACCAGGGCCTTCATCGTCACCAGGTCGACGACGCCCTTGAAGTCGGCCTCGGCACCGATCGGGAGCTGCATGACGATCGGCTGGGCACCCAGGCGGTCGCTGATCATGTCGACGCAGCGGTGGAACTCGGCACCGGTCCGGTCGAGCTTGTTGACGAAGCAGATACGCGGAACGCCGTAGCGGTCCGCCTGACGCCACACCGTCTCGGACTGGGGCTCAACGCCGGCGACGCCGTCGAACACCGTCACGGCACCGTCGAGCACGCGCAGCGAACGCTCCACCTCGACGGTGAAGTCGACGTGGCCCGGCGTGTCGATGATGTTGATCGTGTGGTCGACGTCTTCCAGCGGCCAGTGACAGGTGGTGGCAGCAGAGGTGATCGTGATGCCACGCTCCTGCTCCTGCTCCATCCAGTCCATGGTGGCAGCGCCGTCGTGGACCTCACCGATCTTGTACGACACACCGGTGTAGAACAGGATCCGCTCGGTGGTGGTCGTCTTGCCCGCGTCGATGTGGGCCATGATCCCGATGTTGCGGACCTTGGCCAGGTCAAGTGAAGTGGTAGCCATAAGGCTTCAGTCTTCTCTCGGTCTCGATGTGGGTAGCGACTACCAGCGGTAGTGCGCGAAGGCCTTGTTGGACTCGGCCATCTTGTGCGTGTCCTCGCGCTTCTTCACAGCGGCACCAAGGCCGTTGGAGGCGTCGAGAAGCTCGTTGAGCAGACGCTCGGTCATGGTCTTCTCGCGACGGGCGCGGGAGTAACCGACCAGCCAGCGCAGCGCGAGCGTGTTGGCACGACCGGGCTTGACCTCGATCGGAACCTGGTACGTCGCACCACCGACACGGCGGGACTTGACCTCGAGGGTCGGCTTGATGTTCTCCAGCGCGCGCTTCAGCGTGATGATCGGGTCGTTGCCCGTCTTCTCACGCAGACCCTCCATGGCGCCGTAGACGATGCGCTCGGCGGTGGAGCGCTTGCCGTTCAGCAGCACCTTGTTGATCAGGGAGGTCACCAGAGGAGAACCGTAAACCGGGTCGATGATGACCGGGCGCTTCGGGGCGGGGCCCTTACGAGGCATTCTTACTTCTCCTTCTTGGCGCCGTAGCGGCTGCGGGCCTGCTTGCGGTTCTTGACACCCTGGGTGTCGAGCGAGCCGCGGATGATCTTGTAGCGAACACCCGGCAGGTCCTTCACACGGCCGCCGCGCACGAGCACGATGGAGTGCTCCTGCAGGTTGTGTCCCTCACCCGGAATGTAAGCGGTGACCTCGATCCCGCTGGTCAGACGCACACGCGCGACCTTACGCAGGGCCGAGTTCGGCTTCTTCGGGGTGGTCGTGAACACACGCGTGCAGACGCCGCGACGCTGAGGGGAACCCTCGAGTGCGGGCGTCTTGTTCTTCTCGACCTTGTCCTGCCGGCCCTTGCGGACCAGCTGCTGGATCGTAGGCACTACTTCTCCGGTTTCTGTGTGCCGATGAGTACAGCTAACCTGGAACTTCGCCGACCCACGCGGTCGGGTGTGTCGAATCCGGCAGACTCCCGCCGCCAAGCGGAAAGGGCGCAGATTACGGTGGCCAATGACGGCTCGCTATGCGGTTTGAAGGCACGCACGAGAGCCAGGGCACACCCCAGGCACAAGGTCTGAGCGTACCTACCTCACGGACTTCGGTCAAAACAAATGGAGTGCACCCTCCCACGCCGAGTGCCCCAGGTCACCCCCCGCGATACACCCCGGTTGCCACCGGCTTCTAAACGATCTTGCGCCATTGGCCGGTTCGCGCTCTTCCGCGCTCGGCTCCCGCGCGCTTTCTGTACGTTGATCCGTCCGCTGCGGGGATTCGGGGGGCCGAACATGACGACGTGGACGCCGACGTACTCAACGGACGACGGCAGTCTGGACGACCGCGTGCCGTTTCTGGCCCGGCTGGAGAGCGAGGACCGCTCGGCACTGCTGGCCCTCGGCCGCTCCCTGGACTTCACGCCCCGCATGGTGCTGATCCGCCAGCACGAGCCGTCGGCGCACGTACTGTTCCTGGTGCACGGCTGGACGAAGGTCACCGCCTCCGCCGCCAACGGCTACGAGGCCCTGCTGGCGCTGCGCGGCCCCGGCGACATCGTCGGCGAGTCGGCCGCGCTGACCGGGCGCTCGCGGTCGGCGACGGTCACCGCGCTGGAGCGGGTGCGGGCGGTGGCGGTGGAGCGTGAGCGCTTCCGGGACTTCCTGGGCCGCTCCCCCGACGTCTCCTTCGCCCTGCTCGGCCTCACCGCGGACCGCACCCGCGCGGCCGACCGGCGCCGGCTGGAGTTCGCCTCGCTGAGCGTGCGGGAGCGGTTCGCCATCCTGCTCCTGGACCTGGCCCGCACCCACGGCCGCCGCACCCCGGCGGGCATCGAGCTGGCCGTACCGCTGAGCAAGCAGGAACTCGCCGGTTCGGTGGGCGCCTCCCGCGAGATGGTGCAGCGTCTGCTGAAGGAACTGCGGGACAAGGACGCCGTCGCCACCGGCCGCCGCACGATGCTGATCATGCGCCCGGACATCCTGCGCCGCATCGCCGCTACGGACCCCGCCGCGGCCATCCCCTCGCCACCGGGGCCCAGCGAACACTGAGGCACCGCCGGGCGGCCGGCCCGGGAGCACCTCCGGCCACACCCGGCACAGGCGTCCCCGTACGCCTTCTGTGCACCCCGTCACACTCCGAGTGGGTCATCCGCCCTCACAGGGGCGCCCGCACGACCAGCAGTCTTCTGGTCTGCCCGCCCCACCCCTCGAGAGGCGACGATGACCGACCCCGTGATCCGGACGATCCTGCTGCTGGACATCGAGAGGTTCAGCGACCGGGACGACGTGGAGCAGGCCTATCTCCGGCGGATGCTCTACGACATCACCGACCGCACGCTGGAGAGCGCGGGCGTCGACGAGACCCGGCGGCTGCGGGCCGACCGCGGGGACTCCGTGATGGAGCTGATCGACGCGGGCGCCCCGGTGACCGCGCTGCTGCGGGCCCTGCTCACCGAGGTACCGGCCCAGCTGCGGACCGTCAACCGCATGGCGTCCCGCTCCGCGCAGATCCGTCTGCGCGGCGTCCTGGCCACCGGCTACGTCGCCGTCGACGAACACGACGGCTGGGTCGGCTCCGACCTCAACCACGCCTGCCGGCTGCTGGACGCGGACGTCCTGCGGGCCGCCCTGCGGGAGCGCCCCGGCGACTTCGCCCTGTGCGTCTCCGACGCCCTGCACGGGGGCGTCGTACGCCACGACCACCCGGGCATCCCGGCCGCCGACTTCCACCGGGTGACGGTGGCGAGCAAGAACGGGGCCCTGACGGCGTGGCTGCACGGGCCGGTGCCAGAAGACGTGGAAGAAGACGCGCAGGACGCGACGGACCACCGTGATACGGGGGAGGGGGAGGCGCCGGGCGGATCGGGGGACCGCCCGGCGCCGCGGGTCCCGCAGCAGGGCGGGGCCCCCGAGGACCGCCCGGCGCCGGAAGGACACAGGGGAGCCCCGGCGCCGGGTGCCGTCTTCAACTTCAACGGCGGCGCGCCGTCGTTCGGCGGCAGCCTGGTCGGCGGCGACCAGCACGGCGTCAGCGGCGGCCGGGTCGACGGGGACGTCAGCCTGGGCGGCCACGAGCGGGGCGGGCGCGCGTGAGCACCCCGGAGCAGCCGGAGAGCGGCAGACCGGCCCCCGCGCCCCCCGCGGAGCCCGGTGAGCCGCCCGCCCCGGACGAGGACCGGCCGCGCGCCGCCGAGGCCGACGACGAGCGCGACCAGCCGCAGGACGCCTGGGCCGCCCGGCGCGACCTGATCGACCACAGCCCGCGCACCATGAACGTCGGCGACCGGGCCCGCTTCGGCGGCGGCCTGGCCGGCCGTGACCAGCACGCCGTCAGCGGCGGCCGGGTCACCGGCGACGTCATCATGGGCAGCAAGACCGAGTACCACTTCGCGATACCGGGCCTCTCCGCGCCCGCCGCCGCCTCCGGCGAGGTCCCGCGGATCACCCTGGAACGGCTGGCGCGGACCTTCGTCGCCGACGAGGACCTCATGACCGGCCTGCTGGAGCGGCTGCGCCGCGACCGGGTGCTGGTCCTGTCCGGCGCCCGCTTCACCGGCCGGCGCACCGCCGCCCTGATGCTGCTGCACCGCCTGGTCGCCGGTCCCGTCCGCACCCTGGTCCGCGACACCGACCCGAGCGCGCTCGCCGAGCAGTTCGGCGCCGACGACCAGGCCCGCGGTTACGTCCTGTGCGACCTCGCCACCCGCCGCGACCGCCCGCTGCGCGAACCGCACCTGCTCGCCGCCAGGGACCGCCTCGCCGAGCGGGACGCCTATCTGGTCGTCACCCTGGGCCCCACCGCCGTACTGGAGGACGTGCCGGCGCAGGAGTGGCAGCCGCCCGCGACCGCCGACGTCCTCGCCGCCCACCTGCGCGACCGCGCCGACGAGACGACCACCGAGAAGCTGCTCGGGCTGACGGCCGTGACCGAGTTCCTGGAGCGCGGGCACCAGCTGCGCGAGGTCGCCGCCTTCGCCCAGGTTCTCGGCCGGTACGCGGCCGGGGAGGCCTCCGAGCGGGCGGTCGCCGACTTCTCGCTGGGCTCCCTGGAGAACCAGGTCCAGGAGTGGTTCGAGGAGGACGAGAGCGCGATCCACCTGCGCGACAAGGCGTTCCTCGTCGCCCTCGCCGCCTTCGACGGCGGCCCCTACCCGCTCACCGCCGAGCTGAGCGACCTGCTCTACCGCTTCCTGCAGGAGACCGAGAATCCGGCCCGCGTCCCCGAGGTACCCGTCTTCGGCACGCACATCGGCAAGCGGCTCCAACTGGCGCGCGCACGCAAGTACGAGGAGGACGAGCACACCGAGTGGGGCCCGGTCACCCAGCAGAAGGCCGCGTTCCGCGACGAACGGGCCTCCCTGGTGCTGCTGCGCGAGGTGTGGACCGGCCACCCGTCCGCCCGGCCCGCCCTCATCCACTGGCTGCGCCGCCTCGCCGACGACGGCCGCCCGCTGGTGCGCACCCGCGCCGCCTCCACCGTCGCCGTCCTCGCCCGCACCGACCTGCCCTCCGCGATGGCCCTGGTCATCGAACCGTGGGCGACCTCCAAGCGGTTCCGGCAGCGGCTGGTCGCGGTCAACGCGCTCACCCTCGCCCACCTCATCGACACGCCCAACATCCCGCGCATCCTCGACGCCTGGTGCGAGGACGACGACGCCCGACTGCGCTGGGTGGCCGTGCGGTCGTACGGCCTGATCGGCCCCGAGCGCCCCGAACAGGCGCTGTCCGCGCTGCGCGGAGCCGTACGGCGGCTGTACGAGGACGGGCCCGACGACCTCGACGAGTCGATGTCCCGCGAACTCGCCGAAGCCGCGCAGCTGCTGCTGCTGTCCCCCGCCAGCGACCGGGTCCTGGCCGAGCTGCGCACCCACCTCGACGACGACCGCGCGGTGCGCGACCTCACCCTCGCGGGCTTCGTGGGCGCCTGCCGGCGCAAGGAGGGCGACGAGCGCTACGGCACCCCGCTGGTCCTCTCCTGGTACGCGCGCGCGGCGACCGCCGGTGACGCCCCGGCGCAGGACATCCCGTACCTGTGGCGGGCCGCGCTGGCCGACCAGGGCTCCACCCGCTCGGCGCTCGACGTGCTGCGCGAGTGGGTGCTGATCGCCGACCGCGCCTCCGCCACCGAGTGGGCGCTGGCCGCCCTGCTCCCCGCCCTCGTCACCACGCCCGTCGAACACCAGCGGCTCAGCCACCTGCTGCGCACCATGCCCGGCGAGGACGGCGATCCCCCGCCCCTGGTGGCGGCCCGCCTGCTGACCACGCTTCCCACCCGCTGACCCGCGCGCCCGGACGTTCGCGGGCCGCCCCAGGAGATCCGCTCATGCCCACCTTCCGCCAGCCCGAGTGGCAGCAGCAGGCCGACCGGCACTCGCAACTGATCGACCCGGTCCTGACCGTCCGCCAGCTGTCCCGCTTCGAGTTCAGCCTCAAGTCCTACGTCCGCATCGACAACGCCCTGGTCTTCTCCACTTCCCAGGGCGGCTACGAGGCGTACCTGCCGCCCCGGCGACCGACCCGCGCCGACATCGTGGCCAACCACTACACGGCCGTGTACGAGGTGGACATGGGCGTGCACCCGCACACCTCCGACCTGCTGCTGCCCAGCGACAACGACGCGTTCGAGTTCACGGCCGCGGTCGACCTGTCCTGGCAGGTGCTGGACCCGGCCCGGTTCGTGGCCACCGGGCACCGGGACGTGCCCGCACTGCTGCTGGGCGAACTCCAGCAGGCGGCCCGGCCGGTGACCCGCCGGTTCGCCGTGGC
This sequence comes from Streptomyces sp. NPDC039424, assembly GCF_055639495.1. Classification (NCBI taxonomy): domain Bacteria; kingdom Bacillati; phylum Actinomycetota; class Actinomycetes; order Kitasatosporales; family Streptomycetaceae; genus Streptomyces; species Streptomyces sp. NPDC039424. Next base: position 678,239 of record NZ_JBVKAI010000002.1, read on the forward strand.
CGACAGCGCGGCGGCGGAGGAGGAGCTGCTGGAGCGGATGCGGCTGCTGGGCCCGCTCGGCGCCCCGGCCGGCCTCCAGGTCACCTGGACGCTGCGGCTGCGCCGGGACCAGGCCAACATCGACCACGAGCTGCGCAAGCAGGCCATCGGCCACTCCGCCGCCGAGCAGATCCTCGCCGCCCAGCAGGGCATGGACATCGACGTGGCGGTCGACCTGCGGGGCCGTCAGCAGGACGCGCTGCAGATCGAGCGGGCCATGGCGTACGGCACCCAGCAGCAGGCCTATCTGCTCCAGCAGCAGCAATGGCAGCACCAGCAGGCGCTGCTGGCAGGGCAACAGCAGCTGGAGCTCCAGCGGCTGGAAGCCGAGAAGATCAACTTCTACCAGTACCACCTGCAGCAGGGCGGTGTGCACGCCTGGGCGCTGCATCTCGCCCAGCACCCCGAGGACTCCCGAGTCGTCATGAGCAGCCTGCGCGACGACCAACTCCGCATGATCCAGGCACAGATGGACCTGGTGAAGCAGTTGCTGGCCGGGGACGCGGCGGAGAACTGGGAGTTGGAGGGCCCCAAACAGCTGGCCCTGCGCACGGTCAACGACATCCTCAACCAGCGCCTGCCGGGCGTACCGCAGACACCGCCCCCCTTGGCGCCGGGCGAGGGACCGGCCTACCCGGGGCCGCCCGCCCCCGGCTCCGGCTCCGGGGACGAGGAACAGGACCCCGGCCCGGTGGGCACCCCTCCGAGCCCCGCGGCCGGTTTCCCGAATCCGTACGGAACCCCCGCCGCGCCGCCCCTCCCCGGTCCCTACGGAGCGGGTCCCTACGGAACGCCCGGTTCTGGCGTCTTCCCCACGCCCGCGTTCCCCTCCGCTCCCCCTGCCGCGGGCGCCTTCCCCCCGCCCCCGCCGACGCCTCCGGCGCCGTACCCCGGGATGCCGACCACGGCACCGGCACCGCCGCAGGCACCGCAACCGCCCGCGTGGCAGCCGCCGCCCGGGTACGGGAGTGCTCCGACCCGGCCCGACGAGGACCCGGAGGGCGGCGGCGCATGACCGGCACCGCGCCCGGGCCCGCCCCCACCACCCCGCCGCCGGAGCCGCCCGACCCCGCCGAGCTCGTCCCGTTGTGCGAGCGGCTCCTCACCGAGCTGCGCAACGAGGTCGCCCGGGCCGACAGCAAGGCGTCCGTGCTGGTCGCGGCGCTCGGGATGACCGCGGGCGTGTTCAGCGGCCTGCTGGCCGGGCAGGACTGGACGCCTTCCGAGCTCTCCGGGCCCGCAACGGCGTTGTGGTGGGCCGGCACCCTGGCGCTCGGCCTGTCGCTCTTCGCCCTGCTGCTCGCCGTCCTGCCCCGCTTCCGTTCGGGGACATGGGCGCCAGGCCGCCCTCTGTCGTACTTCGGCGACATCCAGCAAGCCGTCCGGATGGGCCGGCTGGAGGCCGCGCTCGGGGACACCCGGCGCGACCCGACGACCGGGCTGACGGCGGCCCTCGCCGAGATGAGCCGTATCGCCGCGCGCAAGCACCAGTGGATCCGCACCGGCCTGATCGCCTTCTGCACCGGCACGGTCCTGCTGCCCGCCTCGCTGCTGATCGGCTGACCCACCAGCACCAATCTAAGGAACGACCATGACCCAGCCGCCGCCCTCGCCATCGGAGTACCCGGGGTACCCGCACCCGCCGCAGTACCCGCAGGCCGCACCCCAGTACCCGCAGCAGGCCGCTCCGCAGTACCCCCAGGCCGCACCCCAGTACCCGCAGCAGGCCGCACCCCAGTACCCCCAGACCCCCATACCGCCCCAGTACCCGCAGACTTCGCTCACGCCCCCCGCCGCCCCTCAGGCCGCACCGCCTGCGCCGGCTCCGCAGGACACCGCCCACCCGCACCACATCAGCACCGACGCCCGCCGCGTCCACCTCTCCAACCAGCAGCGGCGCACGGACGCCACAACGGTCGGCGCGCTCCTGCTCTACCTGCCGAACTTCCTGTGCAGCCTCTGCGTCGTCGGACTGCTCTCCGCCTTCTTCGGCGAGCTCGCGTTCCTCGTGATCCTGCTCTGGCTCGCCAGCGGCGCACTCGTCTTCCACCGGCCCACGGAAAGCGCCCTCGCGCGCCATCTACTCCGTTTGCGCTACCCCACTCCACAAGAACGAGCCAAACTCGAACCGGTCTGGCGGGAAGTCACGGCCCGCGCCGGGGTGGAGGGCCGCAACTACGAACTCTGGGTCGAGGACAGCGACGCCCTGAACGCGGTCGCCGCGGCGGGCCACATCGTCGGGGTCACCCGGTTCGCCATGAACAACCTCCCCAACGGCGAACTGGCCGCCGTCCTGGCGCACGAGCTGGGCCACCACGTGGGCGGCCACGCCTGGTCCGGCCTGCTCGGCTACTGGTACGCGCTGCCCGGCCGCCTCGCCTGGCGTGTCCTGAAGGCCGTCTCCACCGTGGCCTTCCACGTCTCCAAGGCCTTCGGCTGCTTCGGCGTCGCCTTCGTCGTGCTGGGCGTCGGCGGCCTCGCCATGGCGACCATCAGCACGCTGTACGGCCTCCCGCTGCTGATCCTCGGCGTCCCCTACGCGCTCGCCGCCGTCGGCCGCCGCTCCGAGCTGCGCGCCGACGAGCACGCGGCCGCCCTCGGCTTCGCGCCCATGCTGGTCGGCGTACTGCACAAGCTGCACCAGCAGGAGGAACAGGAAAAGGCCGCGCTCACCGCGCGCAACGGCGGCGTCCCCGTCGAGGAGAGCTCCCTGGCCAAGCTGCTGTCCTCGCACCCGGACCACCACACGCGGCTGCACCACCTGCAGCCGTACCTCCAGCAGTACGGCTGACAGCCCCTGACAGCCCGGCGAGGAAGCCCGCTCATCCGGGCGGAGTCACCTCACATGCGGGCCTGGCCCCCGGCGCACAGACTGGGGCCATGCCCGCACCGCAGGCGCCGCCGTCCGAACGACAACCGACGCCTCCGCCTCCGCGACCGCCGAAGTTCGCGTTCCTGGAGAAGGCGGCGTACATCGCGGCACCGGGGACCGTCGTCATCGGCCTGCTCTACTACTTCGGCAGCATCTACACGCAGTCGTACAACAGCACCCTCGGCGTCGTCTCGAGTGATCTCCAGATCTCCTTCCAGAGCGTCGTGGCCCAGAGCCCCGAGGCGATCTTCCTGCCCGTGTACTACATGCTGCTCGCCGGGATGATCGTCCTGCTGTGCCTCGGCGGGGTGGGGCACTGGCTGGCCCACCCGGAGCACGCGGTCTGGCGCCGCAGGGCTTTTCGTCTGCTGCTCGGTGTCGGCGTCGTGCTGATGCTGGCGGGCGTTCAGGTCTTCTCCTCCGACCGGCTGCTGATCCCATTGCCCCCGGAGGGCCGGGCGCGCCAGTTCCTGCCGTCCCTCGTGGTGGCGCTGGGCGCGACGCTGGCCTTCTTCGCCGTCCTGCTGCACCTGGGCCAGGACAGGAGGGCGGGAACCCGACAGGGCGGGACCGGCGACCGGCTGTGGCTGGCGGCCGGTGCCCTGCTCATCGGGCTGCTGTCGATGAGCCTGTTCTACGACATGTCGCGGTACGTGGACGCGGCTGGCCACTCGAAGGCCGTCGAGGAGGCGGAGGGCGGTTACCGGAAGAGCCTGCGCGTGGTGGTCCACTCGCGAGTGCTGCTCCCCCACCACGCCCCGAGCATCAAGCTCAGGGATCTGGGCGACAAGCGCGGACCGTACCGGTACGAGTACATCGGCTTTCGGATCATCGCGAAGGCCCCGCACCGCTTCTATCTGGTCTCCTACGCCTCGCGCTACTACAAGAACCGCGTGGTGGTGGAACTGCCCGACGACGGCAACGCGTGGGTGGAGATCCGCGGCACGTAGGGCCGGTGGCGCTCAGGGGAGATCGGTCACGCCGGGCGAGGAGACACCCGTGTCGTCGGGCGTCGAGGCCGACGGGTCCCCCGTGTCGGGGTCGGTGAGCGAGGGCGTCGAAGGCTGTGGGGTCGTCGAAGGCTGCGGGGTCGTGGAGCCCTGGGTGTACGAGCTCGACGGCGAGGATCCGATCGCCTCTCCGGTGATGGTCGCGGTGAGCGTGCGGCCCTGTGAGGTCACGGCGGTCAGCTGCCCGGTGTACTGCCCGGGCGCTGACGCGGTGTGCTGAAGGTCGGCCACACAGGTGCCGCCGGGCGGCAACTCGACGTTCTGGCAGCCGCTGACCGAGATCGACCCGTTGTCGGTGGTGGCGGTGATGGTCCGCAGGGTGTCGCGCTGATCGGTGCTGTTGACGAAGGCGACCTTGCCGCCGGCCGGTTCACCCACGTTCGCGGTGGGCACCTTGATCGCCGCCGCGCCGCCGCCCCCGCTGTCCTGCTCCGGAAAGAGGGACCCCAGCGGGTCGTCCGCGCCGGCCGAGGTCGACGCCCCGGTCCCGGTGTCCCCGCCCTCGGTCCGCGCGGTCCCGGTCGGAGTGTCCCGCGTGGCCGCACCGCCCGGTTCCTTCTCCTTGCATCCGGCGGTAGCCGCCAGCGCGGCGACCACCGCGACCGCGGCCAGGCCACGGGCCATCACAGACGCCATGGCGTCGGCACCTCCGCTCCGGTGGGCTCGGGCCCTCAACCTCGCACACCGCCCACCGACAGCCCGCCGACGCCGCCCGCCGGCACCATGTGATCACTCGAAAGGACACCCGGACAACGCCGAAGGGCGGCCACCCCGTAACGGAGTGGCCGCCCTTCATACTGCTCGCTTACTGGTTGTACGGACCGTAGTCGTAGTCCTCCAGCGGAACGGCCTGGCCGGAGCCCGTGCCGAACGGCGAGTAGTCGATGTCGTCGTAGCCGACGGCCGAGTACATCGCGGCCTTGGCCTCCTCGGTCGGCTCGACCCGGATGTTGCGGTAGCGGGACAGACCCGTACCGGCCGGGATGAGCTTACCGATGATGACGTTCTCCTTGAGGCCGATCAGGGAGTCGGACTTGGCGTTGATCGCCGCGTCCGTGAGGACCCTGGTCGTCTCCTGGAAGGACGCCGCCGACAGCCAGGACTCCGTGGCCAGCGAGGCCTTGGTGATACCCATGAGCTGCGGACGACCGGAGGCCGGGTGACCGCCCTCCTGGACCACACGACGGTTCTCCTGCTCGAACTTCGAGCGCTCGACCAGCTCGCCGGGCAGCAGCTCGGCGTCGCCGGACTCGATGATCGTCACACGGCGCAGCATCTGCCGGATGATGATCTCGATGTGCTTGTCGTGGATCGACACACCCTGCGAGTTGTACACCTTCTGGACCTCGCCGACCAGGTGGACCTGGACGGCACGCTGACCCAGGATGCGCAGCACGTCGTGCGGGTTGGTGGCACCCACGGTGAGCTTCTGGCCCACCTCGACGTGCTCGCCCTCGCTGACCAGGAGTCGGGCGCGCTTCGAGATCGGGAACGCCGTCTCGTCGCTGCCGTCGTCCGGGGTGACGACGATCTTCTTGGTCTTCTCGGTCTCCTCGATCCGGACGCGGCCCTGGGCCTCGGAGATCGGGGCGACACCCTTCGGGGTACGGGCCTCGAAGAGCTCGACGACACGCGGCAGACCCTGGGTGATGTCGTCACCGGCCACACCACCGGTGTGGAAGGTACGCATCGTCAGCTGGGTACCGGGCTCACCGATGGACTGGGCGGCGATGATGCCGACCGCCTCACCGATGTCGACCAGCTTGCCGGTGGCCAGCGAGCGGCCGTAGCACATGGCGCAGGTGCCGACGTGCGACTCGCAGGTCAGGATCGAGCGGGTCTTGACCTCCTCGACACCGTGGTGCACGAGCTGGTCGATGAGCACGTCGCCGAGGTCCACGTTGGCCGGCGCGATCACCTTGCCGTCGATGACGACGTCCTCGGCGAGCATACGGGCGTAGACGCTGGTCTCGACGTCGTCCGCCTTGCGCAGCACACCGTCGGCGCCGCGGTTGGCGATCCGCAGCTTCAGACCGCGCTCGGTGCCGCAGTCCTCCTCGCGGATGATGACGTCCTGCGAGACGTCCACCAGACGACGGGTCAGGTAACCCGAGTCGGCGGTACGCAGGGCGGTGTCCGCCAGACCCTTACGGGCACCGTGCGTGGAGATGAAGTACTCCAGCACGGACAGGCCCTCACGGAAGGACGCCTTGATCGGACGCGGGATGGTCTCGTTCTTCGCGTTCGACACCAGACCGCGCATACCGGCGATCTGCCGCATCTGCATCATGTTTCCTCGGGCACCCGAGTCAACCATCATGAAGATGGGGTTGGTCTTGGGGAAGTTCTCGTTCATCGCCTCGGCGACCTCGTTGGTCGCCTTGGTCCAGATCGCGATGAGCTCCTGCGTGCGCTCTTCCTTGGTGATCAGACCGCGCTCGTACTGCTTCTGGACCTTCTCGTCCTGCGCCTCGTAGCCCTTGACGATCTCCTTCTTCGCCTCGGGAACGACGACGTCGGAGATGGCCACGGTGACGCCGGAACGGGTCGCCCAGTAGAAGCCGGCCGCCTTCAGGTTGTCGAGCGTCGCCGCCACGATGACCTTGGGGTAGCGCTCGGCCAGGTCGTTGACGATCTCGGAGAGCTGCTTCTTGCCCACCGAGTAGTCGACGAACGGGTAGTCCTCGGGCAGCAGCTCGTTGAAGAGCGCGCGGCCCAGGGTGGTGCGCAGCCGGAACGAGTCACCCTGCTGCCACTCGGGCTCGCCCTCCTCGCGCGCCGGCGGGGTCCAGCCGCGCGGCGGGATGGTGCCCACCGGGAAGCGGATGTCGATCGTCGACTGCAGCGCCAGCTCGCCGGCGTCGAACGCCATGATCGCCTCGGCCGTGGAGCCGAACGCGCGGCCCTCGCCCTTGGTGTCACGCAGCTCGCCGTCGGTGGTGAGGAAGAACAGACCGAGGACCATGTCCTGGGTCGGCATCGTCACCGGACGGCCGTCGGCGGGCTTGAGGATGTTGTTCGAGGACAGCATCAGGATGCGGGCCTCGGCCTGCGCCTCCGCGGACAGCGGCAGGTGCACGGCCATCTGGTCACCGTCGAAGTCCGCGTTGAACGCGGTGCAGACGAGCGGGTGGATCTGGATGGCCTTGCCCTCGACCAGCTGCGGCTCGAAGGCCTGGATGCCGAGGCGGTGCAGGGTGGGCGCACGGTTCAGCAGAACCGGGTGCTCGGCGATGACCTCTTCGAGGACGTCGTACACGACCGTACGGCCGCGCTCCACCATGCGCTTGGCGCTCTTGATGTTCTGCGCGTGGTTGAGGTCCACGAGCCGCTTCATCACGAACGGCTTGAAGAGCTCCAGCGCCATCGCCTTGGGCAGACCGCACTGGTGCAGCTTCAGCTGCGGACCGACGACGATCACGGAACGCGCGGAGTAGTCCACACGCTTACCGAGCAGGTTCTGACGGAATCGACCCTGCTTACCCTTCAGCATGTCGCTGAGGGACTTCAGCGGGCGGTTACCGGGACCGGTGACCGGACGGCCGCGACGGCCGTTGTCGAACAGCGCGTCCACGGCCTCCTGGAGCATGCGCTTCTCGTTGTTCACGATGATCTCGGGGGCACCGAGGTCGAGAAGGCGCTTCAGTCGGTTGTTGCGGTTGATCACACGGCGGTACAGGTCGTTCAGGTCGGAGGTCGCGAAGCGGCCACCGTCCAGCTGCACCATCGGACGCAGGTCCGGCGGGATGACCGGCACGCAGTCGAGCACCATGCCCTTGGGGCTGTTGCTGGTCTGCAGGAACGCGGAGACGACCTTCAGGCGCTTGAGCGCACGGGTCTTCTTCTGGCCCTTGCCGGTACGGATGATCTCGCGGAGGCGCTCGGCCTCCTCGTCGAGGTCGAAGGACTCCAGGCGCTTCTGCAGCGCCGCGGCACCCATCGAACCGTCGAAGTACGTACCGAAGCGGTCCCGCAGCTCGCGGTAGAGCAGCTCGTCGCCCTCGAGGTCCTGGACCTTGAGGTTCTTGAAGCGGGTCCACACCTCGTCGAGGCGGTCGATCTCGCGCTGCGCACGGTCGCGCAGCTGCTTCATCTCACGCTCGGCGCCCTCGCGCACCTTGCGGCGCACGTCGGCCTTGGCACCCTCGGCCTCCAGCTCGGCCAGGTCGGCCTCGAGCTTCTTGGCCCGGCCTTCCAGGTCGGCGTCGCGGCGGTTCTCGATCTGCTGCCGCTCGACGGAGACGTGCGCCTCCAGGGAGGGCAGGTCACGGGTGCGGCGCTCCTCGTCGACGTACGTGATCATGTACGCCGCGAAGTAGATGACCTTCTCGAGGTCCTTGGGAGCCAGGTCGAGCAGGTAGCCCAGACGGCTCGGGACACCCTTGAAGTACCAGATGTGCGTGACGGGGGCGGCGAGCTCGATGTGGCCCATCCGCTCACGACGCACCTTGGCGCGGGTGACCTCGACGCCACACCGCTCGCAGATGATGCCCTTGAAGCGGACGCGCTTGTACTTGCCGCAGTAGCACTCCCAGTCCCGGGTCGGACCGAAGATCTTCTCGCAGAAGAGTCCGTCCTTTTCGGGCTTGAGGGTGCGGTAGTTGATGGTCTCGGGCTTCTTGACCTCGCCGTGGCTCCACTGACGGATGTCGTCAGCGGTGGCCAGGCCGATCCGGAGCTCGTCGAAGAAGTTGACGTCGAGCACTATGCGTCAATCCCTCTCAGGGTCGAAAGTCTTTGGTCTGATACGGGGGCCTGGGGGTCGGCGGGGCCCTGTGGGTGAGGGCCCCGCCGGACTCCCGTCAGACCTCTTCGACGCTGCTCGGCTCGCGCCGGGACAGGTCGATGCCGAGCTCCTCCGCAGCGCGGAAGACGTCCTCGTCGGTGTCACGCATCTCGATGGACATACCGTCGCTGGACAGCACCTCCACGTTCAGGCAGAGCGACTGCATCTCCTTGATGAGCACCTTGAAGGACTCGGGGATGCCGGGCTCGGGGATGTTCTCGCCCTTGACGATGGCCTCGTAGACCTTCACGCGGCCGGTGACGTCGTCGGACTTGATGGTCAGCAGCTCCTGGAGGGCGTACGCGGCGCCGTATGCCTCCAGCGCCCACACCTCCATCTCGCCGAACCGCTGGCCACCGAACTGGGCCTTACCACCCAGCGGCTGCTGGGTGATCATCGAGTACGGGCCGGTCGAACGGGCGTGCAGCTTGTCGTCGACCAGGTGGTGCAACTTCAGGATGTACATGTAGCCGACCGAGATCGGGTCCGGGAACGGCTCACCGCTACGGCCGTCGAACAGCCGCGCCTTGCCGGACGGGAGCACCATGCGCTCGCCGTCGCGGTTCGGGATGGTGTGCTGCAGCAGACCCGCCAGCTCGTCCTCACGCGCACCGTCGAACACCGGGGTGGCGACGTTGGTGCCGGGGGCGACGCTGTCGGCGCCGATGACCTGCAGACGCTGGGCCCACTCGTCGGCGAGACCGGAGACGTCCCAGCCGCGGCTGGCGAGCCAGCCGAGGTGGATCTCCAGAACCTGTCCCGGGTTCATTCGGGACGGCACGCCGAGCGGGTTGAGGATGATGTCGACCGGAGTTCCGTCCTCGAGGAACGGCATGTCCTCGATGGGCAGGATCTTCGAGATGACACCCTTGTTGCCGTGACGGCCGGCGAGCTTGTCACCGTCGGTGATCTTGCGCTTCTGCGCGACGTACACGCGCACCAGCTGGTTCACACCGGGGGGAAGCTCGTCGCCCTCCTCGCGGTCGAAGACGCGCACGCCGATGACCTTGCCGGTCTCGCCGTGCGGCACCTTCAGCGAGGTGTCACGGACCTCACGGGCCTTCTCACCGAAGATCGCGCGCAGCAGGCGCTCCTCGGGGGTCAGCTCGGTCTCACCCTTGGGGGTCACCTTGCCGACGAGGATGTCACCGGCGATGACCTCGGCACCGATACGGATGATGCCGCGCTCGTCGAGGTCGGCGAGGACCTCCTCGGAGACGTTCGGGATGTCCCGGGTGATCTCCTCGGGGCCGAGCTTGGTGTCACGGGCGTCGACCTCGTGCTCCTCGATGTGGATCGAGGAGAGGACGTCGTCCTGCACGAGGCGCTGCGACAGGATGATCGCGTCCTCGTAGTTGTGACCCTCCCACGGCATGAACGCCACGAGCAGGTTCTTGCCCAGCGCCATCTCGCCGTTCTGGGTGGCCGGACCGTCGGCGAGGACCTGGCCCTCGATGATCCGGTCACCCTCGTTGACGATGACCTTCTGGTTGACCGAGGTGCCCTGGTTGGAACGGGCGAACTTGGCCAGGCGGTACGTGATGTACGTGCCGTCGTCGTTGGCGGTGGTGATGTAGTCCGCGGAGACCTCCTGGACCACACCCGCCTTCTCGGCCTTGACCACGTCGCCGGCGTCGACGGCGGAGCGGTACTCCATGCCGGTGCCGACGAGCGGGGACTCGGACTTAATCAGCGGCACGGCCTGACGCATCATGTTCGCGCCCATGAGGGCACGGTTGGCGTCGTCGTGCTCGAGGAAGGGGATCATGGCGGTCGCGACCGACACCATCTGGCGCGGCGAGACGTCCATGTAGTCCACGTCGTCACCGGCGACGTAGTCGACCTCGCCGCCACGACGGCGGACCAGGACGCGGTTCTCGGTGAACCGCAGGTCGTCGTTGAGGGTGGCGTTGGCCTGCGCGATGACGAAGCGGTCCTCCTCGTCGGCGGTCAGGTAGTCCACCTCGTCGGTGACCTGGCCGTCGACGACCTTGCGGTACGGCGTCTCGACGAAACCGAACGCGTTGACGCGGCCGTACGAGGCGAGCGAACCGATCAGACCGATGTTCGGGCCTTCGGGCGTCTCGATCGGGCACATGCGGCCGTAGTGGGACGGGTGCACGTCACGGACCTCGAAGCCGGCCCGCTCACGGGAGAGACCACCCGGGCCGAGCGCGGACAGACGACGCTTGTGCGTCAGCCCGGACAGCGGGTTGTTCTGGTCCATGAACTGCGAGAGCTGGCTGGTGCCGAAGAACTCCTTGATGGAGGCGACGACCGGCCGGATGTTGATCAGGGTCTGCGGCGTGATCGCCTCGACGTCCTGAGTCGTCATGCGCTCGCGGACGACACGCTCCATACGCGCCAGACCCGTACGGACCTGGTTCTGGATGAGCTCGCCGACGCTGCGCAGACGACGGTTGCCGAAGTGGTCGATGTCGTCGGTCTCGACGACGATCGAGCCGCCGCTGTCGCCCGTCGTCTCGGTCTCACCGGCGTGCAGCTTCACCAGGTACTTGATCGTCGAGATGATGTCCTCGACGGTCAGGATGCCCGCGTCGAGCGGAGCGTCCGCACCCAGCTTCTTGTTGACCTTGTAGCGGCCGACCTTGGCGAGGTCGTAGCGCTTGGGGTTGAAGTACAGGTTCTCGAGCAGCGTCTGCGCGGCCTCACGCGTGGGGGGCTCGCCCGGGCGCAGCTTGCGGTAGATGTCGAGCAGCGCGTCGTCCTGGCCCTGGGTGTGGTCCTTCTCCAGGGTGGCGCGCATGGACTCGTACTCGCCGAACTCCTCGAGGATCTGCTCGGTCGTCCAGCCGAGCGCCTTCAGGAGGACGGTGACGGACTGCTTGCGCTTGCGGTCGATGCGGACACCGACCATGTCGCGCTTGTCGATCTCCATCTCCAGCCAGGCACCCCGGGACGGGATGATCTTGGCGGAGAAGATGTCCTTGTCGGACGTCTTGTCGATGCTGGAGTCGAAGTAGACACCCGGCGAACGGACCAGCTGCGACACCACGACACGCTCGGTGCCGTTGATGACGAAGGTGCCCTTGTTCGTCATGAGCGGGAAGTCGCCCATGAAGACGGTCTGGGACTTGATCTCGCCGGTCTCGTTGTTGGTGAACTCGGCCGTCACGAACAGGGGAGCGGCGTACGTGAAGTCGCGCTCCTTGCACTCGTCGATGCTGTTCTTCGGCGGCTCGAAACGGTGGTCGCGGAAGGTCAGCGACATCGACCCGGAGAAGTCCTCGATCGGGGAGATCTCCTCGAAGATCTCCTCGAGGCCGGACTTGGTGGGGACGTCCTGACCGTTCTCGAGAGCCTCCTCGACGCGAGCCTGCCACGCGGTGTTACCGAGCAGCCAGTCAAAGCTCTCGGTTTGCAGCGCGAGAAGGTTCGGAACCTCGAGGGGCTCCTTGATCTTTGCAAAGGAGATGCGCAGCGGGGCAGTGCTGGCGCCGTTGTTCGTATTCGCGGTCGAGGCGTTGCGCGAGGCGGCCAAGAGGGGGTCCTTCCGAGGGCTCGGACTCACTACGCGCGTACCGGCCCCTCTCCCACACATGGAGACAGGTTGTCCCTGTTTGGCCGAGGGGCCAGGTCAGGGAGCGTTTGTCGTCGATGCTCGGGTGAGGGCAGACCCCTGGTGACGGGCAGGGGACAGCTAACAGGCAGCGCAAAGGGTCAGTGTAGCCACTTGGCACACTGATGTCCAGTGCGGGTTTTTCGAGACCCTCGCTGTGCTCACCGCTCTTCTCAACGCCCTCGGCATGCTGCCCTCAACGCACGTTGATACTGCCCTCTTCGTCGTCGATCCATGCCTCGGATTCGGATCCTTGTGACGACGCGTCCTGAGAATTGCGCGCTGCGTGCGGTTCGTCAAGGCCCCCCTGGCCCGAACCGGGGTGCCCGGGGACAAGACGAAGATCACCTTACCCCTCACCATCTGCGGTGCAAGGCAACCGTGGCCGGACCCCGAAAACGCCGAAGAGCGACCACCCGGATGGATGATCGCTCTTCGGTGCGTGACCGTTACAGCCCTAGCGGGCCGTTCCGGCCGTCGCGCAGGTCTTACTTGACCTCGACCGAGGCGCCGGCGCCCTTGAGGGACTCGGCGGCCTTCTCGGCGGCGTCCTTGGCGACCTTCTCGAGAACGGGCTTCGGGGCGCCGTCCACGAGGTCCTTGGCCTCCTTCAGACCCAGGGAGGTCAGCTCACGCACGACCTTGATGACCTGGATCTTCTTGTCGCCGGCACCGGTGAGGATGACGTCGAACTCGTCCTTCTCCTCCTCGACCGGGGCGGCGGCGGCCGGACCGGCCGGGCCCGCGACGGCGACCGCGGCGGCGGCGGTGACGTCGAACTTCTCCTCGAAGGCCTTCACGAACTCGGAGAGCTCGATGAGGGTCATCTCCTCGAACTGCGCGAGCAGGTCTTCCTGGCTGAGCTTCGCCATGGTGGGCGATCCTTCCACTAATTCGGCTGGTGCCGGATGTACATGTTTGGCGGGCGTACGTTCGGCCCGCTACGACCACTGCCTCAGGCGGCGGCGGTCATTTCGCGAGCCGAGTTACTCGGCACCGCCCTGCTCGTCCTGCTTGGCGCGAAGGGCGTCCACGGTGCGGACGAGCTTCGAGGGAAGCGCCTGGAAGAGCTGCGCAGCCTGGGACTGCTTGCCCTTGAAGGCACCCGCCAGCTTGGAGAGCAGAACCTCGCGGGACTCGAGGTCCGCAAGCTTCTTGATCTCGTCGGCGGACAGCGCCTTGCCGTCAAGGACACCGCCCTTGATGACGAGGTTGGGGTTGTCCTTGGCGAAGTCACGAAGACCCTTCGCCGACTCCACCGGGTCACCGGTGACGAAGGCAACCGCCGTCGGACCATTGAACAGGTCGTCGAGCGTCGTGATCCCGGCCTCGTTGGCCGCAATCTTGGTCAGCGTGTTCTTCACCACGGCGTACTGGGCGTTCTCACCGAGCGAACGGCGCAGGTTCTTGAGCTGCGCCACGGTGAGACCCCGGTACTCGGTCAGCACGGCGGCGTTCGAGCTGCGGAACTGCTCCGCGAGCTCGGCTACCGCGGCAGCCTTGTCGGGCCTTGCCATAGAGCGTCGGCCTCCTTCCGGGTGATGAGACCGCTCGGAAGGGGCTGCGGAAAACGAAACGCCCCGGCACAGGTGCTCGGGGCGGACTCGACCGGCCGCATGCGCGAGGACGCGCGTGCTCCGGGAGCTCTTCCACTGTCACCTGCGCGGGTCGTCCGCATTTCAGCGGATCCTTCGGCCACCGCACCCTCCTCGGAGCGCACAGCGACGACCAGCGGTCTTTGGCTTCTGTAGGAGAGTACGGGAACGGGTCGCAGTGAAGCAAATCCGCCCGTTCGGCCCTCCCCGTGCGCCCTTCCGGGTCAGCTCTTCCCGGTCTTCACGGGCTTGAGCCGCTTGGTGAGGTCCGCGGTGTCCGAGGCGGGCGGGGCCTTGACCGCCACCCGCTTGTCGTAGGCGAGGAAGGTGATCGTGAGGTCGAGCTCGCCGTGGCGTCCCATGCCCCGCAGACGCACCTGCCTGGCCCGGTCGTCGGGGCCGACCCAGAGGTCCATGGTGAGTTCGTCGACGCCCAGCGTGCGGTAGGGCCTCAGGCTCCTGCCGGGCTTCACCTTCGCCTTGATCGCGTCGAGGGTGGCCGTGCCGGTGTAGTGGGTGGCGCGTACGCCGTCGACGGTCTCGCTGCCGGCCTTCTTCACGTCCTTCGCCGCGGTCAGGAAGGAGGCCTCGGCGGCCGGGTTCCGGCCGGCCTCGTCCCGCAGGTTCCTGGTGTTCAGGACCAGGACGTCGTCGAGCTTGCCGCGCTCCAGGGCGCCGTAGCAGACCCAGTGCTTGCCGTGCTCGGGCTTGGTGGAGCCGTAGAGCACCCTGCCGATGAGCCGCATCTCGTTGGTGCCGGGGTGCTCTCCGCCGATCACCCGGGTCTTCAGGCTGCTGGCCTTCGGCCCGTACGAGGCCTCGGCACGGATCCGGCCCTGCTCGGGTATCCGCCCGGTCATGCGGTAGCGCAGGGAGGTGAGGCCGGCGGTCTTCTGCGCGGCCCGGGCGACGGCCCCGGCGGGCGTCGCGGGGTCCGACGAGGAGTCGTCCCCCTTCGTACAGCCGGCCGCTCCCGCGGCGAGCAGCACAGCGGCGAGCGCGACAGCCCCTGCGGACGGCCTCATCAGTCCCCCGAATCACACACACAGTCGACGCACAACAAGGCCGTGAGCGTAACGCGGGGGACGTGAGAGGGCCGGTGGTTTTCCGAAGCCGGGGGATCAGGAGCCGGTGCCGCCCGTCACGGTCCCGCTGGCCTTCATCAGGTCCTTGAAGTCCTTGGTGTCACTGGCCGGCGGCTCCTCGGCGGAGACCTTCACGCCGTAGTCGGTGTAGTACGCCGTGCTGGTCATGGCGCCGTTCGCGGTGTCCGCCTTCTCGACCTTCTTGACCAGCAGGTCCTGGTCGTTGATCCAGATGTCGACGGTGTCCGTGGTGACGCCGGCCTGGCTGAGCTGCTTCTTCAGGTCGGCGAGCTGGGAGGCGCTGAGGTTGCTGCTCTTGTCGGCGAGGTCGGCGACGTTCACCGTGCCCGAGTAGTGGGTGGTGTGCACGCCGGCCACCTTCTCGTCGCCGACCTTCTTCACGTCGCCGGAGGCCAGCAGCATCTTCACCGACTGGTTCGGGGTGGTGTTCTGCATCTGGTCCTTGAGGTACGCGCCCGAGCCGCCGGCGAGCTTGGCGAGGTCGTCGTACGCGTACTTGATCCAGTGCTTGCCGCCCGTCTGCTCGGCGAACTTCTCGCTCATCTTCGCGTAGTAGGCGTCCGGCAGATAGCGGGCCTCCATCGACGTCGAGCCGAGCTGGCGCATCGCGTCGGCCATCTGGCCGCCGGTGTACGTGATGGTGAGGTTGCCCCGCAGCCCGTCGCCCCAGGCGAGGGCGCCGTCTGCCGTCATGGACATCGCGTCGCCGATGGACGTGGTGGAGCGGACCTTGGCCGACTCGGCCTTGTCGGTGGACTTCTCCGCCGAGCGCAGCGCGGCGATGGGGCTGACGTGCGTGACGCTCTTCCCGCCCGCCTTGCCACCCTTTGCGGAGTCTCCGTCGGAGGAGCCGCAGGCGGCCACCCCCGTCAGCGCGGTCACCACCGCTATCGAGAGGGTCACCCGGCGCACGGTCGTGCTCTTCATCTCGTCCCACCCCTATGCGAGTTCTGTGCCTGCACCGTAACCCAGGCCACTGACAGTCGTACGAAAGGTCGTGCAAAGAAAGGACGGGCCCCGCACCTCGAAAGGTTGCGGGGCCCGCCCTCTTTTTGTCGCGTCGCTGACGCGGCTACCGGGGTGAGCGCAGGGCTCAGACGGCGGCCGGGTCCTCCTCGACGAGGAGGTTGCGGGTGCGGTTCGGGTCGACCGGAACGCCGGGGCCGATCGTGGTGCTGATCGCGGCCTTCTTGATGTAGCGACCCTTGGCGGCGGACGGCTTCAGACGGAGGATCTCCTCCAGCGCGGCGCCGTAGTTCTCCACCAGCTTGCTGTCGTCGAACGACACCTTGCCGATGATGAAGTGCAGGTTCGAGTGCTTGTCGACGCGGAACTCGATCTTGCCGCCCTTGATCTCGGTCACGGCCTTGGCCACGTCCGGGGTCACGGTGCCGGTCTTCGGGTTCGGCATCAGACCACGCGGGCCGAGGACACGGCCGAGGCGGCCGACCTTGCCCATGAGGTCCGGGGTGGCGACGACGGCGTCGAAGTCCAGACGGCCCTTCGACACCTCGTCGATCAGCTCGTCGGCACCGACGATGTCGGCGCCCGCGGCACGCGCGGCCTCGGCACGGTCACCGGTCGCGAAGACCAGGACCCGGGCGGTCTTACCGGTGCCGTGCGGAAGGTTCACGGTGCCACGGACCATCTGGTCGGCCTTGCGCGGGTCGACACCCAGACGGAAGGCGACCTCGACGGTGCCGTCGAACTTGGTCGTGGAGGTCTCCTTGGCGAGACGGACGGCCTCGAGCGGGGCGTACAGCTTCTCCCGGTCGACCTTGGCGTCCGCAGCGCGGAGAGCCTTGCTGCGCTTGCTCACAACTGCTCCTGTGGGTTCTGAAAGGAGTCGTGGTATGGGCCGAGCAGGCCCTGCCACGTGCGGCCGAGGCCGCATGGTTCTACGAAGGTGGGGTTCAGCCCTCGACCGTGACGCCCATGGAACGGGCGGTGCCGGCGATGATCTTCGCGGCGGCGTCCAGGTCGTTGGCGTTGAGGTCGGGCATCTTGGTGGTGGCGATCTCGCGGACCTGCGCCTCGGTGATCTTGGCGACCTTGGTCTTGTGCGGCTCGCCGGAGCCCTTCTCGATGCCCGCGGCCTTGAGGATCATCTTCGCGGCCGGCGGAGTCTTGGTCACGAAGGTGAAGGAACGGTCCTCGTAGACCGTGATCTCCACCGGGATGACCCAACCGCGCTGCGACTCGGTCGCGGCGTTGTAGGCCTTGCAGAACTCCATGATGTTGACGCCGTGCTGACCCAGCGCCGGGCCGACCGGCGGAGCCGGGTTGGCGGCGCCGGCCTGGATCTGGAGCTTGATGAGCCCCGTGACCTTCTTCTTCTTGGGAGGCATTGCTCTCCGGGTCCTTTCAATTCGGGTCCTGCCGGCATCCGGGGACCACCCGGACGCAGGCATACCGCACAACGATAACGGGTATAGATGCGCGGCCAAAAACCGTGCAGGTCAGACAGGCTGAGGCAGCCCGCCTGACCTGCGCGGAAGGAATGCGTCCAGAAAAACTAGTTCTTCTGGATCTGGTCGAAGGACAGCTCGACCGGCGTCTCGCGGCCGAAGATCTCCACCAGGCCCTTGACCTTCTTCGAGTCGGGGTTGATCTCGTTGATGGTGGCCTGGAGCGTGGCGAACGGGCCGTCGGTGACGGTGACCGAGTCGCCGACCTCGAAGTCCAGGACCTGGACCTCGACCTTGCGCTGCGGAGCCGGCTTGCCCTCGGCCTCGGCGGCCTCGCGGGCGGCCTTCTCCTCGGCCTCCGGGGCGAGCATCTTGACGATCTCGTCCAGGGTCAGCGGGTACGGGTCGTAGGCGTTGCCGACGAAGCCGGTGACGCCGGGGGTGTTGCGGACGACACCCCAGGACTCGTTGGTCAGGTCCATGCGGACCAGGACGTAACCCGGCAGCTTGTTCTGCTTGATCGTCTTGCGGTCGCCGTTCTTGATCTGGACGACCTCTTCCTGCGGCACCTCGGCCTGGAAGATGTAGTCCTCGACGTTCAGCGAGACGGCGCGCTGCTCCAGGTTGGTCTTCACGCGGTTCTCGTAACCGGCGTAGGTGTGGATCACGTACCACTCGCCGGGCAGGGTGCGCAGCTCCTCGCGCAGGGCCTGGACGGGATCGACGGGCTCGGCCTCTTCCTCGGCCTCGACCTCGGTCTCGTCGGACACGGCCAGGTCGGCGGCGTCGACGTCCTCGTCCTCGACGTCCTCGCCGGACTCGTCCTCGACGTGCAGAGCGGTTTCCTCGGCGGCCTCACCCAGTGCGGCTTCCGCAGCCTCGAACTCGTCCTGCTCGTCCGCGCCCTCGACGATGTCGAGCTCGTCATCCACGGACTCGGCGGCATCTCCGCGTGACTCAACGGCGTCGTTCAGGTTCGGGTCAGACACGGTGGCTGCTTCTTCCTGGATACATAGGGGTGGAACATGCGAAAACGGGCGCCGGTAACCACGGCGCCCTTCGCTCTTGGCTCAGCCGAAAACGTACTTGGCCGCGTGGTTGAGCCCATAGTCAATCACGGTCACCAGAGCGATCATGATGGCGACGAAGAAGATCACCACGGTGGTGTACGACGTCAGCTGGTTGCGCGACGGCCAGACGACCTTGCGGAGCTCCGCGATGATCTGGCGGTAGAAGATCGCGAGGCGCTTCAGCGGGCCCTTCTTGGCGCGCTTACCGCCCTTGCGGGACTTCTTCTTGGACTCCGGCACCTCGTCCTGGGCGTCAGGCGTGTCGATGGAGCCCACGGCGTCCGTCATTCGTCCTCACCTGGTCCCGGGTCGTGGCCGTGCCGCGCCCGGTTTCTGAGCCGCACGGCGGTGCATTGCTGTACGTACATGCGCACACATCCTGGCGGTGTGTGTAGCAGGGCCGGAGGGACTTGAACCCCCAACCGCCGGTTTTGGAGACCGGTGCTCTACCAATTGAGCTACGACCCTTTGCTGTGTCCCCCAACGTACCGCATCCGACCGGGTGCTCGGTGTGCACCGGTTGGGGCGCGGCTGCTGAAGGCCAACGAGGTGAGAGTGTACGTGGTCGCGGGCCCGGCGTCGAACAGAAAGCGCCCGTACAGGCTCCCCGCGCGGAAGATCGTCCTGGCCGGGCCGCATATTCGGACCCTTGTTCACGACTCGGCCCAATGCTGTTCAGTGGGTGAAACCCGCGTGCCGGGCACGTTTCCGGTCTGAAACGATGGCCCCATGAGCGCTGCAACCCCTCCCACCGAGCGCCGGGTCTCCGCCCGAGTCGGCGCGATCTCCGAGTCCGCCACCCTCGCCGTGGACGCCAAGGCCAAGGCCCTCAAGGCCGCCGGGCGTCCGGTGATCGGCTTCGGCGCGGGTGAGCCCGACTTCCCGACCCCGGACTACATCGTCGAGGCGGCCGTCGAGGCCTGCAAGAACCCCAAGTACCACCGGTACACCCCGGCCGGCGGTCTGCCCGAGCTGAAGGCCGCGATCGCCGCGAAGACGCTGCGCGACTCCGACTATGAGGTCGACCCGTCGCAGATCCTGGTCACCAACGGCGGCAAGCAGGCCATCTACGAGGCCTTCGCGGCCATCCTCGACCCGGGCGACGAGGTCATCGTCCCGGCGCCTTACTGGACGACGTACCCGGAGTCGATCCGGCTGGCCGGCGGTGTCCCGGTGGAGGTCGTCGCGGACGAGACGACCGGCTACCGGGTGAGCGTGGAGCAGCTGGAGGCGGCCCGCACGGAGAAGACGAAGGTCGTGCTCTTCGTCTCCCCCTCGAACCCGACCGGCGCGGTCTACAGCGCCGAGGACGCCGAGGCGATCGGCCGCTGGGCGGTCGAGCACGGCCTGTGGGTGCTGACCGACGAGATCTACGAGCACCTGGTCTACGGGGACGCGAAGTTCACCTCGCTGCCCGCGATCCTGCCCGAGCTGCGGGACAAGTGCATCGTGGTCAACGGTGTCGCGAAGACGTACGCGATGACCGGCTGGCGCGTGGGCTGGGTCATCGGCCCGAAGGACGTCGTGAAGGCCGCGACGAACCTGCAGTCGCACGCCACCTCGAACGTCTCGAACGTGGCCCAGGTCGCGGCGCTGGCGGCCGTCTCGGGCGACCTGTCGGCCGTCGCGGAGATGCGCGAGGCCTTCGACCGGCGCCGCAAGACCATCGTGCGGATGCTCAACGAGATCGACGGCGTGCTCTGCCCGGAGCCGGAGGGCGCCTTCTACGCGTACCCGTCGGTGAAGGCCCTGCTCGGCAAGGAGATCCGGGGCAAGCGCCCGCAGAACTCGGTGGAGCTGGCCGCCCTCATCCTGGAGGAGGCCGAGGTCGCGGTCGTCCCGGGCGAGGCCTTCGGCACCCCCGGCTACCTGCGGCTGTCGTACGCGCTCGGTGACGAGGACCTCGTCGAGGGCGTGAGCCGGATGCAGAAGCTGCTGGCGGAGGCGCAGGACTGACGTCCGCCCTCTCCGTACGGGGGGTCACCTACGCAAGTCGTGGGTGACCCCCCGTCCCTTTGTGCGAGCAAGACCACGTTCGGGGAATCCGCTTCCGGGACTGCACGAACGTACGGCAGGATCCTGGGATGGAGCGTGTACGTGATGTCTCTGAGCTGCCGAAAGCCCATCTGCACCTGCACTTCACCGGCTCGATGCGGCCGGGGACCGTGCTGGAACTGGCCGACAAGTACGGCGTGCGCCTGCCCGATGTGCTCACCGAAGCCCTGACCAGCGGTGAGCCGCCGAAGCTGCGGGCGACGGACGAGCGGGGCTGGTTCCGCTTCCAGCGGCTCTACGACGCGGCGCGCTCCTGTCTGAGGGAGCCGGAGGACATCCAGCGGCTGGTGCGGGAGGCGGCCGAGGAGGACCTCAGGGACGGCTCGGGCTGGCTGGAGATCCAGGTGGACCCGACCTCGTACGCGCCCCGTCTGGGCGGGCTGATCCCGGCGCTGGAGATCATCCTGGACGCGGTGGACACGACGGTGCGGGAGACCGGCCTCGGCATGCGGGTGCTGGTGGCGGCCAACCGGATGAAGCACCCCCTGGACGCGCGCACGCTGGCCCGGCTCGCGGTGCGGTACGCCGACCGGGGCGTGGTCGGTTTCGGGCTGTCGAACGACGAACGCCGGGGTATGGCGCGGGACTTCGACCGCGCTTTCGCCATCGCGAAGGAGGGCGGTCTGCTGTCGGCCCCGCACGGCGGCGAGCTGACCGGCCCGTACTCGGTCCGCGACTGCCTGGACGACCTGCACGCGAACCGTATCGGCCATGGTGTGCGCGCGGCGGAGGACCCGCGGCTGCTGAAGCGGCTCGCCGACCGGGGCGTGACCTGCGAGGTGTGCCCGGCGTCGAACGTGGCGCTGGGTGTCTACGAGAAGCCGGAGGACGTCCCGCTGCGCACGCTGTTCGACGCGGGCGTGTCTCTGGCGCTGGGCGCCGACGACCCGCTGCTGTTCGGCTCCCGGCTCGCGGCCCAGTACGAGATCGCCCGCCGCCACCACGGCTTCACCGACGCCGAGCTGGCGGAGCTGGCCCGGCAGTCGGTTCGCGGTTCGGCGGCGCCCGCGGACGTGAAGGCGAAGCTGCTGGCGGGCGTGGACGACTGGCTCAGCGGCCCGGCCGCTTGAAGTGGGCGTAGGGCGGACATTCGGGTCGGGACCGCTCAGGGAGGGTGGCGCAGGGGCTGCCAGGGCTGGACGACCCGGTGCTCGTACGGGACCGGTCCTAGGCCGGAACTCGCGCGGTCTCAGCCTCATACGGCGATTCCGCTCAGCGGCGTCCGGGCCCGTCTACAGGCTGACGCCCACCGTGACCGGCTCGTTGACCAGCGTGATGCCGAAGGCGTCGCGGACTCCGGTGACGACCTCGCGGGCCAGGGAGAGCAGGTCCTCGGTGGTCGCGCCGCCCCGGTTGGTGAGGGCGAGGGTGTGCTTGGTGGAGATGCGGGCGGGGCCGGTCCCGTACCCCTTGGTGAAGCCCGCCTTGTCGATCAGCCAGGCGGCCGAGGTCTTGGTGTGCCCCTCCCCCGCCGGGTAGGCGGGCGGCTCGACGCCGTCGCCCAGCCGCTCCCGCACGCGCGCGCGGAACGCGGCGAACTCGGCGTCCGCGATGATCGGGTTGGTGAAGAAGGACCCGGCCGACCAGGTGTCGTGGTCCTCGGCGTCCAGGACCATGCCCTTCCCCGCGCGCAGCTTCAGCACGGTCTCGCGGGCGGCGGCGAGCGGCACCCGGTCGCCGGGCTCGACGCCGAGGGCGCGGGCCGCCTCGGCGTACTTGACCGGCGCCGACAGCCCGTCCGCGTCCTGGAGGGAGAAGCGGACGCGCAGGACCACGTAACGCTCGGGGTCGGCCTTGAAGCGGCTGTGGCGGTACGAGAAGGCGCACTCCTCGTTCGTCAGCGCGACCGTCTCGTGGGCGCGGCGGTCGTACGCGATCACCTCGGTGATGGTCGAGGAGACCTCCTGGCCGTACGCGCCGACGTTCTGGATCGGGGTCGCGCCGGCCGAGCCCGGGATACCGGCGAGGCACTCGATGCCCGCGAGCCCGGCCTCCACGGTGCGGGCGACGGCGTCGGTCCACACCTCGCCGGCCGCCAGCTCCAGCGTCGTACCCCGCAGTTCGAAGCCGGTGGTGGCGATGCGCAGGGCCGTGCCGTCGAAGCCCTTGTCGCCGATGACCAGGTTCGACCCGCCACCGATGACCAGCAGTGGCGTGCCGGCGGCGTCGGCCTCGCGGACGGCGTCGATGACCTCGGCGTCGGTGGTGGCGGTGACCAGCCGGGTCGCGGGACCGCCCAGCCGGAAGGTGGTCAGGGGGGCGAGGGGGGCGTCGTGGAGTTCCTGCACGCGCCCAAGACTACGAGACGGCACCGACAGCCCGGCCCGCCGGACCGGCCCCGGCTCCCGTCCCGCCCGGGACGGACCCGCACGCGCGCGTACGGCCCCGCCGGCGGGGACGGGGCCGTACGCGCGCGTGCCTCAGGTGGTCGGGCGGGCGGTCAGTGGGCGGTGTTCTGCAGGGCCGGGGTCTGGTCGCCGGTCTCCTCGCCCGCCTTCGCGAGCCGGGAGGCGCCGCGCCGGGCCGGGATCGCCAGGGCGGCGACCGCGGCGAGGGCGACCACCGCGGAACCCGTCACCAGGGCGGGCCGCAGGCCGTCGACGAAGTCCTGCGCGGACTCGTAGCCGCCCTGCGCGGAGAAGATCGAGGACATGACCGCGATGCCGAGGGCGCCGCCGACCTCGCGCAGCGCGTTGTTGGCGCCGGAGGCGATGCCCTGCTCCTGCGGCAGGACGCTGGACATCACCAGGTTGGCGGCCGGGGCGAAGTACAGGGCCATGCCGATGCCGCTGATGATCAGACCGGGCAGCTGGACGGCGTAGGAGGCGTCGGCCGTGACCACGTAGGCCATGTAGCCGAGGCCGGCGGCCTGGAGAAAGAGCCCGGCGGCGACGACCGGACGGCCGCCGACGCGGTCGGAGAGGATGCCGGCGATCGGCGCGACGAGCATCGGCATACCGGTCCAGGGCAGCATGCGCAGGCCCGCCTCGGTGGGCGAGTAGCCGAGCACGCCCTGCATGTACTGGCTGAGCAGGAAGATCGAGCCGAACATCCCGAGGAACATCAGCAGGCTCGCGGCGTTGATGCCGGAGAAGGCGCGGGAGCGGAACAGCCGCATCGGCAGCATGGGGTTCTTGGCGCGGACGCTGTAGAGGACGAACCCGGTGAGCAGCGCGGTCCCGGCGAACAGACCGGTCAGGACGAGCGGGCTGGTCCAGCCGTCGACGGGGCTGCGGACCAGGCCGTAGACGATCCCGAAGAGGCCGCCGCTGGCGAGCAGGGTGCCGGGGATGTCGAGCGGGGCGCCGGTGCCGTACGACTCGGCGAGGCGCAGCCGGGCGAGCGGCAGCAGGGCCACGCCCAGCGGAACGTTCAGCCAGAAGATCCAGTGCCAGGACACGTGTTCGGTGAGGCTGCCGCCGACGAGCGGCCCGGAGGCCACGGCGAGCCCGTTGACGGCACCCCAGATGCCGTACGCCATCCCGCGCTTGGCGACGGGCACGGCGGCCGTCAGCAGAGTGAGCGTGAGGGGCATCATGATCGCCGCGCCGACGCCCTGGACCGCGCGGGCGGCGATGAGGGTGTCGATGCCGGACGCCAGAGCCGCGGCGGCGGACGCGCCGGTGAAGACGGTGAGCCCGGCGAGGAAGAGCCGGCGCCGGCCGAACCGGTCGCCGAGCGCCGCGCCGAACATCAGCAGGACGGCGAAGGTGAGCGTGTAGGCGCTCACGGTCCATTCCAGGTCGTCCAGCCCTCCGCCGAGGTCCTTGCGGATGGAGGGCAGGGCGGTGGTGACGACGAGGTTGTCGAGGGCCGCCATGAATCCGGCGACGCTGGTGATGACGAGGGCCCAGGCGGCTCCCCCGCGACGTGCGGTGGTCTGTGCTGTCTGCTGTGACATCGCTCCCCCAGAGCAAATATTTATTTAGCGATGACTAACTTTGCTGGTCGTGAGAAACCGGTCCCGAAGACGGGGTAGGCACCCCGCCCGGCCCTGCGATCGCGCTACTTCTCCAGCCGGCCGTTCACCCGCGCCGACGGGTAAAGCCCTTCCCACACCCGATGCTCGGGCGGAAACCCCATGGCCACCAGGCAGTTGATCAGCATCCCGTACGCCATGAAGGTGGTCGTCTCGCTCACGTCGGCGCCGAGCGGCAGGTGCACGGCGTCCCACAGGCGCATCCATCCGGCGCGCACGGACTCGCCGAACGCGGGGTCACCCTCCTCCTCGGCCGCCGCCACCGCGAGGTACATCTGCATCTGCATCATCAGCCGCTCGGGCTGCTCCGCGATGACCTGGACGTACGCGTTCGCCATGGCACGCTGGGCCTCTTCGCCCTCCAGTCCCTCGGCGGCCTCCGCGAAGGAGCGGATGGTGTCCTCCACGCAGCGCTCGGCCGCCGCCAGGAAGATCGCCTTCTTGCCCGGGAAGAGCCGGAAGAGATACGGCTGCGAGACACCGACCCGCTTGGCGATCGCGTCGGTGGACGTGCCGTGATAGCCACCGCGGGCGAACTCGCTCATCGCCGCGCGGATGACGCTCTCACGCCTCTCGTCTGCGCTCATCCTGACCATGCGGCTAAGTTAGTACTCAATCACTAACTACGTCAAGGGCTCGGTGTTGAGGGCTTGGTGCCTCCCGTCGAGGCACGGCGGTGGGCGGCGACCCGTTCCCGGGTGGCGCAGCGCCGGGAGCAGTACCGGCGCTCGGGGCCCTGCCCCTGCGCGATGAAGACGTTCTCGCAGGTGGGCGAGGCGCAGACCCGGCCCGGGGGGCGCTGGTGATCCCATACGAGGACGGCGAGGGCCAGGCAGGAGGAGGCGAGAAGCCACTCGTCCCAGGGAGCGTCGTCGTCCCGGTCGAGGTGCGGGTGCCAGGGCGTGCCGCCGCCGTGCGAGGTGAGGCGCAGCGGTCCTCCGTGGTCGCGGAGGAGGCGGTTGAGGGAGGCGGCGGCCGTGTCCACGTGGTCCGCGGCGAAGACCTCGCGCAGGAGCACGGCCGCCGCCCGCATCCGTCCGACGTCCTGGGCGGTCAGTTCGAGAGGGCCGGTCTCGCCGTACTCGCGCAGGACGGCGGCGATCGCTTCCGGAGCCGGGCGCGCTTCCGCCTCGGGGCCCGCTTCGCGGGACGGAGTGCCGGTCAGGGCGTTGACCAGGGCGGCGGTGCGGCGGGCGTTGGTGAGGACGGAGTGGCGGGTCGACCAGTCGGGGGGGAGGGAGGGCACGCTGCGAACGTAACGCATATTGAGACGTTTTAAGTTACGTGCGTAACGTCACTTCGATGAAGAGGCGTTGCACAGGGGTCTATCTGGCCGGGGCGACGGCCGTCCGCACGGGCGACGAGATGTCCGGCCCCGCGCTGCTGCTGGCCGGTTTCGCGGTCGCGGGTTCGGTCACGGAGGCGTCCTCGCTGCTCGCGGCCGTGACGGCCGCGGCGGCGGTGGGCGGTCCCGTGCTGGGCGTGTTCCTCGACCGGTCGGCGCGACCGGGCCGACTGCTGGCGGGCGCGCTGGCCGCGTACGGGGCCGGGTTGGTGCTGATCCTCGCGGCGCTGGACCGGCTGCCGTTCGCGCTCGTTCTCGTGATCGCCGTGGGGACGGGTCTGTTCGGGCCGGCCCTGTCGGGCGGCTGGACCGCCCAACTGCCCCGCGTCGTACCGCCGGAGGGGCTGCCGCGCGCCACCGCCCTGGACGCCATGACCTTCGGCGTGGCGAGCCTGGCGGGCCCCGCCCTCGCCGGCGTCACCGCGGGGTTGCTGGGGGCCGCGGCGGGGGTCGTGCTGTCGGTGCTGCTCATCGGGTCGGGCCTGCCGGTCGCCTGGGCGCTGCCGGAGCGGTCGGCGAAGGGCCGGGAGGGACCAGGGGAGGAACCAGGGGAAGTGCGGCAGAGGTCACAGGACACGGTGGCCGCCCGCCCGGCCCCGAACGGGGGCGAGTCCCCGGGCGCGGTCACGGTGATCGACGACCTCGTCGCGGGCGTGAGCTGCATCATGCACAGCCCGCCCCTGGCCCGGGCGACCCTGACGTCGGCCACCTCCTGCGCGGCGCAGGGCATGCTGATCAGCTGCACGCCGTTACTGGGGGCCCGTTCCCTCGGCGGAACCGGGCACGGCGCGTTACTGCTCTCCGGCATCGCCGTCGTCTCCCTGGCGGCGAGCGCCGCCCTGGCCCGCTCCCCCGTCCGCCTGGCCGCCGACACGATCATCCGCACCGCCGCGCTGCTCCAGGCCGCCGCCCTCACCCTGGCCGCCACCGGCCGCCCCGCGCTGCTCGCTCTCGCCGTCCTGCTCGCCGGCGCCGGGGAGGGTCCGCAGCTCACGGCGCTGTTCGCGGTACGGCACCGGGAGGCCCCGGAGCGGCTGCGCGGCCAGGTCTTCACCACCGGCGCCAGCCTGAAGATCACCGGCTTCGCCCTGGGCGCGGCGGTGGCGGGCCCGATGACCGACTGGTCACTTCCGGGCACACTGCTGGCGGCGGCCGGTGTGCAGATCGCCGGGGCGATACCCGGCGGGCGGGGGAACCGCTCAGGCGTCCGGCAGGGGGAGCTCAGCGAGTAAGGCGTCCGGCAGGCGGATCTCCGGCAAGTAAGGGGCACCCGCCATTGGCGAGCGCCCCTTACCGCGTACCTCTCCCGGCTGTCTGCCGCTCGCCGCTCAGGCGAGCCGGACGACCGCCCGGGACATGCCCAGCACCTTCTGCCCGGCGCTGATCGCCGTCAGGTCGACACGGACGGTGTTGTCGTCGAGCTTGGCCGCGATCTTGGCGCTGACCTCGATCGTGGCGCCCTGGTCGTCGTTGGGGACGACGACGGGCTTGGTGAAGCGGACGCCGTACTCGACGACCGCGGCCGGGTCACCGGTCCAGTCGGTGACCACGCGGATCGCCTCGGCCATGGTGAACATGCCGTGCGCGATGACGTCCGGCAGGCCCACCTCATTGGCGAACTTCTCGTTCCAGTGGATCGGGTTGAAGTCCCCGGAGGCACCCGCGTAGCGCACGAGGGTGGCACGGGTCACAGGGAAGGTCTGCGCCGGCAGCTCGGTGCCGACCTCGACGTCGTCGTACGCGATCTTCGCCGTCATCGCTTCCTCACGCCTCCTCGTCCGCAGCGCGGGCCACGAGCTTGGTCCAGGCGGTCACGACGTGCTCGCCCGCCTCGTCGTGGACCTCGCCGCGGATGTCCAGGATGTCGTTGCCCGCGAGGGACTTGATGTCCTCGATGGTGGAGGTGACCGACAGCCGGTCACCGGCGCGCACGGGGCGGGTGTAGACGAACTTCTGGTCGCGGTGCACCACGCGGCTGTAGTCGAGGCCGAGCTGCGGGTCCTCGATGACCTGTCCCGCGGCCTTGAAGCTGATCGCGAAGACGAAGGTCGGCGGGGCGATCACATCGGGGTGGCCGAGCGCCTTGGCGGCCTCCGCGTCCGTGTACGCCGGGTTGGTGTCCCCCACCGCCTCGGCGAACTCGCGGATCTTCTCCCGGCCCACCTCATAGGGCTCGGTGGGCGGGTAGGTCCGCCCCACGAAGGACTGGTCGAGCGCCATGGGCTCGGCACCTCCTGCTTGCTCTACTGACCGGTACGGGTCGCTCAACGACGCGAGGCCGCCCCCGAGTGATCGGGGACGGCCTCGACGTACGAGCCTGTTTTATCGCGTTTCGCGGTGCGCGGTGTGCGCGTTGCAACGCGGGCAGTGCTTCTTCATCTCAAGACGGTCCGGGTTGTTACGCCGGTTCTTCTTGGTGATGTAGTTCCGCTCCTTGCACTCCACGCAGGCCAGCGTGATCTTCGGGCGGACGTCGGTGGCAGCCACGTGAGTGCTCCTTGACGAACGGATGGGACATTTAACGCAAGAAAGAGTAGCCGATCGAAGGACCGACCCCGCAATCGGCTACTGTCAGTAGCGGTGACCGGACTTGAACCGGTGACACAGCGATTATGAGCCGCTTGCTCTACCGACTGAGCTACACCGCTGTGATGCGATCGGTCCCCGCCTTGCGACGGGAACCATTCACACCAGAGCCCCAATACGGAATCGAACCGTAGACCTTCTCCTTACCATGGAGACGCTCTGCCGACTGAGCTATTGGGGCGAGCGATGAAGACATTACACGCTCCGCCGCCGTTCACCCAAATCCGTTTCGCGCCACCCGACCCGCCCCGTCCGGCAGGCCTCTCACCGGCCCCGTACGCCCCTCTCGTACGCCTCTCCCGCGGGCCGTACGACCGGCCCCGCGCGGGCCGGACCACGCTCGTACGACTATTGCGCTCCTCCCCGCCAGGCAGGGCCCGCCACCCTACGCTCGACTCACTCTGCGTGATCATGCGCCCGTTTGCGCAGCCCCGAGTCCCTGGAGCGCGATGCCCGAGAGCCAGCCACAGCCGTCTTCCTCGTCGTCGAACCCGTCGAACCCGCCGGACCCGTCGACGCCGCTCCTGCTGTGCGGGGCCCGGCTGACCGACGGCCGGAGCGTGGACGTACGGCTGGGCGGCGGGCGCATCGAGGCGGTCGGTACGGCCGGCAGCCTGGCGCCGGGACCGACGCGATCCGGCGGCGCGCGCGTGGACCTCGGCGGCTATCTGCTGCTGCCGGCCCCGGCCGAACCGCACGCCCACGGCGACACCGCACTGTCGGCCGAGGACGGCGGCCCGGCCTCGTACGAACCCGACGACGTCCAGCGCCGGGCCACGGAGGCCGCCCTGCTCCAGCTGGGCCACGGGGCGACGGCACTGCGGGCACACGTGCGCGTGGGCGACGTCCAGGGCCTGGGCGCGCTGGCGGCCGTCCTGCGGGCGCGGCGGTCGCTGCGCGGGCTGGCGGCGCTGACGGCGGTGGCGGTGCCGCGGGTGCTGACCGGGATGGCGGGGGCGGACGGGCTCGCGATACTGCGGGACGCGGTGCGGATGGGCGCCTCGGTGGTGGGCGGCTGTCCGGATCTGGACCCGGACCCCACGGGATACGTGGAGGCGGTGCTGGAGATCGCCTCCGAGCACGGCTGCCCGGTCGACCTGCACACGGACGCCGCCGACCCCGCCCGCCTGGCCCGGGTCGCGGCGATGGCGGGCGGCCTGCGCCCCGGTGTGACGCTCGGCCCGTGCGCCGGCCTGGCCCGGCTGCCCGCCGAGGCGGCCTCACGTGTCGCGGACCAGCTCGCCGCGGCCGGCGTCACGGTGGTGTGCCTGCCCCAGGGCGGCTGCGGGGGCGTCGACGGACGGGGCACGGCTCCGGTACGGCTGCTGCGCGCGGCCGGCGTACGGGTCGCGGCCGGCAGCGGCGCGCTGCGGGACGTCTCCAACCCGGTCGGACGCGGCGACCCCCTGGAGGCGGCCTACCTGCTCGCCTCCCGCCACGGCCTGCGCCCCGAGGACGCCTACGACGCCATCAGCACCTCCGCCCGCGCGGTCCTCGGCCTGCCCGAGGTGCGCGTCGAGGCCGGCTTCCCCGCCGAGCTCCTCGCCGTGCGCGGCGACCACCTCGCCGGCGTGCTGTCCCTGGCGTACAGCCGGATCGTGGTGCACCGGGGGCGCGTGGTGGCACGCACCAGCGCGGTACGCGAGTACTGCAACTCGGCCGCGGCGGCGGAACTGGGGCTGCCTCGGCAGGGGCGGGGGGAGCTGTCCTAGTCCTGTCCGGCGAGCGTGTCGGCCGCCCCCGCGCCCGCGCGTGACTGGGCCGGAGGGTGGCGCTCTGTCCGCCGGTGGCCTCCGTCGGTGAACAGTCCGCCTGCCACATGGGGCCCAGGTGAAGTCATGCGGCGGATGCGGCCCTTCGGGCGTACGGTCGGAAACATGCGCATAGTCATCGCTGGTGGTCATGGTCAGATCGCGCTGCGGTTGGAGCGGCTGCTCGCCGCGCGCGGATACGAGGTAGCGGGCATCATCCGCAAGCCAGAGCAGGGTGACGACCTGCGGGAGGCCGGGGCCGAACCGGTCCTGCTCGATTTGGAGTCGGCCTCGGTGGAGGAGGTCGCGGCGCATCTGCAGGGTGCGGACGCGGCGGTCTTCGCGGCGGGCGCCGGCCCGGGCAGCGGCGTGGCCCGCAAGGAGACGGTGGACAAGGGCTCGGCGGTCCTGTTCGCGGACGCGGCCGTCCGGGCGGGCGTACGCCGTTTCCTGGTCGTCTCCTCCATGGGCGCGGATCCGGCGCACCAGGGCGACGACGTCTTCGACGTGTACCTGCGCGCCAAGGGCGAGGCCGACGCGCACGTCAGCACCCTGGACACCCTGGACTGGACGATCCTGCGCCCCGGTTCGCTGACGGACGAGCCCGGCACCGGCCTGCTGCGCCTGGAGGCGCACACCGGCCGCGGGTCGGTCCCGCGCGACGACGTGGCGGCCGTGCTGGCGGAGTTGGTGGAGACTCCGGCGACGGCGGGCCTGACGCTGGAGCTGATCAGCGGGTCGACTCCGGTGACGGTGGCCGTGAAGTCGGTCGCGGGGAACTGACGTTGACCGCCGCCGGTCAGAAGAGAGGCAGCTGACCGGGGAAGTCCGGCACGGCGTACCCGTCCAACGAGGGCTGCACGGCCCCCAGTTCCGCCTGCCTCCGCGATCCGGAACACGAGACGAGGTCACCGCCGCGCCGCGCACCGGGCGGATCGTGCCGCGCGAAGCGCCCGGCGACGACGGCGATTTCACGACGGCACACCGGGCAGATCCTGCGCCGCGGGGGCCGAGGGGATGCGGACGACATGGAGCCAGTGTGCCCCGGGGCACTGACAACGCCATGAGCGGCGAGGTGACGGACCTCACCCTCCGTGATCCGAAACGGCACGCAAAGACCCCCTCCGATCTACGTATCCGTAGATCGGAGGGGGTCTTTCTCAGCGTGGCGGCGCCAGGATTCGAACCTGGGAAGGCTGAGCCGGCAGATTTACAGTCTGCTCCCTTTGGCCGCTCGGGCACACCGCCGGGGGTGATGCCGGTCGAACCGCTTTTCGGCGGTGCTCCCTGGCAACGACGTAAACAATACCCGATGGGGAGGGGTGCTTCGCCACTCGATTGATCGGCCCCGCGGGCACGTGGGGTGGCTAGGCTGGTGCGGATGCGGTCCGGCCTTCGTGCCGGGCTCGGCGGCCGCCACCACGCACGCCGACACGCACCCGATATGCACTCGATACGCACCCGGATACAAGGAGCCACAGGACATGGCCGACTCCAGTTTCGACATCGTCTCGAAGGTCGAGCGGCAGGAGGTCGACAACGCCCTCAACCAGGCCGCCAAGGAGATCTCGCAGCGCTACGACTTCAAGGGCGTGGGTGCCTCGATCTCGTGGTCCGGCGAGAAGATCCTGATGGAGGCGAACTCCGAGGAGCGGGTCAAGGCGGTCCTCGACGTCTTCCAGTCCAAGCTGATCAAGCGGGGCATCTCGCTGAAGGCGCTGGACGCCGGCGAGCCCCAGCTCTCCGGCAAGGAGTACAAGATCTTCGCGTCGATCGAGGAGGGCATCTCCCAGGAGAACGCGAAGAAGGTGGCGAAGATCATCCGCGATGAGGGCCCGAAGGGCGTGAAGGCGCAGGTCCAGGGCGACGAGCTGCGCGTCAGCTCCAAGAGCCGCGACGACCTGCAGGCCGTGATCGCCCTCCTGAAGGGCAAGGACTTCGACTTCGCGCTGCAGTTCGTGAACTACCGGTAGGACGGGGTCTCAGCGAGGCGGAGGGGGCGGGCACCCGGAGGTGCCCGCCCCCTCAGTCGCGCGAGTTGCCGAACAGGATGCGGTAGACGATCAGCAGGACGAGCGAACCGCCGATCGCGGCGGCCCAGGTGGCGCCGTCGTAGAAGTGCTTGGTCACCGGGTAGTCCAGCCAGCGGGCCGAGATCCAGCCGCCGATGAACGCGCCCGCGACGCCGATGAGGGTCGTGCCGACGAAGCCGCCCGGGTCACGGCCCGGCAGCAGGACCTTGGCGATGGCTCCGGCCAGAAGCCCCAGGATGATCCAACCGATGATGCTCATGCCGTGAACCTGCCCTTCCGTGCCGTGCCCGCACCGTCCGGTCCTTGAGAATCCGGTGAGGACCGGCCGTCGGTCGTGCGCGTGTTCGTGCCGTGTTGATGAACAGGACGTCCGGGCCACACCGGGCGGTTGCGGCGATCAGTAGGGTCGGCGCATGACACGCTCCGGTTCCGAGTTGCGGCGCACCCTAGGGGTGCGGGACGCCGTGGTCGTCGGGCTCGGCTCGATGGTCGGGGCGGGCGTGTTCTCCGCCTTCGGGCCCGCGGCGCGCGCGGCCGGGTCGGGGTTGCTGCCGGCGCTGGCCGTCGCGGCCGTGGTGGCCTACTGCAACGCCACCTCGTCGGCACGGCTCGCCGCCCTGTACCCGGCCTCCGGCGGCACCTACGTGTACGGGAGGGAGCGGCTCGGGGTCTTCTGGGGCTACCTCGCCGGCTGGGCCTTCGTCGTCGGGAAGACGGCCTCCTGCGCGGCGATGGCGCTGACCGTGGGGGCGTACGTCTGGCCGGCGCACGCGCATGTGGTGGCGGTGGTGGCCGTGGTGGCGCTGACCGCGGTGAACTACGGCGGCATCCAGAAGTCCGCCTGGCTGACGCGGGTGATCGTGGCCGTGGTGCTGGCGGTCCTCGCGTCCGTGGCGGTCGTGTGCCTGGCCTCCGGGCGGGCCGAGGCCGGGCGGCTGGACATCGGCCTGTCGGCGGGCGGCGGCGGGGTGCTGCAGGCGGCCGGGCTGCTCTTCTTCGCCTTCGCGGGCTACGCGCGGATCGCGACCCTCGGTGAGGAGGTGCGGGATCCCGCGCGCACCATCCCCCGCGCCATCCCGTTGGCCCTCGGTATCGCGTTGGCGGTGTACGTGTGCGTGGCCGTCGCCGTCCTCTCCGTACTCGGCGCGGACCGTCTCGGGCACGCGGCCGCGCCACTGGCCGACGCGGTGCGGGCGGCCGGGGTTCCGGGGCTGGTGCCCGTGGTGCGGGTGGGGGCCGCCGTGGCCGCGCTGGGGTCGCTGCTCGCGTTGATCCTGGGCGTGTCGCGGACGACGCTGGCGATGGCCCGCGACCGTCATCTGCCCGGGGCCCTGGCCGCCGTGCATCCGCGTTTCCACGTCCCGCACCGGGCCGAGCTCGCCGTGGGCGCGGTCGTCGCCGTGGTGGCGGCGACGGTGGACGTACGGGGCGCCATCGGCTTCTCCTCCTTCGGCGTGCTGGCCTACTACGCGGTGGCCAACGCGTCGGCCTGGACCCTGAGCACGGCTCCGTGGGCGCGTGTCGCACCGGCGGTGGGGCTCCTGGGCTGCGTGACGCTGGCGTTCGCCCTGCCGGTGGTCTCGGTGGCGGTGGGCGCGGGTTTGCTGGCCGCGGGGGCGGGGGCTTTCGCGGTACGGCGGTGGGTGGGGCGCGGCAGGGGTGGCACCGGGGAGGGGCAGGGCCGCTGACGGGTGGACCGTGCCCGACGGGACGTCAGGCCGGGTCCGCGGCGCCCGTGTTGACGCGTCAGCGCGCCGCGAACGGCTGGTCCGTCGGCACGATCTCGCGTCCCAGGGGGAGCAGGGAGACGGGGATCAGCTTGAAGTTGGCGATGCCGAACGGGATGCCGATGATCGTGACGCACAGGGCGAGACCGGTGACGATGTGGGCGATGGCCAGCCACCAGCCGGCCAGGACCAGCCACAGGACGTTGCCTACGCAGGAGGCGGCGCCCGCGTCGCGGCGCTCGACCGTCGTGTACCCGAAGGGCCACAGGGCGTAGACGCCGATACGGAACGCCGCGACACCGAACGGGATGCCGATGATCGTGATGCACAGCAGCACGCCCGCGAGCAGATAGCCGAGGAAGAGCCAGAAGCCGCTCAGGATCAGCCAAATGACGTTCAGGATGGTTCTCACTGGTTACGACCTGCCATCTTCTCGAGCCGGGCGATGCGCTCCGCCATCGGCGGATGCGTGGAGAACATCTTCGACAGCCCCTGCCCCGGGCGGAAGGGGTTCGCGATCATCATGTGGCTCGCGGTCTCGATCCGCGGCTCCGGGGGCAGCGGAAGCTGCTTGGTGCCGGCGTCGAGCTTGCGCAGGGCGCCGGCGAGGGCGAGCGGGTCGCCGGTGAGCTGGGCGCCGGAGGCGTCCGCCTCGTACTCCCGGGACCGGCTGATGGCCAGCTGGATCAGGCTGGCGGCGAGCGGCCCCAGGATCATGATCAGCAGCATGCCGAACAGGCCGGGGCCCTCGTCGTCGTCGGAGCGGCCGATCGGGATCAGCCAGGCGAAGTTGACCAGGAACATGATCACCGAGGCGAGCGCGCCGGCGACCGAGGAGATGAGGATGTCCCGGTTGTAGACGTGGCTGAGCTCGTGGCCGATGACGCCGCGCAGTTCGCGCTCGTCGAGGAGGCGCAGGATGCCCTCGGTGCAGCACACGGCGGCGTTGCGCGGGTTGCGGCCCGTCGCGAAGGCGTTCGGTGCCTCCGTCGGGGAGATGTACAGGCGGGGCATGGGCTGGCGGGCCTGGGTGGAGAGGTCGCGGACCATGCGGTAGAGGGCGGGGGCCTCGAACTCGCTCACCGGGCGGGCGCGCATCGCGCGTAGCGCCAGCTTGTCGCTGTTCCAGTACGCGTAGGCGTTGGTGCCCAGGGCGATGACAACCGCGATGATCAGGCCCATCCGGCCGAAGAAGCTGCCGATGACGATGATGAGCGCGGACAGTCCCCCGAGGAGGACTGCGGTCCTGAGCCCGTTGTGCCGGCGGTGCACGGTACGCCCTCCAAGTGGTGCAGCAGGGGAACCCTTTGCTTGCTGGTCGCTTGCTGATCTCCATGCCACTGGTGCCGTGGTGTCACGTCCAGTGGACCCTCCCGCACTGGTCAACGCCAGGCGAGGGCCACTAGTTCCCTTGTGCCCGTGACGACGCGCGTGGGCCGTCCGGGTGACCAGGCCCGGGGCGGGCACGCGCGCGTGGGGGCCGGGTTCCCCACGCGCGCGTGGGGAGTCGTCAGAAGAGGCCGGTACCCGCGAAACGGAGTACGAGCTGAGGGGCTCCGGAGAGCACGATGCCGAGGACCCCGGTGAGTGCGAGGGCGGCGGTGAGCGGGGCGGGGACGCGGTGCCGCGCGGGCTCGCCCTCGGGGGCGCGGAACAGCAGGGCCGTCCACTGGAGGTAGTAGAACAGCGCGATCACCACGTTGACGGCCATGACGACCGCGAGCCAGCCGAGGCCCGCGTCGACGGCCGCCGAGAAGACGGTGACCTTGGCGAACAGGCCGATGATGCCGGGCGGCAGTCCGGCCAGGCACAGCAGGAAGAAGGCCATGAGCAGCGCGGTCAGCGGGTTGGACGCGTACAGGCCCCGGTAGTCGGTGATCCGGTTGAGCGACTTCGTACGGCCCACGAGCGCGGCCACCGCGAAGGCGCCGAGGTTCACGGCGGCGTACATCAGCGCGTAGGCGACCGTGGAGCCGATGGCCTTCTGGCCGTCCTCGGTGTACCCGGCGGCGGCGATCGGCACCAGCAGATAGCCGGCCTGGCCGACGGAGGACCAGGCGAGCAGTCGTACCGCGCTGTACGCGCGCGTGGCCTGCTGGCGCAGGGCGCCGACGTTGCCGACGGTCATGGTGAGGGCGGCCAGTGCGGCGAGTGCCGGGCCCCAGACGTCGGCGTACGACGGGAAGGCGACGACGGTGACGAGGATCAGGCCGGAGAAGCCGACCGCCTTGCCGACGACCGACAGGTAGGCGGCGATGGGCAGGGGGGCTCCCACATAGGTGTCGGGCACCCAGAAATGGAAGGGGACGGCGGCCGTCTTGAAGGCGAAGCCGACGAGGGTGAGGACGACTCCGGTCTGGGCGAGGGTGTGGAGCTGGCCGTCGACGTGCTGGATCCGGTCGGCGACCTGGGTGAGGTAGAGGGTGCCGGTGGAGGCGTAGACGAAGCTGATGCCCATCAGGCTGACCGCGGTGGCGGTGACCGAGGACAGGAAGAACTTCAGGGCCGCCTCGGAGGAGCGCCGGTCGCCGTGCCGGATGCCGACGAGGGCGAAGGCGGGCAGGGAGGCGACCTCCAGGGCGACGATCAGGGTCGCCAGATCACGGGAGGCGGGCAGGAGGGCGGCGCCCGCGGCGGAGGAGAGCAGCAGGAACCAGAACTCCCCCTCCGGGACGCGCCGGCCGGCGTCGTTGAGCGTGGTGACCGACAGCAGGGCCGCGAGGAGGGCGCCGCCGAACACGAGGAACTGGATGACGAGGGTGAACCGGTCGGCGGTGTAGCTGCACGCGTGCGTGGCGCCGGTGAGGCAGAAGGTGCTGCGGTCGCCGTCCAGGAGGGGCAGCAGCAGGAGCGCGGAAGCGGCGAGCCCGGCGACCGAGACCCAGCCGAGGACGGCCTTCCTGGCGTCGGACACGAACAGGTCGGCGACGAGGACGACGAGGGCGACGACCGCCGCCACGGTGGGCGGTGCGATGGCCAGCCAGTCGACGGACTGAACGGCTGACTGGGCGGCCTCCGCCAGGGGCTGGGCCAGGGCGCTCATCGGGTGCCTCCTGCGAGGAGCTGCTGCACGGCCGGGTCGGTCAGGCCGAGGAGGATCTTCGGCCAGAGCCCGGCGACGACGGTGAGGGCGACGAGCGGGGTCCAGGCCGCGAACTCGTAGCCGTGGACGTCGGCGAGTTGGGGGACTTCCCGGGGTACGGCGCCCATGCAGACGCGGCGGACCACGATCAGCATGTACGCGGCCGTGAGCAGCGTGCCGAACGCGCCGATCGCCATGAACGTGAGGAACGCGGGGCGGCTGAGGTCGGCGGCGGGCTTGAACGCGCCGAACAGCGCCAGCATCTCGCCCCAGAACCCCGCGAGCCCCGGCAGGCCGAGCGAGGCGACAGCGCCGAAGGCGAGCAGGCCGCCGAGGCGCGGGGCCTTGCCGTACAGCGCGGCGCCCGTCTCCTCGGCGAGGGTGTCGAGGTCCGTGGTGCCGGTGCGGTCCTTCAGCGAGCCGACCAGGAAGAAGAGGAGGCCGGTGATGAGGCCGTGGGCGATGTTGGCGAACAGCGCGCCGTTCACGCCGGTCGGGGTGGTGGTGGCGATGCCGAGCAGGACGAAGCCCATGTGGCCGACGGAGGAGTAGGCGATGAGCCGCTTGAGGTCGCCCTTCGCGCCCTGCTTGGCGAGGGCCAGGCAGGCCAGGGATCCGTAGATGATCCCGACCACGGCGAAGGCCGCGAGGTAGGGCGCGAAGGTGTGGAAGCCCTCGGGTGCGACAGGGAGGAGGATCCGGACGAACCCGTACGTACCCATCTTCAGCAGTACGCCGGCCAGCAGCACCGAGCCGACGGTGGGCGCGGCGGTGTGGGCGTCCGGCAGCCAGCTGTGGAAGGGCCACATCGGGGTCTTGACCGCGAGCCCGATCCCGATCGCCAAAACGGCGATGACCTGCACGGATGTGCTCAGCGACCGGCCGTTGTCAGTGGCGAGTGCCATCATGTCGAACGTGCCCGCCTTGATTCCGATCAGGAGCAGGCCGAGCAGCATGACGACGGACCCGAGCAGCGTGAAGAGGATGAACTTCCAGGCGGCCTGGGTCCGCCCCTCGCCGCCCCAGCGGGCGATGAGGAAGTACATCGGGATGAGCACCGTCTCGAATGCCAGGAAGAACAGCAGCAGGTCGAGGACGGCGAAGGTCGCGAGGGTGCCGGACTCGAGGACGAGCACCAGCGCGACGAAGGCCTTCGGGGACGGGCCCGCGGGCATCTTGAAGTAGGAGTACAGCGCGCAGAGGAAGGTCAGCAGCGCGGTAAGGACCAGAAGGGGGAGGGAAATGCCGTCGATGCCGAGGTGGATCCGCACGTCGAGTGCGGGGATCCAGCTGATGTCGGTCGTGGCCTGCATCTTCGACGGATGGTCGTGGTCGAAGCCGAGCGCGAGGACGACGGCGGCGATGAGGACCACGCCGGTCACGGTCACGCCGTGCCGGAGCACGGCCTGCTCGGGCGACTTCCCCTTCAGTCCGGGCGGGGCGGGCAGGAGGGCGGCGAGCGCGCCCAGGAGCGGGCCGACGACGATGAATGCCAGAAGGAACCGCATCACGGACTCGTTGATATCGATCACGCCTGCTCACGCTCCCGAGGCGACGAGGAGGACGGCGACCGCCAGGACGACGGTGCCGGCGAGCAGCGCGCTCACATAGGTCTGCAGATTGCCGGTCTGGGCGCGCCGTACGGCG
The DNA here is from genome assembly GCF_055639495.1 of Streptomyces sp. NPDC039424. Taxonomy (NCBI): domain Bacteria; kingdom Bacillati; phylum Actinomycetota; class Actinomycetes; order Kitasatosporales; family Streptomycetaceae; genus Streptomyces; species Streptomyces sp. NPDC039424. The sequence goes on from NZ_JBVKAI010000002.1 coordinate 716,910, forward strand.
GCCCCGAGCAGCCGGGGCAGCGCTGCCGCGCCGCGTACGTAGGTGTCGACGACCTCGCGGTCGAGGAACCGGACGAGGGTCGCTCCGGCCTGGACCGGGCGGACGAACAGCGCCGCGTACACGGCGTCCAGGTGGAAGCCGACGGCCGCGTGCCGGTGCAGCGGGCCGAGCAGCAGCCGTCCGGGGTCCGCCGGGTCGGGTGCGTATGCCACGCCGCCGTAGGCGGGTGCGTGGCTGGCGATGGCCTCGGCCTCGACCAGTCCGGCGTCGCCCTCGGGGTGGGCCGCGACCGCGCCCAGCGGGACCCGGGCGGCGAGCACGGTGGTGCGCTGCCAGGCGCCGTAGGTGACGATCCCGCCGACCAGGGCGAGGCCCGTGCCGAGGACCGATGTGGTGAGGGTCGGGGTCAGGTCGCGGCCGTCGAACCAGCCGGGCAGCGAGCGATAGGCGAATCCGCCGAGGGCGAGGGACGGGGCGGCGAGCACCCACAGCACCACCGTCATGGTGAGCGGCTGCTTCCCGTGGTCGGGGGCCTCGGTACCGCGCCCGCTGAACGCCAGCAGCCACAGGCGGGTCGCGTAGGCGGCGGTGAGCAGGGCGGTGAGCATTCCGGCGACGAGGACGATCCAGCCCGCGCTGCCGGGGACGTGCGCGGTGTGGCCGGTGGCGGTGTGCTCGGCGGCGCCGAGGACGGACTCCTTGGAGAAGAAGCCGCTGAAGGGAGGGATGGCGGCGAGCGCGAGGAGCGCCACGGTCATCGTCCAGAAGGCGTCGGGGATGCGGTCGCGCAGATGGCTCATGCGGGACATGGCGGCCAGCGAGTTGGTGCCGGCGGCGTGGATGATCACGCCGGCCGCGAGGAAGAGCAGCGCCTTGAAGGCGCCGTGGGACAGGAGGTGGAAGACGGCGGCACCGCGGTCGCCGACGGCGAGGGCGCCGGTCATGTAGCCGAGCTGGCCGATCGTCGAGTAGGCGAGGACGCGCTTGATGTCGTCCTGGGCGAGCGCGGCGAGGCCGGAGCCGGTCATCGTCACGGCGGCCATGACGGCGAGGACGACCATCGCGGCCGAGGAGGCCTCGAAGACCGGGAGGAGCCGGGCGATGAAGTAGACACCGGCGGCGACCATCGTCGCGGCGTGGATCAGCGCGGAGACGGGCGTGGGGCCCGCCATCGCGTCCGGGAGCCAGGTGTGCAGCGGGAACTGCGCCGACTTCCCTGCCACGCCCGCCAGGAGCAGCAGCGCGATCGCAGTGGGGTGGTCCAGGCCGCCGCTCGCGACGGTGGCGAGGACGCGTGTGATGCGGAACGAGCCCGCGTCGGTGGCCAGCGCGAACAGGCCGATCAGGAACGGCACGTCGCCGAGCTTGGTGACCAGGAAGGCCTTGAGGGAGGCGGCGCGGGCCTCCGGGGTCTCCCAGTAGTGGCCGACCAGGAAGTAGGAGCAGATGCCCATGACTTCCCAGCCGACCAGCAGCACGATCAGGTCGCCGGAGTAGACGACCAGGAACATCGCGGAGGTGAACAGGGAGACCAGGGCCGCGTACGAGGGATAGCGCGGGTCGTCGCGCAGGTAGCCGGTCGAGTAGACCTGCACGCAGGTGGCGACGACGCCGACGAGCACGGCGACGAGGGCGGCGAAGCCGTCGATGTACAGGGCGAGCTCGATCGGAACCGAACCGGTGGGCGTGAGCTCGGTGTGGCTGCTGATGGCCTGGCCGCCGCCCTGGCGCACGGCGACCAGCACGGCCAGCACCAGCGCGGCCAGCGTCGGCAGGACGGCGAGCGGGCGCACGAAGGCGGGGGCCGTGCGGCCCAGGAGCAGGCCGGCCGCGGCGCCCAGGAACGGCAGGAGGGGGACGAGGACGGCGAGGGTGGTCGTGGTCACGCGGTGGCCTCAGCCTTCTCGGCCGCGGGGGCGTCGCTGTCGGGGTCGTCGGCCGCGTGGCCCTCGGCGGTGTCGCGGAGCTTGTCGATGTCCGCGGTGCCGCGGTTGCGGTGGACGGCGAGGACGATCGCCAGGCCGATGCCGATCTCGGCGGCGGCGATGGCGATGGTGAACAGGGTCAGGGCCTGGCCGGAGTGCAGGGTCTCCTCGGCGGCCTTGCTGAGCCAGACGTCGAAGGCGACCAGGTTGAGGTTGACGGCGTTGAGCATCAGCTCGACCGACATCAGGACCAGGATCGCGTTGCGGCGGGCGAGGACGCCGTACAGGCCGGTGCAGAACAGGAGGGCGGAGAGTACGGCGGGATAGGCGAGGTGCATCAGCGGACGCCTTCCTTCGCGCTGCGGGTGTCCGGGGCGGTTGCCGCGGCCTCGTCCGCCTTGGCCTTGCGGGACAGGACGATCGCGCCGACCAGGGCGGCGAGGAGGAGGACGGAGAGGGCCTCGAAGGGGAGGACCCAGTTCTGGAAGAGGCTGGCGCCGGTGGCCTTCGTCGAGCCGGCGGCCGGCCCGTCCAGGTCGATCCAGGTGGTGCGGAAGGCGTCGACGACCACCCAGACCAGGGCTGCCGCCGCGGCGGCGGCCACGGTGAGGGCGGCCCAGCGGTTGCCGGAGTCGGCGTCCGGGGAGCGGCCGATGGGGGCCCTGGTGAGCATCAGACCGAACAGGAGGAGGACGACGACGGAACCGACGTAGATCAGGACCTGTACCCAGGCGATGAATTCGGCCGTGAGCAGCAGGTACTCCACGGCGAGGCCGCCGAGGGTCACCACCAGCCACAGGGCGGCGTGCACCAGCTGCCGGGTGGTGACGGTGACCAGCGCGGCGCCGAAGGTGACCAGGCCGACGAGGAGGAAGGCGATCTCGACTCCGGTCGGGGAGAGGAAGCCGTGGGATGCGGCGGCGAGGGTCACGACTGTCCCTCCCGCGGCTCGGCCGGCTCGGCCTGGGCCGCCGCCAGCTTCTCGGCGGTCTTGCGGGCGGCGGCGATCTCCTTCGGTTCCTCGGCGCCGGGGTCGAGGGCGGGCGGGGCCGGGACGGTCCACATCCACTCGCGGAGCTTGTCGCGCTCGTGGGTGAGTTCGTGGATGTCGGTCTCGGCGTACTCGAACTCCGGGGACCAGAACAGGGCGTCGAAAGGACAGACCTCGATGCAGATACCGCAGTACATGCACAGGGAGAAGTCGATGGCGAAGCGGTCGAGGACGTTGCGGCTGCGTTCCCGGCCGCCGGGGGTCGCCGCCGGGATCGTCTCCTTGTGGGAGTCGATGTAGATGCACCAGTCCGGGCACTCGCGGGCGCACAGCATGCAGACCGTGCAGTTCTCCTCGAACAGGCCGATGACGCCGCGGGTGCGGGGCGGGAGGTCGGGCTGGACCTCCGGGTACTGCTGGGTGACCGTCTTCCTGGTCATCGTGCGGAGGGTGACGGCCAGGCCCTTGGCCAGGCCGGAACCGGGAATGCGGGGCCGGGAGGGCGGGAGAGGCTCAGCCATGGTTACTGGATCACCACCTTGACGATGCCGGTGAGGGCGATCTGGGCGAGGGAGAGGGGGACGAGGAGGGTCCAGGAGAGTTTCTGCAGCTGGTCCTCGCGCAGGCGGGGGTAGGTGACGCGGAGCCAGATGACGACGAAGGCGAGGATCGCGGTCTTCAGCAGGGTCCAGAGCCAGCCGAGGCCGTCGGCGCCCCAGGGGCCGTGCCAGCCGCCGAGGAAGAGGACGGTGGTCAGGCCGCACAGAACGACGATGCCGGCGTACTCGGCGAGGAGGAACAGGGCGAAGCGCAGCCCGGTGTACTCGGTGTACGCGCCGAAGATGATCTCCGAGTCGGCGACGGGCATGTCGAAGGGCGGGCGCTGGAGCTCGGCCAGCCCGGCGACGAAGAAGACGACCGCGCCGACGATCTGCCAGGGCAGCCACCACCAGTGGAAGGCGTGCAGGATGCCGGGGAGCGACACGGTTCCCGCCGCCATCGCCACCGAGGCGGCGGCCAGCAGCATGGGGAGTTCGTAGGCGAGGAGCTGGGCGGCGGTACGCAGGCCGCCGAGGAGGGAGAACTTGTTGGCGCTGGCCCAGCCGGCCATGAGCGAGCCGAGCACGCCGACGCCCATCACCGCGAGCACGAAGAAGACGCCCGCGTCGAGGACCTGGCCCACGGCTCCTTCCCCGGGACCGATGGGGATGGCGAGGAGCACCAGGAGGTACGGGAGGAGGGCCACGGCGGGGGCGAGCTGGAAGATACGGCGGTCCGCGCCCGCGGGTACGACGTCCTCCTTCTGCGCGAACTTCACGCCGTCCGCGATGAGCTGGGCCCAGCCGTGGAAGCCGCCGGCGTACATCGGGCCGAGGCGGCCCTGCATGTGGGCCATCACCTTGTGCTCCGTCTGACCGACGATCAGCGGAAAGGTGAGGAAGACGACGAAGACGACCAGGAGTCGCAGGGCGACGTCCATCACGTCGTTCACTGCGGGCCTCCTGTGGAGTCGTTACGGGGCGGGTTACGGGGCGGGTCTTCTGGGTTCGGGGTACCGGGGCCGCTGCTTTCGGGGGCGTCCTCGGACGCGGGCTCCTCGGGCGCCGGCTCCTTGACTGCGGGCTCCTCCGGCGCGGGCTTGGGCTCCTCAGGCGCGGGGCCCTCGGCCGCGGGCTCCTCGGGCGCAGGCGCCTTGGCCGCTGGCGCCTCGGGTGCGGGCGCTGCTGGTTTCTCCGCTTCCGGGTTCGGGGCGCGCTTGTCCTCGGCTTCGTCGAAGGCCGGGCGGGCGTGGTGCCAGGGGGCGTCGGAGCTGCGGGGGGCGGTGGAGCGCGGTGGCCGGGTGGGCGTGCCCGGTGATGTCGCCGTCGGCTCCGCCGGAGCCGCCTCCTCCGCGCGCTGCGTCGCGGACCCCTCGCTCACGCTGCGCGACCGGCGCGGACCGGCGGGAGCCGATGGGCCGGATGGCACCGCCGGTTCCGACTCACCCGGCGACGCCGCCGGCACCGTCGGCTCCGCCGGAGCCGCCTCCTCCGCGCGCTGCGTCGCGGACCCCTCGCTCACGCTGCGCGACCGGCGCGGACCGGCGGGAGCGGTGTCGT